>CANHZI010000103.1 GCA_947464955.1 Oxalobacteraceae bacterium
CCGCGCGTAGCAATCATTACCGCAGCTGCAGTTAATCAGGCAGATGGCGTCGACAAATTCAATAACGACACCACGAGTGGCACATGGTCTTACTATAATTTGTTCCAACGCCATGGTTTTTCACCCAAACACATCCTCAGCCATCACGATACTTATGCTTCGAACTCGGGCAACACCAGCACCCAAGGGCAAGCCAACATCGCGATTATCAATCAAGCAGATTTGGTCTACGTCATTGGTGGCGATCAGTCTCGTTTAGCAAGAACGTTCTTGAAAGATGACGGAAGCGACTCGCCATTGATGGCAGCGATTCGTAGTCGATACAACGCGGGCAGCCTGATTTATGCAGGTGACTCTGCGGGCACAGCGATCGCGCCAAGCACTTCGTATGGCGAAGGCATTAGCATTGGATACTTGAATCAAAATACCTTACGCTCCATCACACCAGCGAATTGCCCTTACGTCGCTCCTGCATCGGATGGCACACCAGCACCGAGTTGTTTGACGCATCCAAGCAATGTCGATTACGGCACCAAAATCAAGGGCTTCGGTTTCATTCCAAATGCGAATGTTGATACCCACTTTGATAATCGTGCCAGTCGCTCAGGACGCATAGGTCGAATGATCGCCGCGCTGAAAAACATTGGCCCAACAGTGAGCTATGGCATCGATCAGAATACAGCGCTTTATGTCAACGGCGATATTGCAACGGTATATGGTGCTGCTGGGGTATTTATAGCTGAAGCGACCAGCAGCAATTTTGGTAGTGGAACAAAGTTTAGTGCGGCAGCGGTACGTTTGTCATATTTGACTGCGGGTGATACTTTCAAATTTAGCGATCGTACGATTTCAAGCAGCAAAACCTACTTAATCGGATCGGCTAGTGCACCGTACCAATTTAGCAGCGCTGCCAATTCCAGCGACATCTTTGCAGTCGACGCAAATGGTCTCGGCAGCACCACGGCCACATTCAGACACATGGCCGATCAAACTCCGACATCTAGTACTGGTGCTGCTCCATCCGACAGCTACAACCCAAGTTCATTCACGCTTACATTTAAGCGAGACGGGCAAACACAATCGTATAAAAATTCCAGTGGCACTTATAGTGGCCCCTACACGATAAAGAAAGCCTTAATCGACATCAATTAAGTTGAATATGTAATCAGTAAGAGCTTGGCAACCTCCAGCCTCAAAATTATTAAGATAACCACAAATAAAAAGCGACCACGGGGTCGCTTTTTATTTACTTAAAATGTAGTTTAATTACATCAAAGCGCTTTGAAAGTGAGTAAACAGATTATTATTAGGAGTATTTTCATCAAAACCAAGCTCACCCCACACTATTTGTAACTAAAATACAGGTCACTCAGCATGAAAAAGCGCTCCTCAATCACTCTCCGCCCCACTCTTCTCAGTCTCACTTTGTGCCTACTTTTAAACGCCTGTGGAGGTGGCGGTGGCGGTAACTCAGCTCCTGTTGCCTTTACACCGAATCCCAATCCGAACACCGGCACAACCACGCCAACAACCGAAACGCCAAGCGCCAACTTGCCCGCGGTCGATATCAGTGCCGTCGCAAAGCAAGGCGGCAGTAGCCCCCTCAGCGCAGATTGGTCTAAGGGTGTATTCATGGAAATCTACGTGCGCGGCTACAAAGATAGTAATGGTGATGGTATCGGCGATTTGCGCGGCGTGATTCAGAGCCTGGACTATCTCAAAGATCTCGGCATCACTGGCATTTGGTTGATGCCCATCACCAAAAGCGAAGATCGTGATCACGGCTATGCAGTCAAAGATTACCGCGATATCGAAAGCGATTATGGCAATCTCGCTGATTTAGACGAGCTGTTAAAGCAAGCACATGCACGCGGTATCGGTGTCATTCTCGACTATGTAATGAACCATAGCGCCAATACACACCCGCTGTTCGTTAACTCAGCCGATACGACCACCAATGCATACCGCTCTTGGTATGTATGGAAAGATACCGCGCCGACTGGATGGAATATTTTCGGTGCGAATCCTTGGTATGGCACTAAAAATGGTGCTTACTTCGCAGCTTTCTACTCTGGTATGCCAGACTTTAATTTGACCAATCCATCGGTGGTCGACTTCCACCAAAACAATCTGCGCTTTTGGCTCAACCGTGGTGTCGACGGTTTTCGCTTTGATGCGGTTGGCAATCTCATCGAAAACAACGCAGGCGCATGGGAAAGTCAACCGGAGAGTGTCAGTCTGATGGGCAAAGTCCAGCAGAATATTATGCAATACGATAAACGCTTCATTGTATGCGAAGCACCGGGCAATCCTCTACTTTATGCAGAAAGCAGTTCTTGCGGCAATGCTTTCGCTTTCAAACATAACTATGACATCGTGAATGCCGCCAAAGGACAAAGCAGTGCCATCCAAGCGGTAGCAAATTACTTCCCGAATGCACCACTGACGATTGCGACTATGGTATCCAACCATGACGAATTTGCTGGCGCGCGCTTATGGGATCAAGTCGGTGGCGACATCAGCCAATACCGTCTGGCAGCAGCCACTTACCTATTACAACCCGGAACTCCATTCATTTACTACGGTGAAGAAATTGGTTTGGCGGGCGCTGCCAACCTCAGTGGCGACCACAAGTTGCGCACACCAATGAGCTGGACAGCTAACACCAGCAACGCAGGCTTTACTACCGGCACACCATTCCGCGCACTCTCCGGCAATGTCGCCAGCCAAAACGTCGCTAGCCAAGCGAGCAATCCAGATTCCTTGTTGAATTTCTACAAGAGCTTGATCAGTCTGCGCAAACAACGCCCGTCACTGAGCCAAGGAAATTATCAAAATCCTAGCACCAGCAATAACGTGATGAGTTTTGAACGTCAACTTGGAAACGAGCGTAGCCTTGTGGTGATTAACTACAACAATAGCAGCAGTTCGACCATTATTCGTGGGCTGCCTGCAAACGCAACACTGACCCCACTCTTCCCTGCTGGCACCAGCATAACTGCGGATGGCAATGGCATCGCCACAATTAACCTTGGCGCTCGTGGAATTTTTGTTGCGAGCGTTAACTAAAGCACGCTTATAAAAATAGCTAGATTGAAAAACATCAATCGAATAACTACGCCCGGTTTCAACGCTGGGCGTTTTTCTTTGCATTCGCATCAATTTGTGAGTTCCTTGAGCTGAATAAAGTCAAGTCAACGCAAATCTGGGATAATCCCCCCTCTGATGATTTCATCGCTTGATTTATTGCCCAAATGCTCCATCTGCAGAGCTCCTGGCCAATACCCAACGATAAATTGTGCTCTCACTATAGGTATTGTCGACTTTTCTTATCGGAACCACTATGTCTACTACAGCTAAACACGCCCACGTCTTGATCCTAGGCTCCGGCCCTGCAGGCTATTCTGCAGCGGTTTATGCAGCTCGTGCCAACCTCAAACCTGTTTTGATCACAGGCGTAGAACAAGGCGGCCAGCTCATGACTACCACTGACGTTGAAAACTGGCCAGCAGATCCCAATGGCGTGCAAGGTCCAGAATTAATGCAGCGGTTCTTGGAGCACGCAGAGCGCTTCAATACCGAAATCATTTTCGACTATATTCACACCGCGAAATTAACCGAAAAACCAATTCGCTTAATCGGCGACCAAGCCGAATACACCTGCGACTCCTTAATCATTGCGACAGGGGCATCGGCACAATACTTAGGTTTGCCATCTGAAGAAGCCTTTATGGGCAAAGGCGTATCTGCCTGCGCAACTTGCGATGGATTCTTCTATCGCGGCAAAGAAGTGGCAGTCGTAGGTGGTGGCAACACGGCTGTTGAAGAGGCGCTATATCTATCGAATATCGCTAGCAAAGTGACCGTCATCCACCGTCGCGACAAGTTCCGCGCTGAAGCGATTTTGATCGATCGTTTGATGGCAAAAGTTGCAGAGGGTAAGGTCGATATCAAATGGAATCATACTTTAGACGAAGTCACTGGCGATGATTCTGGCGTCACCGGCATCAATATCAAATCCGCTGATGGCGTGGTGAGCTCAGTGCCATTACATGGTGTGTTTATTGCGATTGGACACAAACCGAACACCAGCATTTTCGAAGGTCAGTTGGAAATGAAGAACGGTTACATCATTACCAAAATGGGCAATGAGGGCATGGCGACCGCAACCAACATCCCTGGCGTATTTGCAGCTGGCGACGTGCAAGACCATATCTACCGCCAAGCGATTACCAGCGCTGGAACAGGCTGTATGGCGGCGTTGGACGCACAGCGTTTCCTCGAAGGCTAAGTAAGATCTTTCCAAAATAAAGTCTTGTGTGCATCAGAAGTGCACACAAGACCTACTCGCTTTTCTCCCTCACCAGCAAATATCGTGGCAAATCAATGAAAAATTTTGCTGACTTACAAGACCTCGCGAAACAGCTTAAACAGCAACAAGAACAACGTGCAAAAGCAGAAGCGGAGCGGCTCGCGCGCGAGAAGCAAGCAGCAATCGAGGCCAATATTTTTCGCAATACCGTCGGTGAAGTGCAGGCATTGAAATCAAAGAATGTCGACAAGCATCATCCACAACCCAAGAAACCAGCACCGATTCCCTACAAGCA
Organism: Oxalobacteraceae bacterium; assembly: GCA_947464955.1. GTDB lineage: Bacteria > Pseudomonadota > Gammaproteobacteria > Burkholderiales > Burkholderiaceae_D > Undibacterium. The sequence goes on from CANHZI010000103.1 coordinate 4,608, forward strand.
TATCGAAGACGAACGCGCCGCATTCCAAGAATCAATTTCCGATGAATTCGATGCTGGCAGCTTACTCGACTCAGACGAGAGCTTGAGTTACACCAGACCTGGTGTGGGTATCGATGTCGCCAAAAAATTACGGCAAGGTGCATGGACGATACAGGCCCAACTCGATCTACATGGCATGCGTCGTGATCAAGCTCGCGATAATTTAGGGGAGTTTATACGGCGTTGCGTGCGCAGCGGTTTTCGCTGTGTTCGCGTTATACATGGCAAGGGTTTAGGCTCAATCAACAAAGAACCTGTGCTCAAAAACAAGGTCCGCAACTGGTTGATACAAAAAGAAGAAGTCATCGCCTTTAGCCAAGCCACCGCTGCTGATGGTGGCTCGGGTGCTTTGATCGTCTTACTGCGTTCCAGTTAAACCGCTTCTGGGCCGGTCTCACCGGTTCGGATACGGATCACTTGTTCCACATTCTGCACGAAGATTTTACCGTCACCAATCTTGCCAGTATGGGCAGCCTTGATGATGGCATCAACAACATCATCACACACCTTATCATCGACCACGACTTCTACTTTTATTTTTGGTAGAAAATCAACCACATACTCGGCGCCGCGGTACAACTCAGTGTGCCCTTTTTGGCGACCGAAACCTTTCACTTCGGTGACCGTCAAACCCGTGACTCCGACATCGGCTAAACCTTCTCTGACCTCATCGAGTTTAAAAGGCTTAATGATTGCAGTAATTTGTTTCATAAAATTGCCCGTCCCTATCGTTTATTTTGAATAATGCTTAATCTCTGAATTTCGAGGTAATTGGATAACGCCAATCACGACCGAAAGCGCGATGCGTAATGCGAATGCCTACCGGCGCCTGACGACGTTTGTATTCGTTAATTTTAATCAAACGCGTAATTCTTTCAACATCAGCTTCGCTGTAACCTGCCGCGACTATCTCAGCACGTGATTGATTCTCTTCCATATAACGCTGCATGATGCCATCTAAAATATCGTAAGGCGGAAGACTGTCTTGATCTTTTTGGTCTGGGCGCAACTCTGCAGATGGTGGTCTAGTAATAATGCGCTCAGGGATCACGTCAGAAATTGAATTTCGATAAGCACACAGGCGATACACCATCGTCTTTGCGATATCTTTAATGACAGCAAATCCACCAGCCATATCGCCGTACAAAGTACAGTAACCAACGGCCATTTCACTCTTATTCCCAGTCGTCAAGACGATGGAACCATATTTATTCGACATCGCCATTAAGACGGTGCCGCGAATACGCGCCTGAATATTCTCTTCCGTTGTATCTTCCTTCAAGCCAGCAAATTCTTGACTCAAGGTGTTACGAAACGCCGTAAAGCATTCATTGATGGAAATTTCATCATAGCGAACACCGATACGTTTCACCATATCGCGAGAATCCAACCAAGAGATGTCTGCCGTGTAAGGTGAAGGCATCATCACCGCACGTACTTTGTCCGCTCCCAATGCATCGACTGCGATTGCCAATGTTAATGCAGAATCGACGCCGCCAGAAAAGCCGATTAATACCGATGGAAATCCATTTTTTGTGACGTAATCGCGCACACCTAATACCAAAGCTTGATAGATTTGCGCTTCCGTCGATAAGCTCGCTTCGCATATTGCTGGCTGAGGCACTGCATCGATAAAATCGATAAAGGCCAATTGCTCTTCACAATGCTTCATTTGCAGCAGGCGGCGTCCATCTTTATCTAAGACAAAAGAATTTCCATCAAAAATTAATTCGTCCTGCCCGCCCAAGAGATTGGCATACACTATGCTCATTCCTGCAGCGCAGACATGTTTGCGCATTACATCAAATCGCAAAGCTTCTTTCTTTAGATGAAATGGAGAACCGTTTGGCACCAGTAAGACTTGTGCTCCGGCCTCGCGTGCCTGCAACGGAGCGGCCGCCGTCCACGTATCTTCACAAATATTAATACCGAAACGCGTGCCTTTGACCTCGAAAACAACTGCCTGATTGCCAGCGTCAAAATAGCGTTTTTCGTCAAACACCATATCGTTCGGAAGTGCATGCTTACAATAGCTGGCTAACACACTACCATTCAACAAAATGGAAACCGCGTTATAGTGTGAGTCAACGACTTGATGCGGATGCCCGACCAGAACATGCAAACCAGGGAATTCAGCGAGCGCCGCTGCTAATGTTGACAAAGCCTGTGCCGACTGCCGGTAAAAGCCAGCTCGCAAGAGCAAATCTTCGGGAGGATAGCCAACCAAAGACAATTCAGGTGTGACCAAAATATCGGCCCCTGCAGTATGAGCTTGACGGGCAAGATCTACAATTTTAGCAGCATTGCCAGCGAGGTCACCGACAATACTATTCATTTGCGCAATAGCAACTTTAACAGTCATACGTTTTACCGAAAGCTATGGATTCTGAAGACCTACATTATCGCATGCAGCTGCTCGATTCTCTATCAGAGATTCGACAACAAGATTGGGACAAGCTTATCGCCCAACAAAGTGCCAGCAACCCATTCTTGAGTTATGCCTTCCTATCGGCAATGGAAACTTCTGGCTCTGCATCGGCAGATACTGGATGGACCTGCCGCTACCTTTGCCTCTGGAGAGATAAGGAGCTCGCTGCTGCCCTTCCCTTGTACGAGAAAATGCATTCTTACGGTGAGTATGTGTTCGACTGGGCATGGGCCAATGCCTATCGCCAACACGGTCTGGACTATTATCCAAAACTACTGTCAGCGATACCTTTCACACCCGTCAGCGGCAATCGTCTAATCGCGCTTGATGACGTAGCGCGTCGTGGTCTAATCCAAGCGATCCAACACATTGGCCAACTCAAGCTTTATTCGTCGACGCATATTTTGTTCTTGCCGCAAGATGAAGCACTGCAAATGCAAGAAAACGGTTTTCTTCTGCGAGAGGGTGTGCAATTTCATTGGCAGAATCAAGAATATGAAGACTTTGAAGATTTCTTAGCGCACCTCGAATTTAAGAAACGGAAAAACATTCGCGCTGAAAGGCGTAAAGTGCAAGAAGCAGGCGTCACTTTCAGGCATCTCGAAGGTGGTCAAATCCAAGGCGAAGAATGGGAGTTCTTTAAGACCTGCTATGACAACACCTATGCACAACACCACTCCTCGCCCTACTTGAACCTCGATTTTTTTCTAAAAATCGGGCAAACCATGCCCGAAAATATTCATCTCATTTTGGCCTACCGCAACGATAAGCCTATCGCTGCATCGCTCTTAATACACGATGAAAACGTACTGTTTGGGCGCTATTGGGGCAGCACCGAGTACATTCCTTGTCTACATTTTGAAACCGCCTATTATCAGGCCTTGGAATTTTGCATCAAAAAGGGGATACGGCGATTTGAAGGTGGCGCGCAAGGCGAACACAAGATGGCACGCGGCTTCCTACCGCATACCACTTATTCTGCGCACTACTTACAGGAACCGATGTTCTACGACGCTGTCGCCAATTTCTTGCAGCGTGAGAAACACGGCATCTCCGAATACATCGATGAATTGAATGAACATTCACCATTTAAATAAGCAAAAGCAATCTTTTCAACAAAATTTACACGCATTTGCAACAATTATTCGGTGTAGGCCTGACACCACTTCTTTAATTAGTGTTAAATCTATTAGAATGTGCAGATGCAAAATAATGCGAATAATCGACTAATATTCGACTAACAATAAATAAGTATCATTTCAAGATACCAACCAACTACTAGATTTAGTTAGGCAACAATGATTCAAAACGTTCACTTGTCCAATGCTGCTGCGCAGGCCAAAGCGCCAATGCGCCGTATCGGTCGCTTCACCATTACCGATAAGCTTGGCAGTGGCTCCAATGGCAACGTTATGCTCGGCCATGATCCTGTTATCGACAGGCCAGTCGCGATCAAGATTCTTAACAACCCAAATGGCGCCAACGACAAGAAACAACGCGAGCAGCAATTTATCAATGAAGCACGTGCTGCGGGCCGTTTATCTCATCCGAATATTGTGACCATCTACGATGCGTCGACTGAAGGAGGTACAACCTTCATCGCGATGGAGTTTTTGCAAGGAAAGGATTTGCGAGAACTGATGAGTAATGGCAAGCGTTTCGACGTCATTGAAGCAGCGAGCATCGCCTACAAAGTCGCAAATGCACTAGCGTTCGCCCACAATCAAGGTGTAATTCATCGCGACATTAAGCCTGCCAATATTTTCTTGGTCGAGAATAATCAACCCAAAGTGGTGGATTTCGGAATTGCTCGTGTTCCCAATCGTACTCTCGATGAAAACGGACAACCGCAAACTCTGTTCAAAAACAATATCATGGGGACGCCGAATTACATGTCCCCCGAACAAGCATCTAGTCAACCTGTTACAGCACTAACAGACGTCTATTCGCTCGGGGCGACACTGTATGAGATGCTGACAAATCAAAAACCATTCTCTGCCTCAGACTTCGACAAATTACTTTACAACATCGCACGCAAAACACCGAAATCCCCTGACCTCATCAATCCTGATGTGCCTGAGAAATTGGCCCATATTGTGATGAAGGCGATGCAAAAGAAGCCTCACCGGCGTTACAAGAGTGCCGCCGAAATGGCCTTGGCACTCAATAAGTTTCTAGCCAAAGAAAAACGTGACCGCCGTAAGACAGGTAGTTCGAATGTCATCAGAAAAACCACGAGCGAAATCGGCGAAAAGAGCACACTTTTCTGGCTTGGCTGGTCCAGCTTTATTATCGCTTCAATTTTGGTTGTGCTTGCTTTCCAAAAGTAAAGCAAATCTACCCAATAAAAAAGGCACCTCACGGTGCCTTTTTTATTGCGTGAACTTAGATCCAATTAAGCGAGAGACTTTTTGTAGTTCTCAACGCCATTCAAAATCTCTGCACGTGCCTCATCTGGGCCGCCCCAACCATCAACTTTGACCCATTTACCTTTTTCGAGATCCTTGTAGTGCTCGAAGAAATGTTGAATTTGGCGCAAACGCAATTCATTCATATCTTCTGGTTTTTGCCAGTGTTGGTAGATTGGTAGAATTTTGTCGATAGGCACTGCCAACACTTTGCCATCCGCACCCGCTTCATCGTGCATGTTCAAAATGCCGATTGGGCGGCAACGTACGACAACGCCAGGAATCAATGGGAATGGTGTGATTACCAAAACGTCGACCGGATCGCCATCGCCAGAAATGGTATCTGGCACATAACCGTAGTTACATGGATAGTGCATTGCAGTACCCATGAAGCGATCAACAAAAATCGCGCCACTTTCTTTATCCACTTCGTACTTGATCGGATCGGCATTCATAGGAATTTCGATGATCACGTTAAAATCGTTAGGCAAATCGCGTCCAGCTGGGACTTTATTTAAACTCATAATGCACTTTCAAAGTAAATCGAACAGAATCAGTCAGGAATACGTGATTATAACGATATTTAAGGGGTTTTGGTGCAATGCAACAGAATCAGGTTGAGTGCACTTTCCAGATCTCAAAGTTGATTAAAGAGTGGTTGCAATTGCACATTGGCGATAGTACTTAGCAGCCTCATCAGCCTGACCTATGGTTTCGTGCAAGCGCGCTAGACTTAGATTTGATTCACGTATCGTTCTCGGTTCTTGGCAATGTGCTAAAGCATCCTCCATATGAACCTGTGCTTTACCCCAAAGTTTCTGATTGAAACAGAGTACCCCTAAGGTTAATTCCAGCTCCGCATTCTTTGGATGATCTTTCAACCAAGCCTCACAATTTTCGATCTGCATCCTTAGAGCAGCAGAACCTTCTGGTGCTGAAGCCTCACGATACACTCGTAGCAAACGGTTGTCCCATTCCTCAGCGAGTGACTTCTCGACTATGGTGCGAGCATCCTCAGTCAACTGACATTTGGTAAACGCGGCAGCAGCTGTCAAGGCGATATAACGATTCTTACGCTCTGCTGCTGGAACTTCATTCCAAACGCGACGTAAAGACTCAGGATCATGGCCATGTTCTTTTAACAAAGCCTCATAGGCCATCTCACGCAAACGCCCAGCCAAAGCAGGATGGATCGCATGATTTTTCTCAAGCGTGCGAACCAGCTTCACTACTTCCGCCCATTGTTTAGCCTGTTGATTGGCCTTGAGCGCCCAGCGTAGCACTTGAATATGACGTTTTCCCCGTGCATTCAATTCACGCACTGCATCCAAAGCTTGTTCAGCTTTGTGCTCATCGACAAACAACTCTGTCATGGTTACGAGACGTGCCGTTTTATATGCTGAATCGTCCTCGATACGTGCAAACCATGCATTGCGGCGCTCAAACTGGCTCATATGGTGGGCTGCACGCGCGCCGATCAAGGCACTCAATGCTGCATTTTCGGGCAAATCGACGGCCTTCAAAGCTGATTTTTCAGCATGTCCAAAACGTCCTTCAAACAGCGCCTTCAAGCCTTCACGCAAGGCTTTATTGCTTTCACGTTCGCGCTTCGCTTGCCGGTATTCAGCAACTTTTGCAGGCATATCCATGGTCGCCACAAAAGTACGAACCATGAAATACAAGATAAAGAAAGCGACGCCAAGCAGCACCAAGAAAACGTTGAGTGACATATCAATCCGTGTTGGTGGATAGAAGAACACCACGTTACCGGGATTAAAACGACCACCAATAGCGATTCCTGCTGCTAAAGCAAAAAGGATAAGAATTCGAATAAAGATACGCATGTTTAAGGTTTCACCTTGAAATTGCGAACAGAGTTCAAGCTTTCAGTCAGTGCCGGCATCTCAATCGACAAATTATTGTTTTGCACTTGTTTCAGCAATGACTGTGCAGTTTGTGCCTGCTTAGAACGCACATCAAAATACTTCGTGATAATGTCCTGCGCTGAAATCATGTCGCTACGAAATGCACCTTCATTCCGAGACAAAAGTGCCAAGCGCGCGTTCAATAAACGCAGCTTCAAGTTTTCTCGCGCAAAATAGGCCTGCGACGGCGTCAACAGCAGAGCTTCTGGGTTCTCGACATTACGGACTCGTACCAACTGTTTTACTTCGGTCCACATCTCACTCGAAAAACTCTGCCAATAGTCTTGCACCTTGGCAGAGAAGGTATTTTCACCGCCAGTGTCACTATCTTTTTCGGTCTTACCCTTTGTCGGTTTAGGCAAGACACGTAATGGTGCCTTTGGTGCGGTGACCGATACCGGCGGTTTTTCGTCTGACCACAATGGAATATTATCGACTTGCGCGATCACGCTATCCAATCGCAAAACCAAACCTGTCATATCAAGTTGCGGCAAAGTTTTGAGCATCTCAATATCTTTCGCAATCGCGCGACGAACCGCGATAAATTGCGCTTTTTCAGATTTCGCTAAACGATTATCCGCGTTTTGCAGCGCAATCAGGGCACCTTGTACATTCCCTGCCAACTGCAACTGTTGACTTGCCGTGGCCAATACTTGCTCGATTTCGGCTAAGGCCCATTCGTCACGATTCTTGGATAAATCTTGATACAACTGTTCAAGCGCTAACTGCTGGCCTTGAGCTTCAGCCTGTTTGCCTTCGAGCAAAGTCACTTTGGTTTGCAAGTCTTTCGACGTTTCCTGTACGGTCTTTGCAATTCCCTTGACTTCGATTGCCGAAACATCGCTTAGTTGCAAACGACGCGCCATCTCATCACGCAAACTATGGATTTGTGTGTTCGAGGCGTACCAATGCATCGCCAATAAAACGGCAAGCACTGCCGACAAAGCATAAGGCGCTTGTTGACTGCGCCAAAAACTAGGCGTCTCTGTTGCGGCCACCACGGTCGGCGCCACCACCACATTATTTTCGGTCGAGTTAGGTGTCGACATAGCTTCGGAATTTATAGGTTGATCATTCATAACGAGATTGTAACGCGAGTGCGAGGTTTTCGTCGCCTGAAGCTGTCAATGTAATCGATTGAAAGCCTAATTCTTCTGCCTTTTCCGCAATCCTAGCGTGTGGCATGAACAAAGCTTGTTGTTGCATTTTAGCAACCATTGTTTTTCCGCCCAATTGTTCAGCCCAGCTCAGCAGTCGTGGCAGCACTTCTGAGCTCGTCACTATCCAAGCTGTGGCGTTTTCCAAGAGCGCTTGAAATTCATGCTGGCGCTCTTGATCAAAATCGGGAATCACACGTCGATAGGAGGCCACTTGCGTCACCTGGACACCCGCATTACGCAAACTGCTCGCAAAGAAATCACGTCCTGAATCACCGCGCACAACCAAGACTTCATGCCCAGTAAGAGCAGCGAGATCGAGTTCCTTGAGCAAGGTTTCCGAGTCTGTTTTTTTCTTGTCTGTTGGACTAATCACCGTGGTACGTTCGAAATCAACGCCATAGCGTTTGAGTGTCGCACGACTTGCCTCTCCCATCACAGCTAGATTCAAGCTTTGTGGCCTATTTATCCCTAACATGTGTAGTCGCGCAAAAAAAGCGTCAACCGCATTAGGGCTCACGAACACCACTAAGGCAAATTCCTGCAAACGTTGAAGCTGTTGATCTAGGGCGGAAAAATCGGTGAGTGCTGCGATTTCAAACATCGGAAAAATAACCGATTGCTTACCCTGCTGCTCGAATAATGAGATGAGTTTCAGCGATTGCTTTGCTGGACGCGTGATAACGATTTTGTGGTGCATGTTCGACTTCACAATGTTTGATTCACGCAGTTCCAATGTCATTAAGTCGCTTGATTGTCTTCTTGCGTTTTACATTGCGCAAGGATCGCCTCGGCGTTCTGTGCTCGCAGAGCTGAAACAATTTCCAATCCCAAAGCATTACCATCGATGGCATCACCGCTTAACTCTGCTTTGGCCGATTGCAAACCATCGGGCGTGGCAACCATAGCGCGCAAACGCATCTTGCCCTCGGTAATCTCAGCAAAGGCAGCCAAAGGAATTTGACAACTACCACCAAACGCTTTTGAAACGGTGCGTTCCGCATTCACAGCCTGTGAGGTTTCAAGATGATTGAGTGGCGCTAGAATTTCGATTAAGTCTTGGCGATCACTACGAATCTCAATCGCCATTGCCCCCTGCCCCGCTGCAGGCAAACTTTCAACTGGATCAAGGAAAGCCTTGATACGCTCTGGCAAACCCAAACGTTTCAAGCCAGCTGCCGCCAAAATAATCGCTGAATATTCGCCATCGTCGAGTTTACGTAGACGCGTATCCAAATTTCCGCGCAGAGGTTTGATCACCAAATGCGGAAAGCGCGCTGAAATTAAGGCTTGTCGACGCAAGCTACTGGTTCCGACCACTGCTCCAGAAGGAAGCTCGGCTAGGCTATTAAATTGGTTCGACACAAAAGCGTCACGCGGGTCTTCCCGCTCTAAAACCGCAGCCAGACTAAAACCTTTAGGCAAATCCATAGGAACATCTTTTAAAGAGTGCACCGCCAAGTCGGCGCGACCTTCTTCCATCGCGACTTCCAATTCTTTAACGAATAAACCCTTACCGCCGACTTTCGACAAAGCCCGATCAAGAATTTGATCGCCACGCGTTGTCATGCCCAAGATTTGAACTTCACAAGCAGGATATAAGGCCTGCAAACGAGCACGTACGTTTTCTGCTTGCCACATTGCCAGGCGGCTTTCACGAGAAGCAATAATGAGTTTAGTTGGTGATGAATTCACAAATTGGCTTTCTATCTAAATTCTGCTTGAACTGGGATCAAAGTGAATGAACCGGACGCCACAGTCGGAAAAGGCCAGATTTTAACATGTCACCCCCGACAATTCTTGACAAAAAACAGGGAAAAACGGCATTATGCCTGCATGTATTCAACATTTACACTTCATTGCGGTCATTGGCGTAACACCTTCTTTTAGGGTGGCGTCCCGTTTCGACTACAATCAAGACAAATTTCATAATGCCGCCCTTCTTGGATTGAAGCGCGGCATTTTCATTTATTACTTTATATTTATTTTTGGATTTTTCATGAGCTCACAAGTAGCGAACCCAGCAGCAAACTCAGCAGCAGAAAGCAATGAAGTGGCAAAAGCTTACGCCCAACCATCGGCCAACAAACAGCATTTAATCTTGACAGGCGATCGCCCGACTGGACCGCTGCATTTGGGTCATTTTGTCGGCAGCTTACGCAACCGTGTTACCTACCAAGATCAATACAAGCAATACATCATGATCGCTGATGCGCAAGCATTGACCGACAACATGGATGACCCAGCGAAAGTCCACAATAACGTGATCGAAGTCGCACTTGATTACCTCGCAGTCGGCATCGATCCGAGTAAATCGACGATCTTCATTCAATCACAAATTCCAGAGCTTACTGAACTGACGTTCTACTACATGAACTTGGTCACAATTTCACGCTTAGAACGTAATCCAACAATTAAGCAAGAAATTATCCTGCGCAATTTTGAACGGGATATTCCAGCCGGCTTCTTCACCTATCCAGTGAGCCAAGCAGCGGACATCACCGCTTTCAAAGCTACGCTGGTACCAGTTGGTGATGATCAGATTCCTATGATCGAACAAACAAATGAAATCGTGCGTCGCTTTAACCGTTTAGCGAAAAAAGATATCTTGGTTGAATGCGAAGCTTTAGTTCCAGAAATCGGCCGCCTGCCTGGTATCGATGGTAAAGCAAAGATGAGTAAATCTTTGGGCAATGCGATCAACTTAGGGGCAAGTGAAGCGGAAATCAAACAAGCAGTGCGCAATGTGTACACCGATCCTTTACATCTTCGCGTCGAAGATCCAGGTCACCTCGAGGGCAATGTCGCCTTCACTTACCTAGACGCATTCGATACTGATAAAGAAGCTTTGCAAGCGATGAAAGACCACTACGTACGTGGCGGTCTCGGTGATAGTAAAGTCAAAGCACGCTTAGAGGGCATCCTGCAAGATATGCTGCGCCCAATTCGTGAACGTCGCCAAGAATATGAGAAAGACCGCGGTCATGTACTGCAATTGCTCAAAGAAGGTACCTACCGCGCTCGTGAAGTCGCGGCAAAAACCAACGATGAAGTCAAGGCGGCGATTGGTCTGAAGCACTTTTAAACGTAATCAATATCCAGCTCCACATTCAGTTTCACGACCAGCATGACACTAAGCCTGAGCGCAGCACGAAACATACACCTTGCTGCGCAGGGCTTACTGACCTCGCCTAAATCCAAGGCCAACAAAGACGATGTGCTTTCTTGCATTCGCGCTATGGGTGTATTGCAGATCGATACCATCCACGTCGTCGCCCGCAGCCCTTATCTCGTTCTTTGGAGTCGACTGGGTCAATACGAGCCTGCTTGGCTTGACCAGTTACTCGAAGAAGCCCACATTTTCGAATATTGGGCACACGAAGCCTGTTTCCTGCCAATTGAAAGTTTTAGCCGCTATCGCCATCAGATGCTAAAGCCCGAAGGATTGGGCTGGAAATACAATCAACGTTGGCTCGCTGAGAACGGTAGCCAGGTCAAACAAATCCTCCAACATATTAAGAAATTCGGTGCATGCCGCTCGGCTGACTTTGAACGAACGGACGGCAAAAGTGGTGGTTGGTGGGAGTGGAAACCAGAAAAACGCTCCCTTGAAGTTTTGTTCACCATGGGCAAAGTGATGGTGGCGAAGCGTCAGCGTTTCCAAAGGGTGTATGATTTAACCGAACGGGTTCACCCTCATTGGAATGATCAACGCGATCTTAAACCACTGATCGACGAGCAACGCCAGCAGGTTCTTGATGCGGTTCGCGCCCTAGGCATTTGCAAAGCTAGCTGGGTCGCAGATTACTTCCGTATGACAAAGATCGCCCCCTCGATCAGCCCGGAACAGCTGTTCCAGCAAGGCTTACTAAGAAAAACTGAAGTCGAAGGCTGGAACGTAGCCGCTTATTACCATCCCACCCACGATCCATTGATTGAGCGAGCGAGGCAGGGGAAGCTGCGTGCCAGCCACACCTGCTTGCTTTCACCTTTCGACCCGGTGGTATGGGATAGAAAACGCGCTCTCGAATTATTCGATTTCGATTACCGCCTCGAGTGCTACACCCCCGAGGCAAAAAGAAAATTCGGCTACTTCACTTTGCCGATTTTGCGTCGCGGGAAATTAATTGGCCGCGTCGATGCCAAAGCCCATCGCAAACAGGCGGAGATGGAGATTAAAGCGCTACATGTCGAAGAGACGGTTGAAGTGAATGATGCGCTATGCAAAGATTTGGCGAAAGCCTTACACACTTTCGCCCTATGGCATGAGACACCAAGCATACG
>CANHZI010000104.1 GCA_947464955.1 Oxalobacteraceae bacterium
ACCCATTTGCCACTAATCGCCGCCGCTAACAAGGCTGCAGCGGCAATAAAGACGGTAACGCCACCCAAGGTCCAGTTTGTTTTCAAACCCGTACTCAAGAAAAATACCGGCATCATCACTAGCAACACGTGGTGACGTAAAGCATCCATCTTTTCCTGATCAAACCATTCGGCATCCATCACCGCGCCCGCCAAAAAGGCACCGACCATGAAATGCAGACCGGCCCAATCCGCCGCCAAGGCACAAATCGCTAACCAAATCAACGACACAAACCAGCGATCTCTTTCCGCCAAACTTTGCATCAAACGGCGGAACAAGTAGGCCACAATCGCAAACGAGACCAAGAAAATCGCCTGTCTTCCAACACGTGTCCAATCGAGCATGATTAATGCCAAGACACCCCAAATCGCAATATCGTCAACACTGGCGTAACGCAAAATACGTTGTCCCATTGGTTCGCGCAGGATCTGCATCTTCTCCATCAGCAAGATCAAGATCGGTAATGCAGTCACCGCGCACGCCATGCCAATGCCGAGAACAAATTGCCAAGGTAATGCCTTGCTCCCCATCCACCCGTCCGTCGACAGCATCGCCATCGCAACCACAGAACCGAACATGAGCGGCACGCATAAGGCTAATCCCGCCGTGATGCTACTTTCGCGCTTATGCTCCCAAGCTTTGCGTAAATCGAGCTCAACGCCTGCAATCATCACGAACAACATCACTGCCCACCATGCGATACCATTGAGTGAATGTACAATCGTCGGCGCGAATACAAACTTATATACCTCGGGAAACGCGTTCCCCAGCACACCAGGCCCCAATAAAATACCGGTGATAATTTGCACCACCACCAAAGGCGCGTAATAGTCGGTACGCCCTACTCGCCAAATCAAATACGGCAAAGTAAAAATCACCAGCATTGCCAGCAAAAAAATCTCTGTATTACTCATTGTTCACCGCTCCCAAGTTGTGAGTTAGGACTTACACAAAATTGCGCTGGCTAGGCGTGGAGCCGAAGACAGTGCATCTGCACGGCGAGGCGAACACAACAACGCCAGCGTCTATTTTGCGTGAGTCCTATCGTAATCAGATTTTACATGCGTGGTGATGCACAATGTTTAGCAATATAAGCAGCATGGTCAGGCATCACATCAACGCACTTGGCGATGACTTGACGCACGCTTTCTAAATATTCCAGAGTGCCTTCTTCGGTTTGCAAGTCGACCAGCGGGTGATAGCCTTCGACCGGCATATTTTGTCCTTCGAGTACCTGCAACCATCCAATCTCAGCGAACAACTCATCGTCAACGCGCAGCAAACGTCCGCTGGCACGATACATTTCCATCTTGTGAGTGAGGCTATCAGGCACGGCCATCTCGGCGCAGTTTTTCCAGAAGGCGGAGTCTTCACGCTGGTTCAACTTGTAATGCAAGATCACAAAGTCGCGAATGCGTTCAAACTCGAAACGGCTTTGGCGGTTGTATTCCTTGATATCAATCTCGTTGAAGCTACGATTCGGGAAGAAGTTAATCAAGCGCGCAATCGCCGTTTGAATTAGATGAATACTGGTGGACTCTAATGGCTCTAAGAAGCCGCCTGCTAAACCAATCGCAATGACATTCTTATTCCAGGCTTGCTTACGCATGCCGGTCGTAAATTTAATCAAGCGAGGATCAGCCAGAGGCTTGCCATCTAGGTTCGCTAACAAGGTTGCTGCAGCTTCATCTTCGCTGGTGAACTGGCTGCAGAATACGTGGCCATTGCCAATACGATGTTGCAGCGGAATACGCCATTGCCAACCTGCTTTATGCGCGGTTGATCGGGTATAGGGTGTGAGCACAGGCGCCGATTCGCATGGCACGGCCAAGGCACGATCGCATGGCAAATAATGGGTCCAGTCTTCATAGCCTGTTTTCAGCGTTTGCTCGATCAACAGCCCACGGAAGCCAGAACAGTCGATAAACAAATCACCCTCGACTTGCTCACCATTTTCCAAGACGACAGACTCGATAAATCCATCGCTCTCGCGCTGTTTGACTTGGGTAATTTTGCCTTCAGTGCGCACCACTCCACGCGCTTCAGAGAATTTACGTAAGTACTTGGCGTACAAACTCGCATCAAATTGATAGGCATGCACGATTTGGTTCAAAGGCGAATTCGGCACGCTCAAATCGGCAGGCATGAACTTATTCTTCTTCGAAGCCATGCGCGTAATGGAATACTCTTCGAGCTTCGCCACTTTGCCTTGCAGATTGTACTTCTGCCAGTACTGGTCAAAACGCACAGTCCACATCTCTTGACCGATGGTACCGAAGCCGTGCATATAACGATCGCCAAGGCGACCCCAATTCACGAACTCAATGCCGAGCTTGAAAGTACCCTGTGTCTCACGCAGAAACTCGTTTTCATCGATACCGAGAATTTGGTTATAGCGCTGTATCATCGGAATCGTTGCTTCACCCACACCGACAATACCGATCTCATCAGACTCGACGACGCGAATATGGTATTTACCTTTGAGGACAGTCGCCAATGCGGCCGCTGTCATCCAGCCTGAAGTACCGCCGCCGACAATCACGACGTTCTTGATGGCTTCATTGTGATTTGCTTCGTTATTCATTACAAAATCTCTTATCAAAAAGAATTGACGGAAAACCTGCACATACTCTACCGTGGTTTGGCTTGGGATAGAAGCCCACTTCACAGAAACACAAGCACAACTTCAACTACAGAGTCGATGCAAGCGAAAGTCGACCAGGCCCCACGCCAACCCCCCCCACCCACTGCCGCTTTTGATGCGGCGGGTAAAAAAAAACCCCTGCCATGCCGCGCAGGGGTTTTATACGGGTTCAGATTAGAACTTGTAGTTTGCGCCGAACAAATAAGTTCTACCGTAGGTAACTTTATTTGTAATGACGTTAGGATCTGTGTTGTATTCTTGGAATGGTGTGTTATTCCAGTTATTCGCTTGAATCAACAAAGACAAACCTTTCAAGTAACCTGTTTTGAACTCGTAAGATGCTTGCAAGTCCACCAGTGTTTCGCCTTTAACCATCGTCAACTGCATATTGTCTTGATAGTCGCTGACTTGACCCAAGAAGTCAGAGCGCTTACGAGCAGCCCATGCAAATTGGAAGCCATCTTTTTCATAGTACAAACGCAAGTTCGATACTTTCTTGGACAAACCTGGCAATGGAATGTTGGCAGAAGATACTGCTACATTACTAAAGCCGAAGCCTGGCAAAGTGATCTTACTATTGGTGTCAGAGTGGTTAACCATCACGCCGAAACCATCGAGGTAATCAGATACCATGTTCAACGGAATGTTCAATGACATTTCGAAGCCAGAGATCTTGCCGCCTTCACCGTTACGTGGTGCAGTCAACAAACCAACTGTGGAACCTTTATACGCACCAGTCAAAGGCAATGGTGTATTTGCACTGACAAATGGTTTGTAGTCAAAAGTTGTTGGTGAACGATAGATGTAAGTATCGAGCGATTTGTAGAATCCAGCGAAGCTGAAATAACCTTTGTTACCGAAATATTTTTCATAGGACAAGTCCAAAGCTTTTGCCATGAATGGTTTCAGATTTGGGTTACCGCCGCTACCTGTCAAGATTGGGTTATTGCCTTGTGTTGTCACACCAAATTGTTGGCTTGCACGCATGTCATCCATGTTTGCACGTGACAATACTTTCGCCAAACCTAAGCGAATGAACTGCTCATTACCCAATTCGAAAGATACGTTCGTGCTTGGCAATACATTTGAATATTTCGTGCCTGCGCCAACTACACGAGATGGGCATGTTGCAGCTGTAATACCTGTACAGAACGCCAAATCAACTTGGTTACCTGTGGAGTATTGATCAGTATTGACGAATTGAACACCGACGTTACCACGGTAAGGGATACCGCTCAAATCACCGTCGAGGTCACCCATTGCGTACACTGTCGTCACTTTCTCACGTACTGACCAGTCTTTTGCCAATACAGAAGCATCAACCCATTGTGCCAAGTTGTAAATCGGACCCAAAGAACCTTCTGGATCGAAAGAAACGATAGGCAAACCTGTTGTACCCGCTGTACCTACAGCAGAACCTGGCACTGTCGCTGTTGCATAGCCATTTGCACCTTTCACAACCAAACGACCTTCTTGGCCAGCACGAATTTTTTCACGATCGTTGTAGTTCAAACCGAAACGTGCATTAACGATTGGGCCCCAGCTCACTTCGCGGCTACCAGACAAACGCAAGCTTGTCACTTTATCGTCCACGGTTGGCAATGCAACATAACCAGCTTGTGGAGAATTTACACCACCACCCCAGCCGTTAACGTCAGTCAAGAAAGCAACGTTACGATCGCCATAGTTCAAAGATGTCGTGTATTTCACGTCATTGAAGTTACCGCCATTGAAACCTGTGTAGCTGATAGAACCCAAGCTAGCCGCATTACCTGGCTGACCTGCTGTTGTTTCATAACGAGATGCATCTTTTCGCGCTTTGGAGTAAGCCAAATCTGTATTGAATTTCCAATCATCGACTTTGAAATCCGTATTCCAGCCGAGTGATGTGAATTTATCTTTTGCAGATTCTTTGTGATTACGCACTACACCTTTGTAGTTGCTGAATGTACCTGCGGTTGCAACACCGCCTACGATAGTCGCATTGGACAATACGCCATCAGGATCGTAACCACCAGCAGAACCAGCAATCGCGCCTTCCAAACCAGTTTTCTTCAAGCTATTGCTACCAGCAGAGTAGAAGAAATCCACAGTTGATTTGAAATCTTTGTTTGGCTTAAATTGCAAACTAACAGATGCACCGTCACGATCGCTCTTGCTTGTTTCAGTATCCGCACCGAAACCACCGATTGTTTTGACTTTCTTACCTTGGTAGTCTACTTCAGGGCTCCAACCACCCCAAGTATTGAAGCGTTGTTGCGCGCCGCCGTCTTCTTTGAACTTAGTAAAGCCCAACGCCAAACCGATAGTACGATCTGCGAATTGGTCTACGTAAGAGAAAGAGTAACGATCGCCAGAGCCTTCGGATGCTGTTTTAACGCCAGTGCGTTGTTTGCGATACGCTGCAGAGATGACTTGCTTACCGAAGTCCAAAGGCTTCAAAGTATTCAAGTCAATCGTTGCTGCCAAGCCTTGGCCAACCAAAGAAGCATCTGGTGTTTTGTAGATCAATACAGAACCCATCAATTCCGCTGGGAACAGATCGAATTCTGGTGCACGCGCATTGCCTGTAGATGCTTGCTCACGGCCATTCAACAAGGAACCGTTGAAAGATGGGGACAAACCACGGATGCTGATGTCAGCAGACTTACCTGAAGAACGGCTACGTTGAGCAGTTACACCTGGCAAACGGGAGATAGATTCTGCCACGCTAGAATCTGGCAACTTACCGATATCTTCAGCGGAGATCGCTTCGACGATGGAAGTTGAATTTTTCTTCAAAGAAATCGCCGCTTCGATACCACGACGAATACCTGTCACAACAATCGTTTCAGTTGCTTGCTCTTGCGCAGCAGCTTTCGGTGCTTCCGCTTGTTGCGCGTAAACATTGCCAGAGCTCAATGCAAGCATCACAGCACAACCGGCTGCGATTGGGGTCATTTTCAATACAGCACGGTTCAGGCTTGATACCTGTTGTTGCTGACGGCTTTTCTGTTCCATACAAATCTCCAAATAATTTTTGTGAGGCTCAAATTCCAATTGGGGGGGGGGAGGATTTCTAAAACTACTGCGACTTCTTATTGCAACCGAATTCGACTTGGCACTTTTCTTTTCCAATTAAATTCTTGAAGCTAGTTTGTACCAAAACTAAATCGCATGTCAACCATAAATAATTCGAATAACTGCGACAAAATCAGCCTCTCCTCTAGAGCAATTTGATAGAGCGTGGCTGGAAAACCACAGAATTCACATTTTTTTAAATGTAGTCAAACTACATAACGTCGATTTTATTATCAAGTTTTTACGACAAAATTCAAAGCGCTTTGCATTTTTTTTCAAAAAAAACTCAAAGCGCTTTAGATTTTTCTGGCAGCAAAAAAACCAAAGCGCTTTCGTTGCGGCGAGTATTTTTGTGAATGAGCACATGATTTAAGCCAGAAATCCGTAGAAAACAGTGATCTGTCGCTTCAAACAAGACAAATTCCATGCATTAATCACAACAAGTGATAATACCAGTTGCAATTATGATCATTTGATTGTGAGGATTGGGCATAATTGAGCACAAGTCTCAGCCACTCAACGCGATACCCAAATAAAAAAGCCACGACAAAGTCGTGGCTTCGAAACACTGTCTTTGGGTTCGCTTATAAACTAACCAGTAGCCTATGAATTGAACACACAACATTCTTACCCAAATTTACTTCACCAATTTCGGGCGCCCCGCTTTCAAAGCTGGCAATGCAGCGATCATGGTTTTTAACTGCGCCATCTCTGTCTTCTTCAATAGTTCTAGGCCAATACGCAGCAACTGACTCTTTTTCACTTCGACGCCAGCCGCCAAACAAGCTTTTTTCACATCACCAAGGACAGCGTATTCCGCTTCAGGCATGGTAAAGCTGTCGCGCACCAATTTTGGCTTTTTGAGCTTTTCGACTTTCGCCACCGGCGCTTTAGACTTATCGGTTAATTTATTCGCTGACTTAGCTGCCACTTTGGTTGCTGGCTTAGCTGCCACTTTGGTCGCTGGCTTCGCCTTCGCTTGTTTTGCAACAGGAGTGGCTGGCTTAGGAGCTTCCTTCTTCGCAGTCGCCTTAGCAGTGGCGGTAGGTTTAGCACTTGCTTTAGCGGGCTTTTCCGCGGCCTTCACCTCAGCCTTCACCGCCGCCTTAACAGGGGCCAACTTTGCTGCCGTCGCAATGACTTTAGCTGGTACGACTGAAACTTTTGATTTTGGGCTTACTTTCTTCTTCGCTGCGGTAACCATTCTTGCTCCTGTTCCTAAATCCAGAAATATGAAAAATATCTTAACTACAGAAACAGTATAAACGATTTATACCATTTAACAAGGACGCATTTCACGCATAAGCCTTGACCACAAACTCGACGCCAATTTCACGCCAACATTCGATCTCTTTTTGCAGCCAATATGCCACCGTAGGATGAAGATTGACCCATGACTGTTTGATTTCAAGCTCGATCTTGCTCTTCATCTTCAAACGGAAATCAGCAAAATCCAACTGAATACGCGAATGCATGAAGGTCACCGCCAAGCGCAGCGAGAGGACTGCTTTAGCAAAATCGCTATCAGATAAATTCTCGCCTAGCTTGCGCAAATTTCCCTTCTGGCTCAAAACCAAACGACTCATGAGCTTTTGCTCACGCGTCGTGAAGCCCGCAATATCACCGTTCTCGACAAGATAACTGCCGTGCTTGTGGTAGCCCGTATGCGATACTGTCATTCCCACCTCGTGCATTAAGGCGCTCCAATACACATAGCGGGTCAACTGTTCGTTACTGGGCTTTAATTGCTCAAAAATAGATTTTGCGATTTCAGCCACTGACTTGGCTCGAATCACATCTGCACGGAAGACATCAAGAAAATCATGCACAGCTTGATCTCGACGATCGCGCTTGGTCGAACGCAAGTGCAAGTCCCACATCACGCCCATACGCAAACCAGCTTCAATAGGATGCAAGACGGTGATATTTAACTCTTGAAAAAGGCCAATCAAAATCGATAAACCGCCAATCACCATCGCCACACGTTCAGGCTTGATGCCAGCGAGGTTCAAGGCATCGATGCGTCCTTTGTTGATACAGTAATCGCGCAAGGCCAACAACTTTGGCAAACTGACCTCGGCATCACCGAAACCATTTTTGAGAAGCGCATCAGAAATCGCGCGCACTGTGCCTGAGGAGCCGTAGGCGTTGCGCCAATATTCAGGTTGGAAGGCTGGTGTCGCGTCCTCCAATAAGGAGCGTACCGAGACGACTGCCGCATCAAAACCAGCTGCCGTAATCACGCCATCGGGAAAGAAGGCCGAACTGTGCTTTACCGTCCCCATTCCAAAGGATTCAACTTTGGCGATCTCGTGACCTCGCCCCAAAATGATTTCGGTTGAGCCGCCGCCAATATCGATCACCAAGCGCCGTTCGGCTGGAATCGCCAAGGTATTTGACACGCCCATGTAAATCAAGCGCCCCTCCTCTTCGCCCGAGATTACCTCAATCGGGCGACCTAAAGCGGCCTCGGCTCGCGGCAGAAATGCGGCGGTATTCTTAGCAATACGAATGGTGTTGGTCGCGACACAGCGTACTTCGATATCTTTATAACTATCGAGCAGCTCTTTGAAACGCGACAAACAGGCTAAGGCTCTATCGATGGCTTCGGGTGTAAGATTGCCTTGCGCATCTAAGCCAGCGCCGAGACGGATCGGGTCGCGCGCACTTTTGATGACACGAATCGCACTACCATCAAAACTTCCTATATGCAGTCGAAAACTATTCGAACCTAAATCTACCGCTGCGAACATATTCGCCGTCCTTTGATCAATATGTGATGAAAGTCATCATAGCGTATGCGAATGCAGGCATGGGCAAACTTTTGCACATGCGCCACGTTCAGCTCACCGAATTAACTAAATCATATTAATCATTTTCTGTTACCGCGCGATGACGGCACAGAAAAAAGGCTCAAATTGAAATGAACCTGAGACCTGCCCAAGATGATACTTAGGCGGTAAAGAAACGTCTTTCTAGCGATTGCAAACCCGTGGTGTTGAGGATTTCAGACAGACGTTGTGCGGCTTTATTGCTCTTGCCGCCTTTATATTCGGCCACGATCAGTTCGTTCTTCATTGAATGTTCCCAACCCACCAGTTCCGTCACGCGCACTTGGTATCCATGGGATTCCAACTGCAGGCAACGCAAGACATTGGTGATCTGGCTGCCGAACTCACGTGTGTGTATAGGATGACGCCACAATTCCGATAAAGGATTATTGCGTACAGCGTCGCCCTTAGATTTACGCAACTCTGCCGCCACTTCTGCCTGACAACAAGGCACCAACACCATGAAGCGCGCCTTTTTCTTCAAGGCGAATTCAATCGCATCATCGGTGGCGGTATTGCAGGCGTGCAGCGCCGTCACAATATCAATCTGCTCGGGCAAGGCTTGCGAGGTAGTCGACTCAGCAACCGACAAATTCAAAAATTCCATGCCGGGGAATTGCAAACGCTGTGCCAATTCGCGTGAGCGTGCGACGAGTTCATCTCTAGTCTCAATGCCGTAAATCTTGGACGAGCGTGCAACATCGCTTGCGGCACTGTCATTCAACAGCGGTTTGAAGAATAAATCGTAAAGAATAAAACCGAGATAAGATTTCCCTGCACCATGGTCGACCAAACTAACCGCAGACTTCGCCTCTAGCACTTGCTGCATGAGGGGTTCGATAAATTGATAAAGGTGATATACCTGCTTGAGCTTACGACGGCTGTCTTGGTTCATCTTGCCATCACGCGTCAAGATATGGAGCTCTTTGAGCAACTCAATAGATTGACCGGGACGAACTTCGTGCTTGTCTTGGGGTGCTGCAGATTTCATGAATTCAAGAGCCTAGAGAGAACAACAGTGCATGTCAGATTCACCATTTTTTCAGCATATCTGACGAAAGCCTGTATTTTACTCGAAGCGCTAGCGAATGCTCAAAAAGCGAGATCGATATCGAGAATCGAACAAGGACCTGCATTCACAGCACATTACGCGCTATGAAGCTCACCTCAATTGGAAGGTTTTGCTGCGGTTCTCACGAAACATACACTAATCGCAGCACACACCAACAACACGCCAGCCAAACGAATGACGTTTTGCGGATTCGCATCAAGCACACTGCGGTATATCAATGGCAAGGTGAAAATTTGAATAATCATGGGAATCACAATAAACATATTAAAAATGCCCATGTAGACGCCCGTACGCTCTTTGGGAATGCAACCTGCCAGCATAATGTAAGGGTTGCCCATAATACTGGCCCAAGCTAGGCCCATGCCGAACATCGGTATGAATAAATACGCGCTTTGCTGTATCGAAGGAATAACCATCAAACCAATACCGGCCGCATTCAGGCAAAAGGCATGCACCAATTTCGGACCAAATCGCTGGGCAAATGGCACTAGGGCGAAAGCAGCAAGGAAGGCGATAAAGTTATAGAAAGCACCTAGTTGGCCATTGAGCAAACCCGCATCACGAAAACCCGTCGAAGCAGGATCAGTGGTATCAAACACTGTTTTCGCCAAAGACAACATGATGTACTGCCAATAGCAGAACAAGGCATACCATTGAAATAGCTTCATCACAGCCAGCTGCTTCATGGTTGATGGCATTTCTTTGATCGCCTGCCAAATATCCTGCAGCGTACTGAAGGCATTATTGGGTTGCGAGCGGATCACGGCAACTTCCTCTGCGGTGAGCGGGATCTCAGGCGTGGTCTTCAATGACCACAATACCGAACCAAGAGAGAAAACTGCACCAATCAAGAACGCCGCAATCACAATATGGGGAATATGATTCTCGTTCACCGCATCTTTATTCATCCCTAGCATCACCAACAAGGAGGGCGTGAGATAGGCCAAGGTTTGCCCAAGGCCTGTGAACGCACTCTGCGTCAAAAAGCCCAGTGAATGCTGCGAGGAATCAAGTCTGTCGCTGACGTAAGCGCGGTACGGTTCCATCGTCACGTTATTCGCTGCATCCAAAATCCACAACAAACTTGCTGCCATCCAGAGCGTTGGACTAAACGGCATCGCCAACAAACCCAAACTACACAGCAAAGCGCCGATCAAAAAGTAAGGTGTGCGGCGCCCCCAACGACTGACGGTCTTATCACTCATGGCACCGATGATAGGTTGTACGATTAAGCCCGTCACCGGCCCCGCCAACCACAGGTAAGGCAGGCTCGCTTCATCCGCACCAAGATAACTATAAATCGGGCTCATGCTACTTTGTTGCAGGCCGAAACTAAATTGAATTCCGAAAAATCCGAAATTCATGTTCACGATCTGCCAAAAGCTCAGATGGGGTTTACTGATATGCATAGTGTCTCCGATAATTTTCTTGGCATTTCTTTTGCGGTTAATTACTCTTGAGCTTAAAGCAACTTACGCACATTTAGTTTTTGTTCAGGCTCGCCATGGCGCATAAAAGTTCAAATCTGGCGCGACTGCACCACGCACACCGCACACCGCGCGCGCAAATTGATTAGCGCGATCCAGCACCGTCTGCAAATCTTGGTTTTGCTGCCAGCCACGAATGAAACAAGCACTAAAAGCATCGCCAGCACCAACCGTATCGCGCAGCACCCAGTCCTGTGGCATCTTGGGCATTGCGCGACCCAAGCTTGTAAGCACTTGTTGATCAGCGTCGAAATAGAAATAACCTTGTTCACCTAAGGTCACAATCACCGCTTGCATCATGTATTGCTGCATCAGAGCCTGGCAAGCACCGCGCAGGCTTTCAAGGCCTAATGAAATCTCAGCTGTATAGGGTGCATCCAAAGCATGCTGAACGACAAAGCGTAATTCATCCTCATTTAGCTTGACGATGTCTGCATAATTTAATGATGCTTGTATCGTTTCAATACTGGCTTGCCCATCACGTAAGTTCAAATCTAGGAACTTGCTTGCGCCCTCACAGCACTCGGCTTCCAACAAAGCAAATAAAGCTTCGCGTGACGCTACGGCGCATTGAATCATCGAACCAAAGTAAATTAAGTCTGGCGCATCTTCTGGAAACTGACGCTGCACCAATTGCAAAATTGGCTTAGCATCGATGAAATCGTAGGCTTGATTGGCTAAGATTTCGAAACGGTGATGACTCGCATCCCCGCCCTGCTCCATATGCACGGCGACACGCCCACTTGCGTACTGCGAATCAATTTGCAAGCCGATGGGCGACAATTCTGTCCGTGCGAATTCCGCTTGAATTAGGCTTCCATGTTGATCATCTCCTATACGTGTCAACATCAAAGGCTGCGCACCCAACTGTGCGAGGCTTCTGGCCACATTGAATGGCGCACCACCAACCACACTCTCGTTAGGAAAGTCATCAATCAATGCTTCACCGAATACAATCAGATTAAAACGGGGAAGACTCAGGGCAGTCGATTCTTGGCTCATGTTGGGATCATTTCAAAATTGGTGCGCTCTTGCTCGCTGTATTGTTCTGGAGTGGATATGAAAACTATCTTGTGTACTCGATACTAGCACTTGGTTTAAGAAATCCACAATGCCGCATACGCTGCCAGTACAATACGATCATCACTCCCTGCGTTAAACTGCACATCGCCATCCACACCACAACTACTGCAGCCTTTTTGCAGCACCAAATCGGCACCAAGACCCAAACTCATCTTCATCGCCTCGCGCAACTGGGCCTGATCCAAAACCACCTCAAGCTCGGAAAAATTAAATAGGCAGAGCACAGGCATATATTGAGAGTTCGTTCCACCCTCAAGCTCACCACGTACAAAAGCAAGTACGGAAGATTGCGGCAGCCGAATTAAACGGGACGGAACTTGTGCAGAAAAAGCAGGCAATTGTCGACGTTTTTCTAATAATCTCTGCAGACCAGAATAGACGACATAGGCAAGACTGGCTTGATCGGCGTGATGCACTTGATTCATCGCCACTTCATCAAACATAGGTCGTTGCAACCAACGCCCGTCATGGCTGCGATCAATATCATCAAGGTATGAGCTGTCGTTGGTTTGCGCGAGCTCATCCCCCATATACAGCAAGGGCATACCTCCAAAGCTCATGGCCAGCGCATACATCAACAACATACGACGCACCGCCATTTGATTCGATGCCATCGCTCTTCCTCGAACGCCACACAACGACGCTGCCATTCCTACCGTGCCATGCACGGCAGATGGGTCGCTCGCTTGAAAACGCAATCCATCTGCAAATCCTTCGCCTTGCTCTGAATAGAAACTCGACACCGCTTGTAAGCGTTGCTGGGCGATGGAGGCCGATTCACTGACGGCTGCTACCTCTGCACGCAGGACGTTCCAGCCAATATCATCATGGCAGCGCACATAGGTCAGCCAAGTCGCTTGTCTAGGCAATCTCGGCGTGCGTTCGATCACGCATTGCAAGACATCTGTTTGTTGTTCAGCCAAGGCCATCCAAGCGGCAGCCATTAGACTGCTGTGATATGCAATTTGGCATTCTTTAATTTGTTTCTCTTGATCGCCTAAGTAGGCCGGGAGATCGGCCGTCGCTACAATCGCCTCGGCTTTCAACACCACTGCGGGAGCGGCGATTTGCACTATGCTGCGCAAGGCCTGCAAGATCCAATGCGCCTCAGCTTGGTTCATGCAATTGGTGCCCAAGCGCTTCCACAAGAAGGCCGTGGAATCGAGACGAAACACTTCGATGCCCCAGTTTGCCAACTTCAGCAGTGCCTTTACCATTTGCAAGAAAACCTGAGGATTGGCGTAATTCAAATCCCATTGAAATGGATAAAAAGTCGTCCACACCCATTTTTGCAAGCTCGCATCAAAAGTAAAATTACCAGGTGCAGCCTGTGGGAAAATTTGGCCCACCGTTTGTTCAAACTGATCAGGTAAAGCGCGATCTGCAAAGGTATGGAAGAAAGCTTGATAGTAGGGATCTTCTTCTTTGGCAGCAAGAGCCCAAGGGTGATCGTCCGCCACGTGATTAAGCACGAGATCCGAACACAGAGAAATGCCGGCCGCACGTAAGCTGCGCGTGAGATTGTTTAAATCATTGAGATCGCCGAGCTCGGCTTGAATTTCTTCGAAACTGGCGACCGCAAATCCACCATCATTCTCACCCTTACGCGCTTTTAGAAAAGGCAAAAGATGTAGGTAGCTGACACCCAAATCTTGAAGATGCGGAATTCGTTGCTCGACACCTTGCAAATTGCCAGCAAAGCGATCGACATAGGCACAGTATCCCAACATCTGCTCCGAACAGAACCATTCTGCTTGCTGCATACGACGCGTATCTAACTGCAATAATTCTTTACTTCGCTCCAGAGATGCATGCAATATCGCCTGCATTAAGGTGTCGATGAAAGCGCTGTATTCGATTTGCGATCCATACAAGCGCTGCAAACACGCATCCAACTGCGGCCAATGCTCCTCCATTCGCTGCTGCAACTGAGCGCGACGTAGAGGATCAAACGCGTGTAAGTGAGAATCAAAATTCATGGAAATACAGGTTTTGTTTTTGGGTTAATGCATACGACTCAGTGTGTAAAAAAAACCTGTGGGGCAAACCACAACACATCCGTGGTGAGTTTCGCTCCACAGGGCCACTGGAGCTAGAGTCTTTTTCGTCTTACGTTTACCCGCCAAGCTCCACTAAGGTCGAAGATCAGCGGGGAATCTATTGCGACTTGAAATCTCAAGTCGCATCAAATTAGAACGAATAAATTAGAACGAGTAAAATTAAAACGAATAAGTCAGCGTCGCGCGAATAGTGCGGCCATTGATGGAACGTGCAGCATGGCCATCGCCTTCCACTTCCGTGTAACCAATTTGATTGAACAAGTTATTCGCGTTTAAGGACACTTTCACTTTGTCGTTCACTTGATAGTTGATGAAGGCATTCACCACATTAAAGCTAGGCAATGTCAAAGTATTGCCATCATCACCCCAAGCTTTGCTCGTACCAATCAAGCTTGCACCCAACACGATATCGCCCATCGTGTAAGTTGGTGTCAATTGATACACCGTGCGGGCTTGACGGCGCGGTGTCTTACCAATGATGGACTTATCATTGGCGCCGACAATCGTGGCATTGGTGAGCGTCAGGCCACCGTTTAAACGGAAGTCGCCGAGGCGATAACTAGCTTCCACCTCCACACCTTTTGCGTCGTAAGAATTCGCTGTGAATTTTTGCGTAGTCGCTTCGAAGTTCGATTCGTCTGTTTTTGCTTGGAACAGGGTCACAAAGCTGCTCAAATCACCGCTCTTCCATTTCACACCCGCCTCAGTTTGCTTGACGATATTAGTACTAATTGGTGTTGTGCCATCCAATGGGTTACCGAACATGATGCGATCCGCATTGAAGGCGATACCGTCACTAGCACGTGCAAACACCGCTAGATTTTTATCGATGGAATAGTTAGCACCGACAGAATAAGACGTGTGATTGACGGAGTAATCGATCGTCTTCACATTCGCTTGGCTATAGTTTTGACGAACCGCTTGATTGTAAGTGCCGCTCGCATCTTGCTCATCACGGCGAATGCTCGCATCGATATTCAATGGGCCAGATTCAAAACCGAACGCAGCGTAGGGTGAAGTTGTTTTGTATTGGGCATCGATTGCGCGATTGCAACATCCACCCCAGACATCCGTACCTTGCGCCAACAAGCCTGGTGAACCAGCGATGGTGCCAGCTGAATTTAACAAGGCAGGTTTATCCCCTGTCGCTTGCAATAAATAATGGTTGAAGTTCCATGTCAGTGCAACGTTTTGCAATGAAGTGAATAAACCACCTGTCACGGTGAATTTGCCATCTGCGGTGTTGAACGCGTTTGATACACGCAAATCATTGACCGTGCTACCAGCATCATCAATCGACGTATTAAACACAGCCGCTGTGAAAGCAGCGCCGGTGTAGGCTTTACCTGCATTAGGGCCTGTTGCGTAAGTCATGTTCTTCTGCGCATTGCCATTATCAGCGGGGAAGATAGAGATGAAACGGCCGGTATTGGTCGACTTACGGAATTTTTCATCGAGCACCCAACCGCCACCCAGATTCAAAGAGGCCTCTGCACCGAATGCATTATTCGTGACATGCAGGCCATCGTTAATATTTGTTGCGACACGATTATTGTTCTTATCGAGCACGATGTCTTTGACCCAGTATGGAGAATAGAAGCTTGCCTTACGTGGATCGATGCCCGCCATTTCAGAAATCGTGCCATTCACTGTTTTGACTGGAACAGGCATATTCATTGGTGTTTTGTCGTCGAGATGTTTAAAGCTCAAACGCACATAACCATTATCGAGTTCGCGCGTGATATTGGCGCGCAATTGACCGCCATCTTCTGCCGTCACACCGCCTGGGCGCGAGCTATCGCCAGTGCGATAGAAGCCGCCGATAAACATACGTGTTTTTTCGGAAATGGCTGCGCCGTAGTCAAAGTCGTAGCGTGTTTGATTGAAGTCCAAGCCTTTAGTAATGCCGATGCTGCCACCCTTCTCTTTACCACTACGCGTGATGAAGTTGATGATGCCGCCTGGCGCGTTGGTCGCGAGTGTCGAAGCAGAGCCACCGCGCACCACTTCCAAATGACTCAAACCGCCGTCAGCACGAATATACATATCTGGCGTCACGAATGCCACGTCACCGAATAGCAAGACTGGTAATCCGTCTTCCTGAAACTGTACGTAACGTGCACCACCTGCTGAAATTGGCACGCCACGTACAGTCAAGTTCGCGTTCCCCTCCCCCCCGGAAGATTCTGCACGAACACCTGGAACTGAGCGCAAGATCTCGGCCGCATTGGTTGGCGAGGCTTGCATAATTTGATCGGCTTCAAGCGTACTGACCGCCACGCTGGCCTTCATTTTGGATTTGCCGATGGGTGAACCTGTAATCACGACGGTATCTAAATTCAAACCGTTTTTATCTGCAGCTGCTTGAGCTGCGGGGGCCGCGTCTTGGGCAAACGCGGAAAAAGATGCCATCGCGACTGCGACAGCTATCGTCATTTTATTTAATTGAGTTGGCGCTTTCATGTGTGTCTCCTTGGTTTTTTTGAATAGATACTAAT
>CANHZI010000105.1 GCA_947464955.1 Oxalobacteraceae bacterium
AGTTCATAGGCTTTTTGTTCCAGCTCTAACAGGCGATTACCGATTTCGTTCGATTGCGTGGCGAGTAGGTCGCGGTTAATCAAAACGCCATTGCGTTCAATTTTCTGTAAGACCACCGAAGTCGGTAATTCGATCTTGTCGTAGATGTAGCGCAGCTTGGCGTAGGGTTCGACTTGCGGCCACATCGCTTGATGTAGTTGCAAAGTGATGTCGGCGTCTTCAGCTGCATAAGCAGTAGCGCGTTCGATATCGACTTGATCGAAGCCAATTTGAGAGGCGCCTTTGCCACACACTTCTTCAAAGCTAATGGTTTTGCGTGCTAAGTGTCGCATCGCAAGGCTGTCCATATCGTGCGACTTGTGTGATTCGAAGACGTACGACTGCAAGAGCGTGTCGTGCAAAATTCCGCGTAACTGCACGCCGTGGTTGGCAAAAATATGCGTATCGTATTTGAGATTTTGGCCGACCTTGGCTTTGCTCTCATCTTCCAACCACGCCTTCATTTTACTGAGCACGAAGTCACGACTTAATTGCTCCGGTGCGCCAGGGTAATTATGTGCCAGCGGAATATAAGCGGCGATGCCGGCTTCGCAACACAGCGAGATGCCAACCATTTGCGCTGTCATCGGTTCTAAAGATGTGGTTTCCGTATCGACGGAAGTGAGTGCTGCTTGATTAATTTTTGTCAGCCAAGCTTCAAGCTGAGCCTCGGTCAAAATCGTTTCGTATTCAGTGATTGCTGGTGGTGCTGGGATCGCTACCGGCTCATTGGATGTTGGTGCTGGGCTGCCGTCGTCGCCAAACAAACCTCCTTGTGCGGGTGATGCTTTAGCAGCGCTTGAACTACTTGCGGAAGTGTTAACCGGATCAACGCCGAACTCGCGTAGCAAGCTCTTGAAGCCTTGGTGTTGCAAGAAAGCGATCATCGCATCGCGGTCTTCGGGTTTGCTCTTGAGCGATTCATCAATTGAAATATGATGACCAGCGAGATCGCAGTCGGTTTTTACAGTGATGAGGACACGACCTTGTGGTAGCCAATCTAAGGCAGCACGTAAGTTGTCACCGACCACACCTTTGATCTTATCGGCGCTGGCGATCACTCCTTCTAAACTGTCATACTCGGTCAACCATTTCACGGCCGTTTTGGGACCGCACTTGGTCACGCCAGGTACGTTATCGACGGTGTCGCCAATCAAGGTTAAGTAGTCGATGATGCGATTCGGTGGCACGCCAAATTTCGCCAAGACACCGGCTTCATCGAGCTTCTCATTGCTCATGGTGTTAATCAAGGTGACATTGGCATTCACTAATTGCGCCAGATCTTTATCACCCGTGGAGATGATGGTATTCATGCCGCGCGCAGTGGCTTCCACTGCCAAGGTGCCGATCACATCGTCGGCTTCTACGCCTTCGACCATCAAAATTGGCCAGCCCATGGCGGCCACCGCTTGATGAATAGGCTCAATCTGCAAACGTAAATCATCTGGCATTGGCGCGCGCTGTGCTTTATATTCTGGGTATAAGTCGTCGCGGAAGGTCTTGCCCTTGGCATCAAACACGCAAGCCATGTAAGCTGCAGGATAATCTTGACGTAGGCGGCGCATCATATTGACCATGCCGTGAATCGCACCAGTCGGCTCGCCTCGCATATTACGCAGATCGGGTAGGGCATGGAAAGCGCGGTATAAATAGCTAGAGCCGTCGACTAATAACAGAGTGTTTTGCATAAGGAATGTGGGAATGAATGACAGCGGTAAACGAATATTAAAATTGCGCCAGATCGCCGATAAAGATAAGGCTACCGCCTTAAAAGCGCGCGAATCATGGCATATGTTCACGATTATGGCAGAGTTTATCGAATCTACCGAACGTCTGTCAGCTTTAGGTCCTGCTGTGACGATCTTTGGTTCTGCGCGTATCAAGCCCGACAATCCTTACTATCAGGCCTGTATCGATGTCGCCAAACGCTTATCGGATGAGGGTTTTGCGGTGATTTCGGGTGGTGGCCCAGGCATCATGGAAGCGGCCAATAAAGGTGCTTTTGAAGGCGCATCCGCCTCGGTAGGCTTGAATATAGAATTACCACACGAACAGAAAACTAATCCTTGGCAAAACATTTCTCTTAACTTCCGCCATTTCTTTGCGCGCAAAGTCTCCTTCGTCAAATACGCCGACGCTTATGTGATCTTCCCAGGCGGCTTCGGCACCATGGATGAATTAATGGAAGTGCTAACCTTAATGCAAACAGGGAAGACTAAACGCATCCCTGTGATTTTGGTCGGCACCAGTTTTTGGCAAGGCTTCCTCGACTGGATCAAGGAACAAATGGCGAATTCCGGCTTAATCGAAGCCAATGATCTGAATTTGGTGCAATTGATCGACGAACCAGCGAATGTGGTCGATGCCATCTTCGCTTATTACGAAGCCCATGACATCGAACCTTCTGACGAAGAACGGCAGCGCATGTTGTATTTGTAATTGAAAATTTTTAAGAGAATCCCAGTCAGACCGCTAGACGATAGCTGGGATTTCTTCCACGAAAGGAAATTCGGTGTAATTTATTTGAAGTTGCCGGCGCTAAAGTACGCAAATTTTTGTGGATCGATATGTTTTTTGAACGCTGCGTTTAGCTCCTCTAGCGTGAGAGATTCGATCTTTTTTCTCAACTGAATATCGTAGTTGAGTGTCCGTCCGATGACTTGGTAGTGCAATAATTTTTCCCCTAAGTCCGCGATATCCAGAGTCTGCATGTCCAAAGCAGCTGATAAAGATTTTTTCGCATCATCAAGTTCCCTCTGTGTGAATCCAAACTGTGCGGCTTTTGCCAATTCATCCTTCAGTAATTGTTTGACTGAGAGTAGATTTTTCGGTGCGCAATTGGCATAAATAAGCCAGCGTGTGCTCTTGTCTATTTCTGCGCCTTCAAGCTGTGATCCAATGGCGTAACTCAAACCTTCTTGAAACCTGATGCGAGACATCAGACGATTTTGAATCTGTGCTCCTCCAAAAATCCAATTTGCGACCAACAGGCCAGGGTATTCCGCTGCCTCGTCATTCAGTGCTATCGGATAATAGCCAAGTAGGAAGCTGTTTTGGCTGCTATCAATTTGTATAGTTTGATCGATCGCTTGCGCTGGTTTGGACTGACTAGGTATTCGTTTATACGGCGAAGCAGCTTGCCAACCATCAAACAATAACTTGAGTTCTTGCCTCATGACTTTGGGGTCGAAGTCGCCAACCACGACGACATTGGCACTTTGTGGACCATAAAATTGTTGATAAAACGCTTTAGCATTTTTCTCGTTCAATTGTTCCAATTGTTGAATTAGCTCATCGAAATTCCATACGTGCAAAATATGACTTGTTGATGTGGGATCAAAAAACTTGGCAGCGGTATTGAGTGCAACCCGTTCCGGATCGGCTTTGAATTTATTTAGCTCATTCAGCCTGCTTTTCTTGTATTGTTCGATGGCCAAAGGATTAATGCTCGGCGCTTCAAAATAGGATGCTGCTAGCTTTAAAAATTGGGAGAGGTGATTGATCTTTCCTTTCGCTTCTACAGAAAAGCTTGCATAGGTCTCGGTCCCACTTCGATGATAGGTGTAGCTAGGTAGGCTCTCTTTAAATTTCCTTGCTTCATAAGCATCGAAATTTGGGATATAGCATTCTCCGCAAGGGGCTTGCCCACTCTTGTTTTGCAGAGACTGTTCATTACCGAAATTTATTCTAACTGAGATTCTCAATTTTTGATCTCGCGTTTTGCTTGGAAGCAGGGTGATCTTGATGCCATGGTCCAAGTTAAGGTATTCGATGTCTTTTTGCAGAAGTTCGAAATCGGTGCTTGTCGCTGGCTCAAATTCGATTTTTTCACCCGCTTGAATGCTGTTTAGCTGGACTCGGATATCGCTCGCTTTAGGTATATGAACAAGCGCTGTATGTTCAGTTTGAAACATTTTTGCAATGGTTCGATTCGTCACTTGGTGATACTTGATGGCGGCGGCCTGCACTTGGCTGAGGGAGATCTTCGTCAGCAAATTTATGTGCAGATAGAATAACCTCCAATCTGCGGCTGCACTGTATTCGGCTAATTTGTTGGCGAGCTTCAGGGAATCTTTGCGTATCGCGTTGAACTCGTCGAGCACCAAACTTTTTCCTAAGTCAAATTCTTCCTTCTTCAATGGGGATTCGTGAAAGCTCTCTATGACTTGGGCGAAGCCGTTTTGGATTTCTTGATAGGAATTTGCTTTGCCAAAAGAGAGGCTGAAAATCATGAGCGAAGGGTCTTTTGTGATACGTGCCTCTAGATCAAAACTCGCAGGGTAGGGGAGCTTATGTTTAAACGCAAAATTGCGCATACGTTCTTGGGTGACTATTTTGGTAAAAACCTGCAGAGTCAAATTGTCGGGATGTGCGATAGCCGGATAATGGTAGGCAATCGCGAGTACATTCGGGCCATTGGAGCGCGGCAATTCAGCGACTCGTTTCCCAGATTGCGGCGGTTCCTCGTGCTGTATGTCTTGAATCGGTCTAGTCGGTTTTTGAATAGGCTTAAAATGCGTCGCGATTAATTGCAGTGCTTGTTCTGGTTCGAAATTGCCACTAATAATTAAGCTTGCGTTATCTGGCCGATAATAGGATTTATAAAAATCTTTTAAACGTGCGAGCTGAATCGCTTGAATGTCATGATGATTGCCGATTGGCAGGTGGCGATAACTATGGCGGTCAAACGCGCTGCGGAATAAGGCTTCGTAGAGAAGAACCTTGGGCGCGTTTTCCCTAATTTCTAGCTCGTTGCGAACCACGGTTTTCTCACCGGTGTTTTTTGAAGGATCCCACAGAATTTGCGCATCGAATGTAGCATTCGCCATGCGGAATGCTTCAAGCCTTAAGACACTATCGAGGATTTCAGGTTTTGCTTGTAAGTGTGCGATGTAACGCGTGTGGTCAAGTTCGGTTTTGCCTTCAAATTGTATGCCCGAGTTGATCAGTTCCTCTATCGACGTAGGACGACCATCCTTCCCAACAAAATGTAAAGAAGGGCGGTAGAGCATGTGTTCGAGTAGATGGGCTAAGCCGTATTCACCTTCTCTATCGTTTCGCGAGCCGACACGATACACCATGTCGGTGTGTATGCTTGTCTTACTTTTGTCAGGGATTAAGAGGATTTGCAGCCCGTTAGGCAGTCGATACTCGGTGACATTCTCGATAACCTGTACTTTGTTGATTGAGGAATTCGCAGGAGCGCGGTCTGATTGTGACGATGAAGCTGCTGCCGCTGAGAATGCCGCAGTGAGGACGAGGAACATCGTCACGAAGTGAATGATGAATTTGATCGATTTTTGCTGCATTTTCCGAGAAACAAATGGTATTTTCGGTTGGGAGAAAAGCCCACAGTATAGTGCGATATTGCATATTTTGCATCTTTCGACATATCAGATTTCTCGAGTGCAAATATTGAGTTTTTGACGAAGAACGGCAGCGCATGTTGTATTTGTAAAGCGAGGATAGTGAATTCGTCTGCGTTTTTGAGATTGAACAGTAACTATTACTGGGAATGAGAGCACTGGGCGCCTGCTTTGTTACAATGCACAAAGATAGAATTTTCGCGCGCAATCGCAAGTTTGAGCGATGTGCGCACCTGACCACCATTTTTGAGTGAATACCATGAAAACTTCGAGCAAAATATTTTCCCAGCGTGTAGCAGCGTGTATTTCTGGCTTGGTACTAGTAGCGCCATTGTTGGCATCGGCACAGTCTAAGAAAGAAGTGCCGCCACCACCGCAGTTAGAAAAGTTAGAAGAAGTTGGTGAGTCCGAATTAAAACTCGCTAAGCCAGAGACTAAGAATGTCAAAACCGTCGAGCGTAAAGAAGGTGGCAGAGTCACCGAAGTCCAAGTGCGTAGCGGCCCAAGTACTTATACGGTAAAAGAAAACAAAGCACCCAAAGGGACACAAGCCGGCGAGGCAAACCGTGCGGCGCAATGGACGGTGATGGAATTTGGCGGCAAAAAAGAGTCGAAAGAGGTAGAATCCAAGCCTGCGCAACCACAAGGGCCATACAGCACTTCAAAAGCAGGGACTACCAAGCCTGTCGCTGAAGCCGCCGCTTCTTCCGCTTCGGCCGCTAATGCAAGTCCAGCATCGGTGCCGGTTAAAAAATAAACCTCTTTTTGATGATTTGACATGGCTGTATTCACCTCGGTAAGTTTGCAAGACCTCACACAATGGATGCCACAATTCCCGCTCGGCAAAGCAACTGCGATTCGTGGCATTGCCTCGGGAATTGAAAATAGTAATTTCTTTATCGATACCGAAAAAGGTGAATATGTCCTCACCATTTTTGAAAATTTAAATTTTGAACAGCTCCCGTTTTATTTGAAACTGATGCGTCATCTGGCAGATCGCGGCGTCTTAGTGCCAGCACCGATTGCCAATCAAGATGGTGAGCTGTGTGTGGCGCTGCATGGTAAGCCAGCGGCCATCGTCAGTAAGTTAACTGGAACATCACAACTGGCTCCGCAAGCGGTGCATTGTGCCGAAGTCGGTGCGATGTTGGCGCGCATGCATTTGGCGGCGCAAGACTTCAGTATTCGACAACCGAATTTACGAGGCTTGTCGTGGTGGCAGGAAACGGCACCGAAAGTACTGGAATTTTTATCCGACGATAATCGACGTTTGATGCAAGAGGAGGTGGCGTTCCAAACAGCATTTGCGGCGACAGATACTTATCAAGCCCTGCAGAGTGGCCCAGTCCATGCAGACTTGTTCCGCAACAATGTGATGTTCGATGGCGAGAAGCTGACCGGTTTCTTCGATTTCTATTTCGCCGGCTGCGATACTTGGTTGTTTGATGTCGCAGTCACGATTAATGATTGGTGCATCGATTTGGAAACCGGTGTACTTGACATTCAAAGAGTAGAAGCGATGTTGGCGGCCTACCATCAAGTGCGTCCATTTACTGATGATGAACAAATCGCGTGGCAACCGATGTTGCGCGCAGCGGCTTTCCGTTTTTGGCTATCGCGCGTGTTCGATTTTTACAAGCCACGCGATGCAGAAATGTTGACGCCGCATGATCCGACGCATTTCGAGCGCATCTTGCGTTTGCGTATTGCAAGCGCACCACCTCTGTTTTTGACGAATTAAATTATGATCACCCCTCCCGCTCGCTCTGGTTGGTTGTGGATACAGCAAGGATTTAAAGCCTTTACTGCGCGTCCATTCGAATTGTTGTTTATGTTCTTTGGTTTAATCTTCTGTAATTTAGGCTTGAGCCTGTTGCCGGTGGTTGGGTCGGTTTTGCCGTTTATCGTAGGCCCAGTGTTAGCGATGGGCTTGATGCATGCGTGCCGTGATCTCGACCAAGGACAGTCCTTCAGCTCTGGGGCTTTGTTTTCCGCATTTCGTTCCCCAGCATTGAAGCCGCTTTTGATGATGGGTGGTCTTTACACCGTTTGTATCGTGGGTGCACTTGCCAGTTCAATCCCCGTTGATGACGGAGCTCTGTGGAAATACATCACTGAGCCTGTGAAAGTCGATCCTAAAGAGTTGGTAAAGACTAACATCGGCATGGGAATGTTGACTTTTTTTTCGGTGTTCACGCCAGCTGCAATGGCCTTTTGGTATGGCGCACCGTTAATTGCCTGGCATGGCATGAGTGTTAGTAAAGCATTGTTTTATAGCTTCTTTGCAGTGTGGCGCGCACGTAAAGCTTTTCTGATTTATTTACTAGCGTGGTGCGGCATTATTACTTTCTTGGCTCTAGTCTCAAGCTTGGCAGGTGGTTTAGGCGGAATTTTGCTTTTGCCAATCATGCTGAGTATGTCTTTAGTAATGTATTGCAGCTTTTACTTTAGTTATAAGGAACTATTTGGGCGTGATTTGAGTGCTTAACTTGGGCGCGCGCTGGTAATTAACCAATACAGCGAATCGCACTAGATCGAAATCTAGGAAAACCGATAAGCATTGAGCATCAATAAAAAACTCGTGTGCCATACTTTGTGGCCACGAGTTTTTTGTTTTGAAACGGAGATTTATGCTGCAGAGTCTGCCTGGCGTTCGTGTTCGGATGGAACAGTGAGGTCTTCAATGATTTCAAAGCTAGTCGTCATTTCAGCAGTCTTGCCAAGCATGATAGACGCTGAACAATATTTCTCATGGGAGAGGGCAATCGCGCGCTCAACCAAGTTAGGTTTGAGATTGCGACCGGTCACAATGAAATGGAAATTGATCTTGGTGAACACCTTTGGTTCGGTGGAGGCGCGTTCTGCACTGAGTTCGACCTCGCATCCACGAACGTCTTGTTTGCCTTTACGTAAGATGAGCACCACGTCATAGGCCGAGCAGCCACCTGTGCCTAATAACACCATTTCCATCGGGCGCGGCGCCAAGTTACGACCACCACCTTCGGGCGCGCCATCCATTAAGACTGCGTGGCCTGAACCGGTCTCAGCCAAAAAACTCATGCCGGAAAGACCGGTCCAACGTACTGTTGCTTCCATGTTTGCCCCTGCAAGATAAAAATTCTATTTTACCTGTTTGCGTTGAGACTGGTTTTCCTGTTGGGGGAGTGACGCGACATATGTTGAAACGGGTGAAGCTTGAAGTCAATGTAAGACAAACGCCCTTGAAAAGGAATTAATGCTTTTGCTTGGAGGGCGCACAAGGGAATATTTCTATGTGGAAAATGGTGTTATTTTACGTGTAAAAAAATGCGTAAGCCTGTGTTTTGGGGCGTTTTTCGGTACGATTGGGTTCGAAAAGCGATACTTTCAAAATAGCACTAAGTTTCTCTGGATTAATGCTGGAGTTTGTCCTACTATGAATTGTGATTTTTGTTTTGCCGGTAATACGTGTTTTCAATCTTCACGCAATCTCCTCCGTCACTCCAAGTGACTTCTCCCCGAAGCCGGACTTCGGGTTTTTTTTGCCCATTTGTTTTGTCTTGGCGACATTTTCAGCAAGAAAACAAGGATTGACTGCCTGTTTTTTAAACAGAGCTTGCACTAAGTCTTTGAAAATACTATAATTTCCGACTCTCTACTCACCCAAGAGAGAATTTAACAAGGGAGCGTCTGCTAGTTTCATAGGCAGAACCACCGCAAACAGGGTGTTTTTTATTTCTTTTTATTAGGATTCAACATGAAAACCTTTTCCGCTAAGGGCCATGAGGTTCAGCGCGACTGGTTCGTGATTGACGCGACAGACAAAGTTCTCGGACGTGTTGCCAGCGAAGTGGCACTCCGTTTACGCGGCAAGCATAAACCAGAATTTACACCACACGTAGACACAGGCGATTTTATCGTTGTTGTGAACGCATCCAAATTGCGCGTGACTGGTACTAAAGCTCTGAACAAAGTTTACTACCGTCATTCTGGATACCCAGGTGGTATCTATGAAACGAACTTCCAAAAGATGCAAGCTCGCTTCCCAGGCCGCGCATTAGAGAAGGCTGTTAAAGGCATGTTGCCAAAAGGCCCACTCGGTTACGCAATGATCAAGAAGTTGAAAGTGTACGCAGATGCAACGCATCCGCACGCTGCTCAGCAACCACAAGTACTCGACATCTAAGGAATAGCCATGATCGGTAATTACAACTACGGAACTGGCCGTCGCAAGAGCGCAGTTGCTCGCGTATTCCTGAAAACAGGTAGCGGCAAGATTGTCGTTAACGGCAAACCAGCTAACGAATACTTCTCTCGCGAAACTGGCTTGATGGTTATCCGTCAACCACTCGAGTTGACTAACCACCTCGAAACATTCGATATCATGGTAAACGTACACGGTGGCGGTGAATCCGGCCAATACGGTGCGGTTCGTCACGGTATCACACGCGCTTTGATCGACTATGACGCAAGTTTGAAATCTGCATTGTCTAATGCTGGCTTCGTAACACGTGATGCTCGTGAAGTTGAACGTAAAAAAGTTGGTTTGCGCAAAGCACGTCGCGCAAAACAATTCTCCAAGCGTTAATCTGCAGTCCTTTGTTATTGCAGCTTTTTGCAGGATCAAAAAACCGCCACACTGTTGGCGGTTTTTTTTCGCCCTGTCGTTCGCGCGTTTTTGACGTGGTGACTAAGCTGAAGTTCGCTTGAGGGATGAGAAGCAACTTCGCCAAATTCTATGGAAGTGGATTGGGCAGTGACGACAGAAACAATCGTCTATTGGGAAATCAGGTTTCGACTGCTAGAATGCACGCATAATTTCTTTATGGCATAGGTATCAGTTTAGGATAACAAATATGATCAAGATTGGCATCGTTGGTGGCACAGGTTATACAGGGGTAGAGTTATTGCGGATCTTGGCGACCCATCCACAAGCCCAATTGACTGCCATCACCTCCCGTAAAGAAGATGGTGTGCCTGTGGCGCAGATGTATCCCTCTTTACGTGGTCGCGTGGATATCGCTTTTTCTTCTCCAGACAAAGCTAATCTAAATGCATGTGATGTCGTTTTCTTCGCCACACCGCACGGCGTGGCGATGGCTCAGGCACCTGAGCTGCTCGCCAACGGCGTCAAAGTAATCGATCTTGCTGCCGACTTCCGCATGCAAGATGTCGCTCAATTCGAAAAATGGTACGGCATGGAACACACTTGCACCCAGCATTTACCAGAAGCCGTGTATGGTTTGCCTGAATTAAATCGTGAACAAATCAAGTCAGCGCGTTTAATCGGCAACCCTGGTTGTTATCCGACGACGATGCAACTTGGTTTTGCGCCGCTCTTAAAAGCGGGATTGATTGATGCAGGAAATTTGATCGCTGACTGTAAATCCGGTGTTTCAGGCGCAGGCCGTAAGGCTGAAATCGGCATTTTGTTCTCCGAATCTAGCGATAGCTTCAAGGCTTATGGTGTTTCTGGACATCGCCATACACCTGAGACGATCGAGCAGTTGCAAAGATTAACTACCGATAAAGTGGGTCTGCTTTTCACCCCGCATTTAGTGCCGATGATCCGAGGCATGCATTCCACTTTATATGCGCAGCTTAAAGACAGCGCTTTGGCGATGAGTAATGAAGAGTTACAGGCAGTATTTGAAAATGCCTATAAAGATGAGGCATTTGTGGATGTGATGCCATTCGGTTCTCATCCGGAGACGCGTTCAACACGTGCATCGAATATGCTACGTCTCGCTTTGCATCGCCCAGGAAATGGCAAAACCCTAGTCATCCTCGTGGTGCAGGATAATTTAGTGAAGGGCGCGTCAGGCCAGGCAGTACAGTGCATGAATCTGATGTTTGGTCTGGATGAGGCGACGGGCTTAAATCACGTGCCAATTAATCCATGATCAAAAAATTCTGGAAGCGGCGCCTGGTGGCGTCCAAAATGACGATCAACCAGCATGTGCCGTGGCCGATCAAGTTTGCCTTTATTGCCGCAGTTATTGGCGTTGGTGGCGCGATCGCCATGTGGACCTATGAAATGGGGCGTAGTTTTGCTTTTGGTCCAAAGTTTTCGCCTGAGCAAATTAGTCAATTGCAAGACAAAGTCGCCGATTTGACAGCTGAGCGCGATAAGTTGCTGGCAGCCGCAGCAACGATCGAGAGCCAGCAAAATATTGAGAAGTCAGTGCAGAAACAGTTGACTGACCAGATCAATACCCTGACAGCCGAGAACAACAAAATCAAAGATGATTTGGCGTTTTTCGAGAGTTTGATGCCGTCGGCAAACCGCCCGCAAGGGATTACTTTGCAAAAAGCTAAGATTGAAGCTTCAGGTCCAACGCAACTGCGTTATCGAGCTTTGGTCATGCAGGGGGGGAAAGCTGTTCGTGAATTTTCTGGCGAATTACATATCAGCTTGACATTAGTACAGGGGGGGAAACCTGTTATGATGGAATTCCCTGACCCGAAAGCCGGCGAAGCGGCAAAGCTAAAACTCTCCTTCAGACACTATCAAAGAGTTGAAGGGCAGATTGCTTTACCGGAGGGGGCAACGGTCAAATCTGTACAAATGACAGTTCTGGAGAAGGGTGAATTAAGGGCAAAGCAGGTCGTAAGTTTGTAACTAGCTTACTTTAAACTGCTATCCGCGTCACTTCTCATCGAGATCAAGTTTCGCTCGTTAAACACTGTCAATATTCTAAAAAATATAGAGGAGTTTGCATGTTTAAGGCTAAAAATAAGAGCACCATCGATAGCTTGATTGGTGCTTCGACCAATATCGAAGGCGATATTCATTTTAAAGGCGGCTTGCGTATTGACGGTCGCGTCAAAGGCAATGTGATTGCTGAAGCGGGTTCCACTAGCATTTTGGTGATTTCCGAGCAGGCTGTGATCGATGGCGAAGTTCGAGCTGGTCACGTGGTGGTCAACGGTGTGATCAATGGACCTGTTATTTCGACTGAGTTGATTGAATTGCAAAGTAAAGCACGCATCTCAGGCGATGTGCACTACAAGGCCTTGGAAATGACCAACGGCGCTTTAGTTTCTGGCAAGTTGGCACATGATCAAGTCGCTGAGCCTGTCTTGAAATTGGCCGCTTCCAACTAGTTCATCGAATACCGTCTATAATACGAATCTGAACTGAACTATTGCAGGAGTACACCATGAATGCTGTTACCGACATGCCATCCCCAATTATCTTCACTGACAGTGCTGCTTCGAAAGTTGCACAATTGATCGAAGAAGAGGGCAACCCAGATTTGAAACTGCGCGTATTTGTACAAGGCGGTGGTTGTTCTGGTTTTCAATATGGTTTTACTTTCGATGAAATCACCAACGAAGACGACACCATTATGGATAAGAATGGCGTGCAGTTATTGATTGATGCGATGAGCTATCAATATTTGGTCGGCGCAGAGATCGATTACAAAGACGACTTAGAAGGTGCGCAATTCGTGATTAAGAACCCGAATGCGCAGTCGACATGCGGTTGTGGTTCATCATTTTCGGTATAAGTTTCACGTAATCGAGCTAATCGAGATACAACAAAAAAAGACGCTGCGGCGTCTTTTTTTTATGCAAATTTTATTTGTAATGCACAAGTTCCCTGGCAACAGTTACACTCATTAGGAAGAAGACCAATTACCGATGGGTTCGTGTAATTTCTCTAGCAAAAACAGCCAGTGAAAGAAATGGGCAGATGCAAAGCAGTAGCAAACCAGTCGACCAAACCGAAGTAGTAAAAGCCCTGCGACGCTGCTTGCCACGGCATTGCATTTTGTCAGACGTTGAAGACACTCGTCCTTACGAATGCGACTCGTTAACGACTTATCGTCAATTGCCAATGATTGTGACTTTGCCTGAAAACGAAGCACAGATCATCGCGATACTCCAAGTATGCCGCCAGTTTCAAATCCCTATTGTGCCGCGTGGGGCCGGAACCGGTTTGTCGGGGGGCGCTATGCCAGTGGCCAATGGCTTGGTTTTGTCGACGGCCAAACTTAATCGTCTGATCCGGGTCGATCCTATCGCACGAGTCGCAGTGGTGCAGCCGGGGGTGCGGAATCTGGCGATCTCTGATGCAGCGGCCCATGCTGGTTTGTTTTATGCCCCAGATCCATCGTCTCAACTGGCTTGTACCATTGGTGGCAATCTCGCT
The DNA here is from genome assembly GCA_947464955.1 of Oxalobacteraceae bacterium. Taxonomy (GTDB): domain Bacteria; phylum Pseudomonadota; class Gammaproteobacteria; order Burkholderiales; family Burkholderiaceae_D; genus Undibacterium. The sequence continues at coordinate 13,543 of CANHZI010000105.1, forward strand.
GAAAACGCGGGCGGTGTGCATTGCTTGAAATATGGTTTGACGGTGCACAATGTCTTGCGAGCGCGGGTGCTGACGATTGACGGTGAAGTTCTTGAGTTAGGTAGTGAAGCCTTAGATGCGCCAGGATTAGATTTGCTTTCTTTGTTCATAGGATCTGAAGGCATGCTCGGGATCGTCACCGAAATTACGGTCAAGCTGCTTCCTAAGGCACAGACAGCGCAAGTGATATTGGCTTCTTTTGATGATGTACAAAAAGCCGGAAATGCAGTGGCAGCGGTGATCGCACAAGGCATTATTCCGGCCGCTTTGGAAATGATGGATCAGACCTCAGTACGGATGGTCGAGCCCTTTGTGAATGCCGGTTACGATCTCGACGCTAAAGCCATTTTGCTTTGCGAGGCCGACGGCACCTTCGAAGAGGTGAATGAAGAAATCGCGCGTATGAGCCAGGTCTTGAACGAGTCTGGCGCGACCTCTTTACGTGTTTCATATAGCGAGCAAGAACGTTTGAAATTTTGGTCGGGACGTAAGAATGCATTTCCTGCAGCCGGCCGTATATCGCCAGACTATTACTGTGTCGATGGCACCATACCGCGCCAACATTTGGCGCAAGTCCTGTTTGCGATTGCACAAATGGAGAAAAAATATGGCCTAGTTTGTGCCAATGTTTTTCACGCTGGGGATGGTAATTTACACCCATTGATTTTGTTCGATGCCAATCAGACGGGCGCATTTGAAAAGGCCGAAGCCTTCGGTGCCGAGATTCTCGAGCGCTGTGTTGAGCTTGGAGGCAGTATCACTGGCGAACATGGTGTTGGTGTGGAAAAACTTAATTCAATGTGCGTGCAATTTACCGCAGCCGAGCTTGAGACCTTTTTTGCGCTCAAAGCGGCCTTTGACCCATGTTCTTTATTGAATCCAGGGAAGGGTATCCCTAGTTTGTCACGTTGCGCTGAATATGGTCGGATGCGAGTGTCGCAGGGACAATTAAAATTTCCCCATCTTGAACGCTTCTAAAGATCGGTATCACCATGGCTAAGACGAAGCGCAAAAAAATAGAGCAAGAAAAGCAGGCGGATGTGCTGCAAAAACGGCCGCAAAGCAAATCGGTGGCAAAGCAGGCGACCGCTGTTGTTCAAGATCCGTTGGCGAAACAAGTTGAGCAATTTCAGGAGCAGATTCGGCAGGCGGTTGCAGCGAAACAGAAACTTCGCATCGTCGGTGGCAATAGTAAATCTTGGTATGGTAATAGCCAGGCGCTTGGTCAAGCGCAAGAGCTGAATACCAGCGCATATGGCGGCATTATCGAATATGAGCCGACCGAGTTATTTATTCGCGTGCGGGCAGGTACACGCTTGGATGAAGTGCAGCGATTATTGGACCAGCATGGGCAAATGTTCGCCTTCGAGCCCCCTCGTTTTGCAGATACCGCCACGATTGGTGGGATGGTGTCGGCAGGCTTGTCTGGTCCGCGTCGAGCGTATGCCGCAGCCATCAAAGATCACGTACTCGGTGTGACGATGCTAAATGGTCGCGCTGAGTTGTTACGCTTCGGTGCCAAAGTGATCAAGAACGTGGCTGGTTACGATGTTTCCCGTTTGATGGTGGGTGCTTTAGGAAGTTTAGGCTTACTTTTAGATGTGACCCTCAAGGTGGTGCCTAAGCCACAAGCTGAATCGAGTGTGATTTTCGCGATGTCGGAAGTCGACGCTTTACATCAGTTTAATCGATGGGCGGGTCAAGCCTTGCCGATATCGGCGAGTTGTTACCATGCGGGTCGTTTAAGCTTGCGACTCTCTGGTGCGCAGGCGGCGGTGAAAGCCGCGCAAGATCAGTTGGGTGGTCAGGTGATGTTGGATGATCGTGATTTTTGGACGAGCGTAAGAGAGCAGCAGCATCATTTCTTTTTACCCGAACCCGATTTATGTTTGTGGCGACTCTCGCTGCCTTCGAGCGCTCCAGCACTGCCATTGCGCAGTAAGAGTTTGATCGAGTGGGGCGGTGCCCAGCGTTGGTTGTGGACCCATGAAGACATGTCTAAGATTAAAGAACTCGCGCAGCGACTGGGTGGACATGCCACCATGTTTCGCTACGCGCCAGCCGATACTGAGGTCTTTACAGCGCTACCAAGTGCGATTGCCAAGATAGAAGATGGTCTTCGTCTTGCGTTTGATCCTCATGCTGTCTTTCAATTGCACCGTACCGCGGGTCGTCAATCGGGAGTTAATTGATTATGCAAACACAGATTCTCCCCGCATTCAAAGAAACCATCGCTGGTGCTGAAGCTGAGAGCCTATTGCGTCAATGTGTGCATTGCGGGATGTGTAACGCGACTTGCCCCACGTATCAGTTGCTTGGCGATGAACTCGACGGCCCTCGTGGACGGATCTACTTGATCAAGCAAGTACTCGAAGGCCAGCCAGTAACGGATAAAACGCAGATGCATTTAGATCGCTGTCTGAGCTGTCGTAGTTGCGAAACCACTTGCCCATCGGGTGTGCAGTATCATCGTCTCTTGGAAATTGGACGAGATCTAGTCGAGAAAAAAGTGGGGCGTAGTTTGCTCAGTCAGATTACTCGCTCGGTCTTAAAAAATGGCTTGAGTAACCCACGCCTATTTCAATTGGCTTTAAATCTGGGGAGGAAGACTAAGCCACTTTTGCCTAATAGCCTGAGCGTCAAGATTCCGGATGTGGTGGCGCCCGAGTTGTTGACGATACCTAGGCGTACACATAGCAAGAAAGTGTTGATGCTGGCGGGATGTGTGCAAGCGGCGTTAGCGCCAGACATTAACGCCGCGGCGATTCGTGTGCTTGATGCTTGTGATGTGCAAACCATCGTTGCCGAACAAGCCGGTTGCTGCGGTGCGATCGCATTGCATCTCAGCGATGCTGAGCGTGCCCGTGAACAGGCTCGCCGTAATATCGATGCATGGTGGCCGCTATTGGAACAAGGGGTGGATGCGGTAGTGATGACCGCCTCGGGCTGTGGTTTGATGGTAACTGAATATGAGCAATTGTTGCGCGATGACGCCATGTATGCAGAGAAGGCGAAACGCATCAGTCAGCAAACGATGGATTTGTCACAGTATCTAATGCAGTTTAGCGCGCGCCTGATTGAACTATGTGGTGGAAAAATTGAAGATAAATTGACTTGGCATGCACCGTGTACCTTGCAACATGGTCTGC
>CANHZI010000106.1 GCA_947464955.1 Oxalobacteraceae bacterium
CAAACCGGCTTTATGTTTGATGATAGGGTTGTTAGTATGTAGCATGAGAGTTACCTTTCTTTGGTTTAGTAGGATTCGACACCCATATCTAAACCGGTAACTCTCATCTTTTCAAGTCGATGTGTCAGATCGAGTCTGAACTAATACACTTTATGGCTCGAATTTATGGTCACCCGAACAAAAATATCAGATGACGGTCGCTGCATTGAAGGCCATTCAATTGTCTGATCTGAATCAACTTGCAAAACAAATGCATTTTGATCCAAGCAAGGCGCAGATACTGTATTGGGCACCACTCAACACGAAAGATAGTTTGCCTAATCTCAGTCAATTCTCGGATGCATTTCAGACTAAGGGCAAGGAAGCGCTGCCGGATTACAAACCAAGAGAACGATTAAAGTCTGCTATCAAGACACCACCCGCCAAGCCTGGAACTATCGTTTCTGAGAGTTATAACTCCAAGATTGGCGCCTACGAATGGCTGTTGTCGAATGGTGTGGTGGTGGTGCTGAAGAAAACCAGTCTTGCGGCTGATCGCGTAGTTATGTCGCATGAGCAATCCGGAGTGGCATCTTCTGTGGCTGATGAAGATGTGGTTGCCGCTGATTACGCCGCTACTTTGACAGATGCGATGGGTTTTGATCAAATTTCGCCACGCGCGCTTCAACAATTTCAAGTGGCGAAAGGTCTTACTTATTCTTTCAATATAAGTTTTCTGGGGCGCCAAATTTATGGTGAAAGTACTTCAGGCAATCTAATTGATCTGCTTCAGATCAATTATCAACGCATCACGAATTCTAGCCGCGACTTAGGCTTTTTTAAGATTGCGCAGGCATACCTTAAGCAATCCTTGATGGCGGCTAATCAAAGCAGCGACCAAGTATTCAACGACCAACTCCGTCGATTGATGTTCCGTGACCATCCTCGAACGATCTATATTCGGCCGATTCGTGCCATCGAAACCTTGAATGCGGATCAAGTTATTTCAACCTTCGAACGCATAAACGATAATTTCAATGGAAGTTACTTCGTGTTGGTTGGTAATCTTGATTTCGATGACTTACGCATTCAGCTTTCGAAGTATCTCGCGAATTTGCCGTCAAAAGAACGTGACTTATCACCCAAACGAGCCTTTCCAGCGTTTTCTCAAGGTGTTGTTGAACGCGAGATTTTTCTAGGTGATGAGGGTAAGGCGGGGCTCGCTATCGCCTTTCTCAATGAAATGCAAACACGTCAAGATAGTGATCGCTTACATGTTGAATTACTCAATCAGATTTTGTACCAGCGGGTATGGAAAAGATTGCGCGAGCGTGAATCATTGATCTATGGTTTAGATGTAAGTAGTGTTTACTTTAATTCGGGCCGTGCGCTTGCGACGATAGTGTATTTACCTGGTGCGCCAGAGAAGATTGAGCGTATTGAGAAAGAATTCCTGTCTGAAATTGAGCAATTACAGAGCAAATTAGTCACAACTGAAGAGTTGGCTGAGGCGAAGAAAAAAATCCTGAGTACGCATCATGAATCCATGCAAAACAACCAATATGTTGCTAGCAAACTTCTTGAAATAGAATTGAGGAGATCCTCTGGTGAGATGTATTTAGAGCCAGAAAAAATACTATCGAAGCTTACCGAAACCAGTTTGCGTCAAGCAGCGCAGCGCTTTTATGACCTGCAGCATATGGCTAAGCTCAAAAGGTTCCCCGCTTCGATGGCGACTGGGCCACAAGCAGAATTAGAGCGCTATACGAAACAAGTGCCACGTGATCGCGGCTATGAAAATATTAAAACTATCCACACCGAAGTGTTCGAATTAGGTCGGAGCATTATTTCACCTCTTTTGAAAGAGAACGGGTTTCGTTTTTCCGACTTCTCGAAGCAGGCGCCTATCCTCGAAAGGCTGAAAGAAAACTTGAGTGAAGTCGTGGTGAGTGCATGCATGGATCGATCAAAGGCAATAGTACTCGAACGCATTGTTCAATTGAAACGAATCATGCAACTTGTAGGAGTCGAAGCTGATGTGAAGATCAGAGCTGGTGACGAAGTACCAGAGAAGCGCCTGGATCAATTTTTGAAGGATTTGAAGCGGTATCACGAGTTATCGAAGGAATTTGACGCGGCCGAAAAATGCAAAGACGGTGCACCAGAATTGCCCTGATTAGGGTTTATTGGCGGCACAATCATAAGTTTGTATCACCAAAAATTGTCAAGCAAAGCAATACATCACATCGGTACGGAGGACGTATTTTATGCCGCTATCCACTTTCGCTCCTTGGTGGACCAATTGGTGCGGGAAAACCAACGCTGTACCAAGTTTGCTTGGAGCTTTCCCCCACCTAAATTCGGTTTCCCCGCCGGTGAACTCGTCGTTCAAGTAAATCAAGAATGTGAGTAGACTTCGTTCCTTGTTATTTTGTTCGACATAACCGTCTCTGTGCCATTTGAAATACTGCCCCACTTCATAGCGATAGAAACGAAACCGGTGGTTTAACCCATGTAGATTTGCACCGTCTATGTGGTGTGGAAGTGCAAATTTTGCTTTGTGAAAAAGTTGTTCCGCGAGCGAGCTGTCCTCAATATTTACTCTATCATTGTTTCGTATGTCCTCCAGCAATAGCGGACCATGCCGAGGGTGTTGAACACTGGCTTGATGAAATCCACAATGTTCGCTGTACTCGATATAGAATCGACAAGCGTCTTCACTTAAGAAATCGTGAATGATAAATACGGATTCAGGTAGGTGTTCTATTCTCATCATTCGTACGAAGCACTAATGTTGACGATCCCCTCGTGCGATTGGCGTGATAAAAGGCGTTCATAGATCCGCCTATCTTGCTCGCTAAAACAGCAAAAAACGATCTCGGTGAGCGAAGTGCTTCCTTCTGCAAACGCCAACACCGTTTCAATCGCAATAGAACTTGCGAGTTCGATTGGGAATCGATATACACCTGTGCTAATCGCGGGAAAAGCGATCGAATTAAGCTGCAAGTCAGTCGCAATTTGTAAGGAGTTGCGGTAGCAGTTCGCGAGCAGTTTCGGTTCTTGTTGTGTGCCACTATGCCAGATGGGGCCCACGGTATGAATTACATACTTTGCAGGCAGATTAAATCCCGCGGTGTACTTAGCTTCGCCAGTTTTGCACCCATTCAGCACACGGCATGCGTCTAGTAATTGTTTTCCCGCAGCTTTGTGAATAGCACCGTCGACGCCGCCACCGCCTAACAGCGATGAATTTGCAGCGTTGACGATGGCATCGACTGATAACTTTGTAATGTCAGATTTGATGATAGTGATTTTCATGATTTTTCAGACATAATTCCTTGCGGACCTTGGTAAATTTCTTCCTCTGGCACCCATAGCTTACTCAGATCGTCGTTTAGATTCGCGAACTGTTCATGCACCATGCTTGTGACGTCCTCGATTGAGATAATTTCATCTCGTCCATACCTCGCTAGGGCATTGCCACGTAGGCCTAGCTGTATTGCTCGACGATTACATTTGTTTCCATATGGATCATGGTCGGGGTCCCATTGTAAGCGCACATCAGAATCGGCAATTGCGCCTCGCCAAATTTCGTGGGTTTCGAATTTGCTTGAATCATAGGACGAAGGTACAGCTTCTAATAGAAGTTGGTCAAAGAAATGACGTTTTAGCTTAATCGCTAGTATTTTTTCTTGTCCTGGTTTCTGTGCCCAACCGCTACGAAACATCATCCAAAGAAAGTTCGGTTTGATCCAACTCATTCTGGAGTAGCTAAAGGCCCCACCGAAGTATTGATGTTCGATAGCGAAGTTCGCTATCAGTGGTGAATAGGCTTGGTAGACAATGATGGACACATCATCGAATTGAGCCATGATATGTTGACCAGATTGAGGCCAGTCTTTTTCTTGTTGTTGGTATTGTTTGAGTTTCATTTTATTGTTGTTTCAGTTTTATGTATTGCGCTGGCACATGGTCAATTAGCCAAACTTGGTTCTCGGAGAGGTAAAACTGCGCTCCATTGCTCACCAGTTCTCCCGTTTCAATCTCAAGAATGACCGCTCTTCCTCTGCGGGCACCGACTGACTTTGCAGTGTTGAGTGACTCTGTGAGGTGAACATGGTGCCGTTGTTGAGGCAGTAAGCCAACGCGCAAGATCGCATCTAGGAACCTGTCTACAGTGCCGTGATACAAAATGTCGGGTGGCTGCTGAGCCCTGAGTTGTAAATCGACTTGAATTGAGTGACCTTGATTTGCGCGAATCTTTTGTTGTGTTTCATCAATGGAGAATCTCTGTTTTTCACACGATTCAACCACCTCCCGTACTTTGTCGACACTGATAGTTTTGTCGCGTGATCGTAGGGATTGGGTGAAGTTCTTCAGGTCTACCCAGCCATTCTCATCCAGTGTGATGCCAAGCTCTTCAGGGTGGTGGCGTAGGACATAGCTCATTAATTTACTGAGATTTGTTTTTTTGTTTGTCATGACTGTCCTTTCTTATTTTTAGTTTGTTGACGGGCGCATCATAAATCACTTAATGATAAATCACAACTAAGTTCGTTGATGTTTTGCACTATCTTAGTTGTAAAATTGCACCAATCGACATTCGCGCTTACAATATCCACTTCAACTAAGGAGCTTGCTATGGTGAATAAAGCGCAGTCGGAGAAAGAATTTCTAAAGAATTACAATATTCATGACTACGATATTCCATTAACGAGTGTCGATCTTGTGATTTTCACGATTCGTGAACAGTGCTTGCATGTACTGTTGGTGAAGCGCGGCGATTTCCCGTTTAAAGGGGAGTGGAGTCTGCCTGGCGGCTTTATTGATGTGCATAAAGACAAAGATCTAGAAGCGACGGCTCTACGTAAATTACGGGAAAAGACTGGAGTTAAGGCACCTTATCTTGAGCAACTACAAGGGTTTGGTTCTCGTAGTCGTGATCCTCGGGGATGGTCGACGACCTTTGTGTATTTCTCGCTCATCGCTTCCGATCAAATTGAACTCGCACACGGCGGTACGGCTGATGCTGCGCAATGGTTCCCACTTAATGCCGAATCGCGCTTACCGAAATTGGCGTTTGATCATGCGGAGATATTTCAAACCGCGTTGCAACGCTTGTATAACAAAGTCGAATATAGCTCGTTGGCGGCACATCTTTTACCGACCGAGTTTACGCTGACTGATCTCCAACAGGTTTATCAAATAGTACTAGGCCGCCAGATCGATAAGAGCGCCTTTCGTAAGCGCATTAAAGAGGGCGATTTCTTGGAAGAGCTTGAGGGGCAATTCCGCTATGGAAGCAATCGACCAGCCCAACTGTATCGCATTAAAGCAGGGCGTGGCTTGGTCTATTACAGCCGAACTTTGAGCAATGAGTAGCCTCATCAAATAAAATATCGATACTTAGTTGCGTTTTTACACTAAGTGTCCTACAATGCCTTTACAGTCACACATTCAGCTGAATTTCGAATGACGTTTGAGACTTGAGAACTTTGAGAAAGGCAATGCCATGCAAGCCCGTCAGCATCTATTGATTATCGATCCGCAAAATGATTTTTGTGATCTTCCTGCCCAGTATCTACCGCAATCGCTTAATGGCCAAACTGTGGTACCCGCGTTGCCCGTAGCGTGTGCGCATGCCGATATGCAACGTGTCGCGCATCTGATTGATACTTATGGTCATCAACTAACCGCGATTACGGTGACTCTTGATTCGCATCACCGATTCGATATTGCCCATCCTAGTTTTTGGCGAAAAGCAGATGGAAGCGATGTAAGTCCGTTCACCCAAATCAGTTTGCAGGAGTTCAAAGCAGGTGAGTTTGTACCGCGTCGCGAATCTGCCAAAGCGCGGGTGCAGGCCTATCTCGAAACTTTAGAGAGCGCAGGCAGATATCAATTGATGATTTGGCCGGTGCATTGTGAAATTGGCAGTTGGGGGCACAATGTTCATGCCGACGTACGTGCTGCGTATAACCGCTGGGAAGATCAGCATAAGGCTGTGGTGGAGATGGTCTATAAAGGCGCTAACCCATGGACAGAGCACTATTCAGCGATGATGGCTGAAGTGCCAGATGACACAGATCCTGATACGCAATTGAATCAAGATTTGTTGGATGCCTTGAGAAGTGCCGATAGTGTGTTGATTTGCGGAGAAGCGAGTAGCCATTGTGTGCGTGCAAGTACAGAGCACATCGTCGCTAACTGGCCTCAAGATCGCTTATCCCAACTGGTGTTGTTAGGCGATTGCATGAGTGCGGTGACAGGTTTTGAACAAGCTGGTGACGACTTTCTGAAGGATATGCGCAATCGCGGCTTACGCATCATGAAGTCGACAGAACTCGTCAATCAAAAATAAGACCGAGATTGTACCCATTATTGGAGAAAATTCTATGCAAGCCGTCGTCCGCAGTCTGTTAGAAAACGATCTTTATAAATTCACGATGTGGCAGGCTTTGTTACATAGCCACCCTGATACGCAGACCGAATATGCTTTTGTCTGCCGCAATACGCCGGCCTATCCTTTAGCCCAGTTAAAGGCGGATGTCGAACGTGAGCTCGATCATCTGTGCGGTTTAAGTTTTAGTGCTGATGAATTGGACTACTTAAGGCAGCTGCGCTACATCAAAAGTGACTTCGTTGATTTTCTAACGATTTTTCGTTTCCAGCGAAAATTTATCGAGGTAAGTACGCAAGGTGAAACTTTGCACATTGTTGCCAAGGGACCCCAGGTGCACGTGATGGGTTTCGAGATCTTCGTGCTATATATCGTTAATGAACTGTATTTCCGTCGTTTAGATAGCGACGCTGTCATGCATGAAGGCAGGCAACGTTTGCAGGCGAAAATAGCAAAGATTCGAGAACTAGCTGCGACGAATCTCAAGAAACACCCTTTTGAGTTCTTCGATTTTGGCCTGCGTCGTCGTTTCTCTGGTGTGTGGCAAGAGGAAGTCGTGGCAACCTTTGCACAGGAATTGCCACAGTATTTCAAAGGCTCTTCCAATGTGTATTTAGCCAAGAAATATAATCTGACACCGATAGGCACGATGGCCCATGAGTATCTACAGTCATACCAATCGTTTGGTGTGCGCCTCCGTGATTTCCAAAAAGCAGCTTTGGAAGACTGGGTGCAGGAGTATCGTGGAGATCTCGGCACCGCGTTGACGGACGTTGTCGGTATGGACGCTTTTCTTGCAGACTTTGACCTGTATTTCGCGAAATTATTTGACGGCTTACGTCATGACTCTGGCGACCCCATCGTTTGGGGCGAGAAAGCCTTGACGCATTATGCAAAACTACGCATCGATGCCAATACGAAACGTCTTGTTTTTTCCGATGGCTTGGATGTGGAAATAGCGTTCTCCCTTTATCAGCACTTTGCCGATCGCGTCATGACAGGCTTTGGAATAGGCACCAACTTAAGCAATGATATGGGAATTACACCGTTGAATATCGTGATGAAAATCGTGTCTTGCAACGGACAACCAGTGGCGAAGTTATCTGATGCCAGTGGTAAGACGTTGTGTAAAGATGAAACTTTCCTCGCCTATTTGCGGCAGGTCTTTCATCATCCAGCCATCTAAATGCATAGGCTTTGAATTAATCACATCAAAATAGACAGATAGGAATGAAGAGATGTTGAACTTCGCTATAGCACAGTGCAACTTTACAGTTGGTGGTTTTGAAGAGAATACAAGAAAAATTATCGATGGCATGCAGCGCGCAGCAGATACCAAGGCCGAGCTGGTGATTTTCTCTGAATTGAGCTTATGTGGTTACTACCCTGGCGATTTACTTGAAGATAAAGCGTTCTTGAAAGCTTGTGATGGTGCTCTCGAACTGATACTGCAGGCGTCGAAAGTGCATCCCGATTTGGTGATCGTACTGGGGACGGTACGCTATCACCAAGGGCCAGGTAAGGCTTTGCATAATGGCCTCTTAGCGATTCGAAATGGTAGCGTGATCGCTGAATATCACAAACAGCTGCTTCCAACCTATGGCATCTTCGACGAAGGGCGCCACTTTGAACCAGGTCAGGAAGGCGCCTGCACCTTGAGTATTGCAGGACATCAAATTGGTTTTATGGTGTGCGAAGATGGATGGAATGACGAAGGCAAAGATTATAAGGTCAACCCTTACGCTGCTTTAGAGCGAGCCGGAGTAGAGTTAATCGTGAGTATAAATGCGAGTCCTTCCGATTTTGGTAAACGTCAGCAGCGTCATCGTTTGTTCACCCAGGCCGCCATCGCCCATCAAACACCGATTGTCTATGTGAACCAAATTGGTGGTCAAGACCAATTGGTGTTTGATGGTTACTCTTTCGCGGTAAGCCCACAACAGGGTGTGATATTCGAGGCCGCTGGATTCGCGGAAGATTTCGCCTGTTTACAATTTGATCGTGGGATATTTAGCTCGGCGGCAGGCTCATTAACAAACGTGGACGAAGACGGATTTGCGCCCGCCGAATTTGCCCGCCGACAGATCGTTCTCGGCTTGAAAGACTATGCGCGGCGCTGCCACTTCACAAAGGCGGTGGTCGGCTCTTCGGGTGGCATTGACTCAGCCTTGACTTTAGCTTTAGCCGTTGAAGCTCTCGGCGCGGAGAATGTGATCGCAATTACCATGCCTTCTGCTTTCTCTAGCGAAGGATCAGTTTCCGACTCACAAAAGCTGTGCGATGCACTTGGTATTCCCCTATTGAGTCATCCGATTTTGGATTTGGTCAACACCTACGGTACAGGGTTTTCCAGCGCTTTCAACGCGCTGCTGAAAGGTCTAAGTTTAGAGAACTTGCAGGCAAGGGTGCGTGGCACTATCTTGATGGAGTATTCAAATAGCTTTGGTGCACTGCTACTCACCACCGGTAATAAGAGTGAAATTTCGGTTGGCTATTGCACCCTCTATGGCGATACAAATGGCGGCCTTGGTTTAATTGGCGATCTCTACAAAACAGAAGTCTATGCACTGTCGCGGCATATCAATCTGAGTGCAGGGCGGGAAGTGATCCCTGAGGACGTATTGAGCAAACCGCCTTCAGCAGAGTTGGCTCCTGGCCAGCTTGATACTGATAGCTTGCCGCCCTATGAAGAGTTAGACGAAATCTTGAAATGGCATATCGAAGGCCAACGTTTGCCAGAAGCGGAAGCGGCACGCGCGGAAGACTTCGTACAAAAACAGTTAGCGACTGAAACTGGTGCCGCGACTATTCAGCGTATCTTAGGCATGGTCGCTCGCAATGAATACAAACGCCGTCAGGCACCCCCGATTATTCGGGTCCGTGCGCGGGCATTTGGTAGTGGTCGCCAGATGCCGATCGCGGCAAACTATCAGTTCTAAGATCATTCACATTTTTTTGATTAGTGCAGTTCTTTAAAAAGAGAAGTATTCATGGTAACCCAAGATAAACAAGTCGATGTCGCAGTAGTGATAGGACGTTTTCAGCCGTATCATGCCGGGCATGCGCCTCTGCTGGCAGCGGCTTTTGATGCTGCAGAAAATGTGGTGGTTGTACTAGGCTCCTCGTTTCATGCGCGTAGCGTGAAGAATCCTTTTACTTGGCAGGAACGCGTAGCCATGATGAAATCAGCGCTGAGCGAAGAGCAAAGGGCGCGCGTTCAATTCGCTGCGGTACGAGATTATTATGACGATGGTCGTTGGGCACAGGCCGTACAGATCAAGGTTAAGGCGTTGCAGCCAGAGGCGCAAAGTTTTACTTTGGTAGGGCATTTTAAAGATGCATCAAGTTACTATTTGAGCCGTTTCCCGCATTGGAATTTATTAGAAATCGACAATACGACGCAAATCGATGCTACTGCGATACGACGTATTTTGTTTGAAGCGGAAGACTTGGAAGTATCGCTTTCCGTGCTTGAAAATATGTTGTCCCTGCCAGTACGGCAATATCTCAAGGCTTGGTGTACTTTGCCGGCATATTCTGCATTGGTCGAGGAATATCGCGGTCTGCAGAAGTACAAAGCCGCTTGGGCCGCGGCGCCATATCCTCCCATTTTTTGTACCGTTGACTCTGTTGTTCGCACCAACCAGCATGTACTGCTGATTCAACGTGGTGGCTTTCCCGGTAAAGGATTATGGGCATTGCCGGGCGGTTTTCTTGATCCGCACGAACGACTACAAAGAGCTGCCGTGCGTGAGTTGCGTGAGGAGACCAAGCTGGCGGTGCTCGACTCCACGCTTGAAAACGCCTTAGTCGATGTCAAAGTGTTTGATCATCCAGAACGTAGTCAACGGGGACGCACCATCACACACGCTTTCTATTTTGATCTCAAGCTTGATCACTTCCCTGATATTGAGGCAGACGATGACGCCGCGGCGGCAAAATGGCTTGCAATCGATGATATCGTGGCGATGGAAGATCAGTTTTTTGATGATCACTTTCACATTCTTGATCACTTTTTGCAGCTAAGCTGAGACCTAGCGTAACTTATTAAAGTTAAATTTGCTCCATTTCAATTGCCAGTGCAAAGCTTTAAGATGAGCCACATATTTTCAATGGGACACGATATGCGCGTTGCTTCTATCTACATTTTTGCACTGACCTGCTTGATTCTCTCTGGCTCTCCAGCGAAAGCCCAAAGCAATAATCCAAAACCTGCCTTGCAAGCGATCGACTTGCAGCAAGTCCCTAAATGGAATGCACCTTACGAGTTTCGAATCGCTAATTTTAAGGCAGGTGAGGATGCTGGCGGCAATGGAGCCGTGGTCTTGGTTTTGAGTCATGATCAACGCAAGGCCTTCGTTAATATTCAAGGCGTCACCACCGAGCTTAGTGCAGTAAATAAAAACCTAGCGCAATCATGTAACGCAGGCGAGATTCGGCAAAATGTGTATAGCAATGGTCAAGGACGTTTGTTGTTGAAGCTTAAATTACAGCCTGTTACCGACGTTTGCCAAGCAGATGGTTTGCTCAGTATTCACCTTGATAAACGCACCCATCGTTATCTGATCAAGGGTGTGCTTGGCTTGTAAAAACTGAAGTTAACGAGCATCTTTTGGATCTGAGCGAATACCTTGGCGTTTGTTGCGCAAGTTCCACGATGATTCTGATTTTTAACAAAGTCTGACAAATTAACATTTCCACATGGAAATCTTCGTTCTATAATCAAAGGCTTAATTAGTACTAATTCGAACCTTTGTTTGTATTTGTAGAAGGAGATCCACTTGTCACTGAACATTTTGGCCCTGGCAAACAATTGATGCGCAGTCTGCGCATGCCTGCGAAGTTTTCTATCATCATGATCACACTGCTGATCCCTCTGATGATGCTGTTATACCTGTATGTAAATAAAGCTAACGCCGATATCGATTTCGCGAAGAATGAGCGAGTTGGCGTTGAATATCACGCTCAAGTGAATCCGATTATGGATGCGGTACTACAGCATAGGGGGCAAGCATTATTGCGACTGCTGCAGGTCGAAGATAAAGCCTTGACCGATGAGGCGGCAAAGACGGCCGATAGCGGCATCGCGAGTTTGGACAAACAATTGCAAGCCGCTGACCCTTACCAGCTCAAAGCTATTTTGGCGAAAGTGAAAGACGCTTGGACCGCCGCGCAGCAAGGGACATACACGGAAACAGCGCAGATCACCGAGAAGTACACGAAGGTGAACGATGCCTTAGTCGAGATGCGTCGCCAAATTTCAGAATCCTCAAGTCTAGCCTTAGACCCCGATGTCGATAGCTATTATTTGATGACAGCCGCCACCGATAAACTGCCAACAATGACCGCAAATCTTGCACCTCTGCGTGGTCTAGTTGCTTATGTTGCCGCGTACCAAGATAAAGCAGATTCCACACGCACGCGTATCGCAGCGTTTAGTGCTTTGATTAAGCGCGATCGTGCCGATGCGAAAAGATGCGCTCGATCGAGTCGCACAAGCGAATCCCGACGCGATGAAGAAACTGGATTTGAAGGTGTTTGACTTGACCGATGAATATCTGAAGCTGATTCAAGCAACGATAATGGAAACCGTGAGTGGCGATGCGAAAAGTATTTACAACCAAGGCAGTACAGCAATCAATGCGAACTCAAATCTAACGAGCGAGAGCTTGAAGGCGCTTGAAACAGCGCTGGATGCGCGCATCGATAGCTTAGCGCGCCATCGCAATTCTATGTTGGCGGGTGTCGCTTTTGCCCTTGCGATTGCCTTCTATACTTTGTACACCTTCTATATCACCTCATTGAGTGGCTTCAAGAGCATGTCTAAGCGCGTCAATATGTTGGGGCAAGGTGATTTGACGATGTCGAATATCGCCGTCGGTCGCGATGAAATTTCAGAATCGATCAATATCTTCCGTAGAAGCGTACAAGCCTTAGCGCAGATTGTGTCGGGTGTACGTGAGTCTGCTGAAGCGATTAGCCTTGCTACATCGGAGATCGCTGCGGGTAACAATGACTTGGCTGAACGTGGCGCAAAGATTGCGACGACCGTACAGCACACTGCGGAGAATATGGACTCCTTAGCAGCGAAGGTCGCACATATTCTTGAGAATGCAAAACAAGCCGACCAGCTCGCGCTCTCTGCTTTTCAAGTAGCGACCAAAGGCGGTAGTGTGGTGGCGCAAGCCGTCGAGACCATGGAGAGAATCACGATCTCTTCACGTAAGATTGGTGAAATTACCGAAGTCATTAATGGCATCGCTTTTCAAACCAATATCTTGGCACTCAATGCCGCGGTTGAAGCTGCACGCGCAGGGGAACAAGGCCGTGGCTTTGCTGTGGTCGCCTCCGAGGTACGTAGCTTGGCGCAACGCAGTGCTGGCGCCGCCAAAGAGATTGGTGACTTGATTCGCGAATCGATTCAAGACATCGAAGCAGGCGCGCGCTATGTGAATGACGCCGGCAGCACGATGAAGGAAATCGTCGAGTCCGTACAAAACGTCACGACCATCATGGATGAAATCACGCGTGAGTCGAATGAACAATCGACAGAGATCAATGATATGGCAGAAGCCGTACGTGAAGTCGATTCGAGTACACAGCAAAATGCCGCGATGGTCGAAGAAATCTCAGCGGCGGTGATGTCACTGGAAGAGCGTGCGAATTTCTTGGCTGAGTCTGTCAAGACGTTTAAAGTCGATGCGGTGCCAACGACGAAATTGATAGGCTACTAATTGTTGGATCGCAAACGAAAAATCTCCGACCTGTGAAGCTCGGGGATTCTTTATCGATTCAAAAAATTTAATAGACGTTGACGATTCCAAATCAGATTGGCTCGCCTTAGCGCGAATGCTGAAAACATCAATAAAGTGGCTGCGTAGCGCCAGTCAGCAACAAATAGTTGAAATACGGTTCCGGTCCTGCCAGAAAAATAATCGATTCCATGCGCTAGAAAAAAGATGAAGGCGACGCTTACTAGTCCGTAGTACACACTTCGATGTGAATTTTCTTTCGCTGCAATCGTGATCGCAATGATCAGTAAGCCGGTTGTCTCTGCAAGCGCAATAAGGATGGCTTGCAACATCACTTCTAAAGAAACTTGACCGAACCCAAAAGATAAGAGAAACGCGAGGACAAACGGGGTTCCGAAGAAAGCGAAATTCACTACGAGCAAACTGCTCGCAAATTTGCCGCTTCCTAAACCATGAGGGCGAAGCAAATATCGCCAATGTAGATCGCGTACCACCAGATATTTACTCATGATCAGGGCGGCAGACACTAGTAGTAGTGAGCGATGTAGATGTATGTTCGTTGCGAAGGGGCTACCAATATTTACATAAGCGATGACGAATAGGGTGAATACAGCGATAGGGCGAAGTAATGAATCGACGCCATAAGAATGCTTTCCGTCCAGTTTGCTTTCAGAAAAGCGTGAGACTCGCTTAAGTTGGCTTTTGATTTCATTGAGATAGGTATTCGTTTCTTCAGTCGTGGGCACCGCTTCTTTTGAATTGCTGGGTTTTCCATTGTTGAGGCGATGCCAAAGCGAGATTGGCCATGCAAAGCAACATACAATTGAAACACTCACTGGGAGCTGAAAATAAAGAATACCAATGTGACCAAGCATAAGTGCCATCCAAAGAGCAATGAGCAAGCCATATTGAACGCGAAACCTCCGATGGATAATTCTTGCTGTGCTCATACCTGCACATAATGAAAGCGACCACAGACCGATTACGGAGGCGAAATCGTGCCAATTGTTCGAATCCGCCATCGCCAGCATGGGCAGCAGCGATACCGCGCTGACAAAATTGAGGCGTTTGACAAGCGACAAATATAGAAACTGATGCAGAGCCTGTGGTATCACGTTTGAGCGTGAGAATGAGTTTAGCTGCGTTTCACGATTGATGATCATGAAACTTATTGCGAAGAGCAAAAGGCTAAGAGCCGTCAGTCCGTGGGTATTCAAACCAGGGTCGTTTTTGACGCACAGAGCGGCAAATAGTGGGACAAGTAAACACAAGAGAAAGCCAGCAACAACACGTTGACGCAAGCTTAACCATGAAAAATGCCAATGGGATGATGCAGTGCGCATGATGAGACTAATCATTTAACGCAGCAAATACGGCGTCAAGTGTGGGTGCGGGAAAACGCCGACTCAATTCGTTTCCTTGCGCTTCTGTAAGTTCATCTAAATCAATTAAGGCGAGTTTCTTGCTTTGAAAATGAGGAGAGTTGAGAAGCCCTGCTGCCTCGGTCTTCGGAATTAGGCGGCAATGTTTTTTGGTATAGACCCAATCCGTTTGCCATTGGAGCTCACCTTGTCGCATAAAAAGAATATGTGTCAAAAGATGATTGAGGTCGGCCAGCAGATGACTGGTAAACACGATAGTTGCTTCTTCTTTGACCCAACGGCCATCTACAAATAAGCTTTGCATTAGCCCTGCACGACGAAGTGGATCAAGGTTGGCGACAGGCTCATCCATAAAAATTAAGTCTGGCTCATGAGCTAAGGCTAATACGATGGCGAGCTTTTGCTGATCGCCACCTGAGAGCTTGCTGACCAATTTACCCAAAGATAGCTCAAGGTGGAGAGCAAGTTCAAGAGCGCGTCTCTCGGTCCAACGCGGGTAAGCTTGTCCTATGGCCTTGAGATGTTGCTCCACCGTGAGCCAAGGAAACAGGTCCGGTGTTTGGGCGACATAGGCGATTCTTTCACGTACGCTGTCGTTCATTTCCATGGTCGACTGCCCAAACAGTTCGACACTGCCACTGTCTGCTAAAGTCAAGCCTGTGAGACACTTGAGTAAGCTTGATTTTCCACTGCCGTTGCTACCTAAAAGGCCAACTCTCGATCCCTGAGGAATCGTAAAACTGATATCTTTCAGAATATGGTTTAGACCGCGATGCCAATTGAGTGCCTGGCATTGAACGACGAACTTGGAATCAGGCATTGTGCGATCTTGAAGGAATGGAGTTTCACGAGTGTAGCGAGGAATCGCTTGCCAATGCAATCCCAATTACCGAATTGGGCAAGGTATGAAGTGGTAATTTCGAATTTGGAGTACATCGGTGGGAGCATTGGTGCCCCCACCGCGTGAAACATTAAATATGCAATGCATGCCCCAAAGCGCGCAATGCTGCTTCTTGTACCGCTTCGCCTAGCGTTGGATGAGAATGGATGGTGCCAGCGACATCCTCTAATGTCGAACCCATTTCTAGTGACAAACCAAATGCGGCACTCAATTCCGAGACGCCTTTGCCGACGGCTTGCCAGCCGAGGATGAGGTGATTATCTTTGCGAGCGACCACACGTACAAAACCTTCGCTCGATTCTAAGGTCATTGAACGACCATTGGCAGCGAAGGGGAAGTTTGCGCTAATGATGTCGATACCGGCATCTTGCGCTTCTTGTGGAGACTTGCCGACGACGACGAGTTCAGGGTCAGTAAAGCATACCGCAGGAATCGCCGCAGGCATAAACTGACGACGTTTACCGGCGATGATTTCAGCGACCATTTCACCTTGTGCCATTGCCCGATGCGCCAACATCGGCTCACCCGCGACGTCACCAATCGCCCATACATTGCGCATAGAAGTGCGGCATTGGTCATCAATCTTGATCGATCGGCCATGCATATCGAGCATCAAGGATTCAAGCCCGAAACCTTCGGTGCGTGGACGGCGCCCGACTGCCACCAAGACTTTGTCGCAAGCGAGTTCAGACTCTTCGCCAGCTGCATTCTTGATACGGACGGCGCTGTTATCTGCGTTCATTCCTTGTACTGTGCATCCAAGGTGTACGTCGATACCCGCTTGTTTAAGTGCAGTGCGAATGACTTTGGTCAACTCTTCATCGTAAGCTGGTAAGATACGGTCAAGTGATTCAACGACACTGACTTCACTACCGAGTTTGCGGTAGGCGATGCCCAGTTCTAAACCAATGTAGCCACCACCAACGACCACCAGTTTTTTGGGAATGTTTGTTGGTGACAATGCTTCCGTTGAGCTGATGACTTTGCCATCGCCAGAGCCAAAAGGCATGAATGGAAGTTCAACCGCGCTGGAGCCGGAAGCGATTAGTAGATGTTCGCAAGTGATGCGTTGTACTTCTTTACCGTCTTGCATGACGGCGACTGTTTTGCCATCAAGGATTTGCGCCCAGCCTTTGACGACTTGTGCGCCATTCTTCTTGAGTAAGGCGCCGACGCCTGTCGTCAAGCGTTTGACGATGCCATCTTTCCAGCTCACGGTTAGATCGATGTTGATGCTGGGCGTGCTGA
>CANHZI010000107.1 GCA_947464955.1 Oxalobacteraceae bacterium
GCTTTTCTCGAACGGACCAAGAACGAAATACTGAACACGCTGAATCAAACCAGCAGCGCCGCGTATTTAGAGAATGGCCTCAGCACAGCGAAAGCGTGGCAAGAACTTAATCAACAAATTGGGAAGGCACTTGCCAGTAAGCTAGAGCAGAGGCATCACAATTTAAGTTGGAATCGCAATAGTATGCTATTTGCCATTTCGATCATCCTGCTGCTCGCCGCCTATATGCTGATCAGCTTTTATTTGTCATTCTCTCGGCAGGTAGGCGTATTAAGCCAAGCGGCTTCGCAAATAAGCGATGGCGACTTGAGTCATCAGCTAGAAGTTGAGGGTGAAGATGAACTCGCGCAGTTACAGAACAAATTTGATCGAATGAGGATCGTGTTGGCGAAGCTCGTTGCTGAAATTCGCGAAGGAACGAGCGCCATCGCCATTGCATCTCAAGAAATCGCCGATGGCAATTCTGATCTATCCAATCGTACTGAGCAGCAAGCGAGCTCCCTCGGTGAGACCTCGCGTTCGATGGAGGAGCTGACTTCAACGGTGAACCAGAACACCCAGAGCGCCCACAACGCGAATCAAGACGCCATACACGCTGCCAATATCGCCAAGCAAGGTGGGCAGATGGTTGCCCAATTGACCCAAATGATGCAAGGGATCCAAGCCTCCTCACAGAAGGTCAATGACATTATCGCAGTGATCGACGGCATCGCCTTTCAAACCAATATCCTCGCGCTCAACGCTGCAGTGGAGGCCGCCCGAGCGGGAGAACAAGGAAGAGGCTTTGCCGTGGTGGCAAGCGAAGTACGAAATCTGGCCCAACGCTCAGCCGCTGCCGCAAAAGAGATTAAGGATTTAATTACTGCTTCGGTTGAGCAAGTCAAAGCAGGTAGCCGTCAGGTTCGCTCCACTGTCGACACGATGAACCAAATCGAAACCTCAATTGATTCCGTGTCGGCCAATATGCATCGCATTTCCCAAGCGAGTAGCGAACAAGGTGATGGCATTCAAATGGTGAATGTGACGCTTAACCAACTCGATGAAATCACGCAACAAAATGCGGCTTTAGTCGAACAAGCGGCCGCGGCGGCCAATAACATGCATATGCAAGCGCAAACCCTAGCAAAATCGGCCGCGGTTTTCGTCATAGAGAAAGACAACAAAAGCAAGAATGCGCCTCAAGCAGAGCCACTATTGGAAAGCAGGGCCTCTCCATCATCAAGCAGCCCTTCTCACACTAAAAGACTTGCGAACCATATTGGGCAGGCTCGCCTATCTAATCGAGCTTCCTAAACAAAGAGGCCGTTCAACTTGCATTGAACGGCCTCTTCATTGTTAAGTGATATTGTCTAGCAGCTAGATGTCACTGCCTGGATATTAGGTGCATTCGATGCAGCTGTAGGTTCTGTGTACATCGCGTAGCAATTTAAGCCCTTGACTGTGCCATTGACACTGGCCGGGATGAAGGCAATTTGAGTCGCAGAAGTTGCCGGGCTATTCGCTGTTGCCGCTGCACCAGGCGCCACTTGAGCGTAATCTATGGTACTCAAGCCAGCCAAAGTGCCCAACGCCGCAACAGCCTTAGGATACCCTGGGGCCACTGCACTGACAGTTACCGTATTGCCCTCTAACACAATCGCTGCTGATTGATTAAGTATGTAGCGT
Source organism: Oxalobacteraceae bacterium (assembly GCA_947464955.1). Classification (GTDB taxonomy): domain Bacteria; phylum Pseudomonadota; class Gammaproteobacteria; order Burkholderiales; family Burkholderiaceae_D; genus Undibacterium. Next base: position 1,666 of record CANHZI010000107.1, read on the forward strand.
CCCTTTGTTTGTACGGCAACCGTATTGAGAGCTGCGGCAGCGGCTTTCACTGAAGCCGACCTTGCTTCAGACCCAAGGTCAACAAATTTCGGTAAAGCCGTGGCCGCCAAAATTCCTAGTATGACGATTACTACAATAAGTTCGATGAGGGTAAACCCCCCGGCGCTTCGCATCGATTTTGCTGATTTCATATCCATTTATTTTTCCAAGCAAGCTTTTACAATTGACACCTTAAGTTGTACGATCAAACGACCTGTTCACGTACATCGCAACTCCTCATCTCTAATATACCCTATCTCAGCGTGTTTCTGAAATCATACTTATGGCTGATTAATCTTTTACTCTTTACATGTAACAATACCACAGCCTATGTTATAAACAAGGGCAATACATGTAAGTCAACATCTAGAACTTGGATAAAACGCAAACAATTGTAAATCGCCCTTATATTAACTGCTAGAGTGCGACAAAAACCCAGTGATGTCCTAGATAAGTTCTTGTCATTTACAAGTAAAGCAGTTAATAATACATGTAAAGTAAGTTGAACGATTGTTCATGACTTATTTAATTCTAATGTTGTACTATATGGATTAGCTTCACGTTCACGTTGTTGTGCGTGAATTTTTTGCACAATAACTTAAGTGCGTTTCACCAATGGAGAAGAAAATGAACAAACAAGCCTCAAACCAACAAGGTTTCACATTGATCGAATTGATCGTCGTGATCGTTATTCTCGGTATTTTGGCTGCTACTGCATTGCCTAAGTTTGCTGATTTCGGTCGTGATGCGCGTATCGCCAGTGTCAACGGCGCACGTGGTTCTCTAAGTGCCGCAGCTGCAATGGCTCGCGGTAAATTCTTAATTTCTGGTGGCGCTTCAACAAGCATGGAAGGCGTTACTGTCACGTTTGCTAATGGCTATCCAAATGCAGCGACCGTGGCATCTGCTGCTGGATTGAGCAACATCGATTACACGACAACTGTGTCCGGTACAACTTTAACTGTAAGTCCAGTCGGTGTTGCCAGTGCCGCGACTTGCAACGTTGTTTACGCAGAAGCGCCAGCCAACGGTTCTCCAACTTACACGCCAAACACTGGTGGTTGCTAATAGCTAAATCGAGTAGCGTTCAATCGCTTCGACAAAAAACGGGTCTATATGACCCGTTTTTTTTGCGCTATGCTTTGCGTTCGCATTATAAGAAAATACCTATTTAACAATGTCTACCGCATTCTCACCTATACTTGAGTTCTCTGGACTTGAGCCCGAACAGGTTCAACAGCAGATATTTGCCCAATATCGACCTGCCGTCATACGCGGTTTCGTCAATCATTGGCCCTTGGTACAAAACGCCAAACGTTCAAGCGAAGAAATGCTGCATTACTTGGCAGATCATGATAGCGGTGCCGACGTCGATGCCATCATGTTGCGGCCCGAGCACCAGGGCCGGGTGTTCTATAACGACACTCTCGATGGATTTAACTTTATCAAGAATCGTCTACCCCTCACGAAAGTGTTGGAGCAACTGTTCCGTTATGCCCAGTTTCCCACTGCACCGTCGGTTGCTGTGCAAAGTGCCTTAATGTCGCAATGCTTGCCTGGCTTGCTGCCCGAGCATGCGATGCCAGTGCTATCGGAAGAAATCATTCCCCGTATTTGGGTTGGCAACCGCATCACCACACCGACCCATATCGATGGCTCTGACAATATCGCCTGTGTCGTCAGTGGACGTCGTCAGTTTATTCTCTTTCCACCAGAACAAATCGCCAATCTCTACATTGGCCCCCTCGATTTTGCGCCCACACCATCCCCAATCAGTATGGTGAATTTGCGCCATCCTGATTTCGAACGCTACCCTCGCTTCAAAGAAGCCTTAAAGCATGCGCAGACGGCGACTTTAGAACCGGGTGATGCGATCTTTATTCCGAATTTGTGGTGGCACCATGTCGAGTCGCTCGACCACATTAATATTTTGATGAATTACTGGTGGGGAGGCTCGAACTTCTCGACCGAAAATAAAACCTCGCCGTATGGTCTGTTGATGCAAGCTTTATTAGGATTTAGAGATTTACCGCCAGCCCAGCGTGAAGCTTGGGGCAGTATTTTTCAGCATTATGTGTTTTCCGCTGAACATCCGGCGAGCCACTTGCCTGAGCGTTTGCATGGCGTATTGCAACGCTAACTGCAGATTGCACTGATGTGAAAGTTCAATTGAAAAAGGCGACCATCTTTAGACGGTCGCCCTATCTCTGATGCCTACGTAGAGAATCTAAGCACTCTTCCTGGCAAACGCCTGATCTAAACGCTGTAGGTTCTCCTTGTGGAACACCAAGTGGTGTTTATTCCAATGTTTTTTGAGCTTCTCGATTTCACTACGTTGCGCTTGCGCAGTGTCGACCTCGCCGACACTGAGAGCCCAAATCGCATATTCAACATAAGCTTCGACGCTACCAAACTGCGATACCGCTTCCACGAATTCAACACGCGCCTCAGCATGCTTACCTTCAGCGCCATAAGCTTTACCGAACAAAATATACATCGCTTCTTTGCGAAATCCAGCGTCGACGTTTCGAATTTTTTGCAGCAACTCCAAGGCTGCAGCACTTTGACCATTTTGCAAACGCGCGCGTGCAGCGCCGTAGAGCATTTCTTTCTCGTTTGCGAATGGTCCTTGCAAACAGGCTTCATACAATTGCGCAGCATGTTGTGCATCGCCAGCTTCCAAATAGGCAGCAGCCAAGCGCATTTGATTTTGCGCAGACGGAGTTAGATCAAACGCTTGTTGCGCCTCACGAAGTTCGCGCCCGGGATCAAGTACATTCATCGCAGCACTACTCACTTTACGTACTTGGCCCGGCATGCGAGATTCCGGCAAATACACAGCGAAGAAATAGATCACACTGCCAAACAATGGGAACAGAATCAAAATCATCACCCAGTACAATTCTTTACGATTGCGTACTGCATGAATAGCAAAAAAAATAGCCGCGAGAATATGCGAAATAGAGATGAGATAAGCCATAGATCAATTCAGAATGAGAACACGCCGCAAACATAGACAGGACGCCATTCTACACGCAAAGTGCTAATAAAAAAGCGCCTTTCCCATCATGGGCAAAGGCGCTTCTCGTGGGGGCTTGCTGGCTATTTGAACGAATACTGCGCGCTCACATAGAAGAAACGCCCACGTGGGTCGGTATAACTCGGGTCATACCCCGAAATAAAGAAATTCGCTTGATTTGAAAACGGTGGTGTCGTGTTCAACAGATTTTGCACGCCAGCACGTACCGTTAAGGATTTGTTGTAATTGTAAGCCGCAGACAAGTCCCATAGCGAATAGGCCTTGACCTTGTTCGCAGCGACGATGCTACCGTCGTCGATATTAATCGCGGAGTTTTGATCATCGTAGCCCGAGTAGTAAGTATTGCCAAGACTCAGCGCATAATCACCCTGCTCCCAGCCTAAGGTCAAACGATGACGCCAACGTTGTACCACGCCATCGGTCACAAACTTCCCTAAGTTACTCACATACTTATCGCCAGGATTGGTTTGAATTTTCGAATCGAGCATCACAGTACCGAGCATACGAGCACTGAATTTGCCAAACCCGGTTTTAATCCCATGCAATTCGACCGCTAGATCCAAACCCGTTGCAATTTGCGCGCCACGGTTTTCTTTGCGCAACTCAATGTAATCGATATCACCATCCTCATCACGATGGACTAAATTGCCGTACTTGGCGAGATTGCCCAAGATAATGTCATCGCCAATTTCGCTAATCAAATCCGTGCGTTTGATATTCCAATAATCAGCACTGAAGGTCCATTGACGGCTCGGTTCAAAGATCATGCCCAAAGTGTATTGACGACTACGCTCCGGTTTTAAATTTGGATTGCTGTAACGACGCGTTGTCCAATTATCAGCGCAAACTGACAAGTCATTGTCATTGGCCGCGCAGCTCACAGGATCAGGCAAAGTCGCAGTCGAACTGACTACCAATGGGCGATACAAGTCGGACATCGATGGTGCACGGAAACCACTGCCCACCGAAGCGCGGAACAACAAGTCTTTACCTGGTTGGTAACGCAAACCCAATTTCGGACTATTCGCACCGCCTACACCTTGATAGTGGTCATGACGTACCGCCAATTGGGCTTCCCACTGCTTGCTAAACGGCACTAGCAACTCACCAAAAATCCCGCCCACATTGCGAGCGTCGTCCGTACCACGACCACCTTCTGGTGCGAAGTCGTTATTGATATTGTCGCTCATCAGCAAAGCCGATGGTGTGAATACCGTACGCTCACGACGCAATTCACCGCCAATGGCGAGTGACATATCGCCGGCCTCCAACCGCATCAAACTACGCGAGGCTTTGAAATCGAGGCTGGTCATGGTGCCGCGTGCATGGCGTACTTCATCATTGACTTGGATACTGTTTATCAATGCCACGCCCGCTGCGCTTGATGGGCCAAAAGGATTGATCAAACCATCTGCGATCCCTTTCAACAGTTTGTCGTATAAGACATACCCATGCGTATCTTTGTCGCGCACTGTGTTCACGCTTTGGTTAAGGCCGATATCGTAATCCCAACCAGCGACATTACCATTAAAACCAGCGACCACGCGTTGTGCCTCACTGGTTAATTCACTTGTACGATTGCCTGCTTCTTTCAAGCGCATACGCAGAGTCAGCTCACCTGGAACATCATCGTCAACTAGGGTGTCTAGGCCTGTGTTGGCCAACTGTGGCACCTTCTTGAAATCGATGTAACCTGTCACGCGCGCGGAAGAACCGACGTAATACGTCTTTGCTTGGCTCCAAGAAGCTTCTGCATAGAACTGATGATTGGGATTAATTTGAAATACGGCACGGCTCAACAAACTGCTCTTTTCGGACTTAGGATAAAGCTCGGTATCGCCCATATAGTCGTAAGTACAGGCATCAACACCACCTGTTCCCGCTGGCAAATACAAGTTAGCGGCTGGTTTGCAATTCGGCACAGAGAGATTAATCAAACGATTGGTGATAGGCTTACCGTTGATTTTGAAACCTTGTTCCTGGAGGTAGTCACGTTGATTGGAAGTTAAACGGATATTCGCAGGATCGGTGTAACTTGATAGTAGATGACCTAAACGCTGAGGAATCTGCAAAGCAGGAATGAATTTACGTTGTGATGTAAAGAGACTACCCGTGTGCTGGTTATCGAAAACTGCGAAAACGTTATAGCCATCTTTTTGTAGATCACCAATACCGCCGCCCAATGTGAAGGTGCGCTTAGAGGCCCCACCTTCTTGTGTGCGCCCCCAATAAGTGCTGGCTTCAAACCCTTGGAAATCTTTGCGCGTGATGAAGTTGATCACACCACCGATCGCATCCGTTCCATACAAGGAAGACGCGCCATCGAGCAAAACTTCAACGCGCTCGATTGCAGCGGCAGGAATGTTATTCAAATCCACGCCTGCATCATCCCCTGGCGAGGCGAAGTTCGCCATACGGCGACCATTCAACAAAATCAAAGTCGATGAAGTACCAAGGCCACGCAAGTTCGCGGAGTTAAAGCCCCGCTGATCCCCACCGACGTTAATGCTGATGCCGTCTGTCAAACCGCCGACATTGGCAGCTACTTTCGACAGCAATTCCGATGCGGTCGTCACGCCCGCTTTTTGAATATCTTCACGGCTAATCACCTGCACTGGCAGAGCCGATTCACTGTCGACACGTTTGATTGCAGAGCCTGTGATTTCGACACGGGTGACGGGTTTCGCTGGTGTGGCATCCTGTTCTTGGGCGTGGGCAAACTGTGTAGCCTGAGTCGCTACCAGAATCAAGACTGCTTGTGCGATAGCGCGCAAAGGTGTGGCGTTAATATGAGCCAGCTCACCCAATTTCACTTGTTTTGTCATCTGTATTCTCTTTCTCGTTAATTGTTATTCGTCGAATTCTTGAAGCAGGTTCAATCATAGATCAACATAAGATACGAATTGCCAATGCTGCTCTTGGCAACGTTTGGGTAGTTGATTTGGTTGACGTTTTGACTAAAAAATTAGATTTTTTAATGCCGCTCAATAGAAACATGAGGAATTGGGCGTGGGAAGATCAATGCAAGTATTAAGAACTTGCAAGTGATCGCAACAAAGTTGGTCGAGTGGCCTACTTGATGCAAACTACGCGCACTTGCTTCATGTCCGTTATTCCGGACAAGACTTTTTCAATACCATCCATTTTAAGCGTGAGCATGCCGTCTTCTAAGGCCGCGGTAAACAACTGCGATACGCGTGCATGTTCCTGGATCAGTTTTTTGACGGGATCAGTTCCTACCATCAGTTCGTGCAAACCTACCCGACCTTTGTAGCCGCCATTACATTTATCGCAGCCTTGAGCACGATACAGTTTGAGTTGGCCTTTTTCGTCACCATAGGTTCGCATCCAGTGTTTGAGCACTTTGAGTTTCGCGGCGTCTGGTCCCTGTTGAAATTCCGTCGTCGGTAAAAGCTCTGCACAATATTCGTTAAGCAGACTGGCGATTTCTTCTTTGCCTGGTTGATAGGCGACTTTGCAGTTGCTGCATAAGCGTTTTGCTAAACGTTGCGCCAAAATACCAAGCAAAGCATCGGCAAAGTTGAAGGGGTCCATGCCCATATCGAGCAAACGGATAATCGATTCCGGCGCACTATTCGTATGTAAAGTGGCGAACACTAAATGCCCCGTGAGTGAAGCCTCCAGCCCAATCGACACCGTTTCTTTATCGCGCATTTCACCGACCATGATGACATCGGGGTCGGCACGCAAAAAGGCGCGCATCACGGTCGCAAAATCCATCCCAGCTTTGCGATTGACCTGAACTTGGCGTAGGCCTTTTTGTGTGATCTCTACTGGGTCTTCTGCCGTCCAAATCTTGGTTTCAGGACGATTCAGATAATTCAACACCGAGTGCAAGGTCGTTGTTTTACCCGAGCCTGTCGGTCCACACACAAAGAAAATACCGTAAGGCTTATCGACTACGTCTTTGAGGCGTTTCAAGTTGTGCGGCAAGATGCCTAATTTATCGAGCGGGATAGGTTCACCGGCGGCCAAGATACGCATGACCACATCTTCCATACCACCGGCAGAGGGAATCGTCGCCACCCGCAATTCAATATCAAGGGGGCCGTATTTCTTAAACTTGATTTTGCCATCTTGAGGTTTGCGCTTCTCGGAAATATCGAGGTCACACATGATCTTGATGCGCGCGAGCAAGGCATTCCTATAACTTGCTGGGATCTCGACATAGGGGGTCAGTGATCCGTCTTTACGGAAGCGAATCAAGGTCTTTTCTTTCCCTGGCCTTGGCTCGATATGGATATCTGAAGCACCTTGTTGATAGGCATCGACAATGATTTTATTCAACAACTTAACGAGCTCGTTCTCGACCGCAGCAGAAACTTCGTTACTCGCATTTCCTGCACTTTCCTCGTCCTCTTCTTCGAGGCCAGATAACAATTCATCTACCGACCCAGAGTTCGCTGTCTGTCCAAAAAACTGATCGACCGTCTGTTTAAATTCACGTCGTGTCGTGACTTTGAAATGCAGGGCAAGACCTGGAAAAATCATATTGACGACCCGCGTCGCTTTGACTTGCTCGGGATCAAGGGCGAGTACTGTCATGCCACCTTTTTCATCGGAAATCGGCAGCCATCCAGTCTCCTCCACATATTGCCGCTTTAGGCGCTTGACCAATTCAATGTCAACCACTCGCTCGGCATGATAGCTCTCGTAATCAACATTGAAGAATTTCGCAAGTGCTTGACCGATTTGCTCTAAATGCACTTGAAATTCGTCAACCAAAACATCTTCGAGATCGCATTGCTTTTGCCGTGCATTCGCGATTGCCGTTTCAAACTCAGCAATCGAGACCACACCTTCGGTTACCAGATAATTTAATTTCGATGGTGGTATTTGAACATTTTTGCTTTTTTGAGAGAAGGCAATCGACAGAGTTTCACACAGCTCTTTCACGCCCTCTTGCGCGATGATATTGAATGGATCGCCATGGCGACTATTAATGAACTGAATAATTCCCAATAACTGACCAGTCTTCGCTTCAATAATCGGTGCCGCCAGCATTTCCCTGGTACGGTAACCAGTCTTCTGATCGATCGCTTTCTGAAAATGCAATTGCGGAGAAACTTGTCGCAACTCGTCTTCATCGTAGACGTCGCGAATGCATAAAGTTTCGCGATGTCCGGCAACGTAGCCTGCGATGCTTTGATCGGAGATTGGGAGGCGAATGTCTTTGAATGAATTGAGGCCTTTTTTTACTTTCGAAATGAGATTCTTACCATCGGGAGCAACGACATAGATCGTTAAACGATCGCAATCGAACAGGTCGCAAATATCAGCGGTCAGGTCAAGCATGATCTGATCCACGGCATTCGTTGCATGGATCTTGTTGGTCAAGGTCTGTAAACGTTTAAAGAAAATTAAACGCTGCGCTGACGTCAATGGCTTATCCATGCCTGGTACAAAGGCTTGTTTCACCTGCATTTTGCTTTTCTCTCTTCAGTAACTTTTATGCTCAACCAAAGGCTTGGCTGATTGCCTGTATGACACGATCATCGTACTTCGTAGTCTTAATGGAATTTCTTTGTTCTATTATCACTCAATCTTAAGCAAAATCCCGAAATAGCGTCATCTTAGGCGGTTAAGCTGCAACAAATCGCCTCTTTCCATCATGCTAGCCACACAAAATCACAGATATCCGACTCAGTTTCATTCCTAAAAGTCTTAGAATCCAGAGATGCATTTTCAGAAAATAAAAATAAGATTAGGTGATTTGGATAAAGCACTGTATATTTCGCCCTGTACTTGTATCAGGTCGTAATCTTGTTGGTCCCAATTCCGCATGGCTGTTCTCTTCTAGTCGTTCTGTTTGTTCTCCTTCGGTTTCATCTCTTGGTTCTCAGTGCCACCGGACAATTTCGTCCAACGGCAAACTGAAGTTCGTGCGCACATCCTTTGTGTGAAACGTTTTTCATCTTTGCTTCAAGAAAATAGATCTCGACTTGTTTCTATCCCGATTTGATCGGTGAGGAAATCGAGCTAGATCGGATAACATGAAGGAAATAACATGACTCAGCAAACAGGCATCGTCAAATGGTTCAATGACGCAAAAGGTTTTGGTTTTATTACACCGGATACAGGTGGTGCGGATCTGTTCGCCCATTTCCAGGACATTCAATCCAATGGTTTCAAAAGTCTTTCGGAAAATCAGCGCGTCTCTTTCGAGCGTACTGCCAGTCCAAAAGGCGACAAAGCCAGCAATATTCAGGTTTTGTAATCAATTTTTAATTGAGACAGAGATTCGCCATTGCATCTTGTACTCGCTTGCTTTTCGCTTGCATAAACCACTTCGCAGATAGCGTTGGGAATAAAATAGTTCATAGATCGCAATCAAAGAAAAAGTGATTGAGGCTTTGCCTCATCGTTCTCACCGGCGTATAGCACCACACAGATAGTGTGGGCGAGCGAAGATGGTGTAACGGTATGCCGTACCGGATGCGGCAGACTCACCCAACACAGAATAAGAACAGCGGAACGAACCCGCCGCAATCAACTTTTGCAAGGGCACCACGCAGATAGCATGGGCTTGAGAACACATGGCACACTTCGCAGATAGCGTCGGTGTCATGGAAAGTTGATGCATGATTTTTTATACTTATTGTTGTTCAGGAAGCCCGCCAATTGGTGGGCTTTTTGCTTTTCAATTTACTCATTTATGAAGCGATTGTTGGTAGCACACATCAATTTACCGTCCATGGTTTGACCATACTCCGAGCACACGCGATACTGAGCGGCGTTCAGCATTTGCTGATTTTCCCTTCTCATTGGAGTTTTTATGAAGTTTGCTTTTTCCTTGACGGCGATAGCCGCAGCTCTCAGCTTTTCTGGCATGGCTCAAGCCGCAGACGTGTTGATTTCTGCCAGCCAAATGCTCGATGTGCGCACTGGAAAAATGGTCGCCAATCCGCAGATTTTAGTACGTGATGGTCGTATCGTCAGTATCAAACAAGGCGCACAAAACGTCGCTGCTGACACTAAGAAAATTGATTTGACTGGCATGACTTTAGTTCCTGGCTTGATCGACATGCACGTGCATCTTGATAGTGACCCTACCTATGGCGGTTACAACACGCTGCAATTCAATGATCGTTTTTGGTCCATCATTACCGTACCACATGCCAGCCGTACTCTCGATGCAGGCTTTACCACGGTACGTAATGTCGGTTCGGATGCATGGAACGACGTGGGCCTGAGAGAGGCCATCGATGAAGGTAAAGTGCGCGGCCCACGTATTGTCACTGCGGCCTATTCCTTTGGCGCAACAGGTGGTCACTGCGATTCAACCTTCTTCCCTCCTTCAATGAATCAACGTAGTCCATACAATGCCGATAGCCCAGAGGAAGCTCGCAAACGCGTTCGCGAGTTGCGCAAGTATGGTGCTCAAGTGATTAAAATTTGCGCGACGGGAGGTGTGTTCTCACACAATACCGAGCCAGGTCAGCAACAACTCAGTTTGCGTGAAATGACTTCGGTTGCTGAAGAGGCACACCAATGGGGATTGCGCGTAGCAGCACACGCGCATGGCGCATCAGGCATCAAAGATGCGATTCGTGCAGGTATCGACACGATTGAACACGCCAGCTTGATCGACGACGAAGGTATTGCCTTGGCCAAAAAGCACGGTGCTTATTTGTCGATGGATATCTACAACACCGATTACACACAATCCGAAGGTAAGAAAAATGGTGTGTTAGAAGACAATTTGCGTAAAGATCGTGAAGTCGCCGACATCCAACGCGAGGGATTCCGTAAAGCGCATGCTGCTGGGGTCAAAATGGTGTACGGCACCGATGCCGGCATTTACCCACATGGCGATAATGCCAAACAGTTCGCAACCATGGTCAAGTATGGCATGACACCAGTACAAGCGATTCAAGCAGCGACGATTAACGCGGCGGAGGCTCTCGCAAGTAAAGACGTGGGCATCATCGAAGCAGGTCGTTTTGCGGACATGGTTGCAGTAAAAGGGGATCCAAGTAAAGACGTGCGTTTGCTAGAAAACGTCGCCGTCGTAATTAAGGCTGGTGAGGTCGTCAAAGGCACTAGTAAATAAAGAAACGCTGCATACCTCATCATTAAAACGACAGAGCGCGATTCAGTAGAAACGCGCTCTTTTCTTTTGTGGCTGGTTCGACCACTAACTCGACTTTTTACTTAATTTAAGCTCATTCATAATTTGCGCGGCGCGAACGGCTGCAGCTTGTTTTATCTCTGGCGTGGCTTGTTGTGCCATCTCTGTTCGACGGAACCAGTTTGCGCTGATGTCGTCACCGAGTTGGTCTGAAATCAGATGCCAAGCATAAGCTTCGGTTGCATTTTTCTCTTGAAAGTAGAGTTCCGCAATAATGCCAGCGGAACGCACGTTACCGGCTACCAGAGCATCTTTGAACGACTGCTTCGCCGCTGCCGGATAATCAACTCCCTGCTCGAACTCTGGGTTAGTGGTTTGTCCATTCAATTCAAAGTAATACTTTTCCCCCAAATGCACCATCGCGTAGGCGTCTCCTGCTTTGGCCAATTTTCTCAGTGTGCGCAAATCTTTGGTGTAGTAATCGGTCGGCACCATGTAACCTAAAGCCGCCATCTTATTTCGACGAGCTAGCTCTTCAGCAGACACAACTTCTTTCTCAGGTTCGGGAATGACGCTTGCATCTGGCTTAGTCATAGGACCAAAATCTGGCACGCTGATCGGTGCGCCTGATATCTGGAAAGGTGAAGATTGCCATGAATTCGCATGGGCACCGTGTTCATGTTTTGCATGGGATTCTGTACCTGCATTCGCGTCGCCGACCTTGCCGTTTTGCGCAGCTTCGTTCTTGCCGTGGCTAGCAAGCTCTTGCTGTTCTGATGTAGCCAAGGATTGCCACAGCACATAACTTGACATGCTCACGGCCACAATCGCCAAACTGACGACGAGATTAATCTTTTTCATTTGGAATTCCTATCCTTCAACTTGGAGCCCGAGCCAAACATCTTTTGAGCGTAAGGCGCGGGCCAACCAGCTCAGGTATCTTTTGTAGATACTATGTTAAACCTTAGACACGCGGCAGATTGTTGAGGCACTTAGATATGCCATTGGTGTACCCCCAACGCGTGTAGTAGTCGCGTTGTGCTGGCGTGCCATGATCGCCACCTGCGTATGCACGTGCTGTACTTACAGCGGTTGCCAAGAAATTCGGATAGCGTAATGTATCAACCGCGTAACGAATGAATGAGCCGCCAGCACAATCCGCCTGCAATTCCGTGTATGGCTGCCCTGGATTGATATTGTAAGTAAATTGAATGGTATGTCCCCACTCATGGCCCAGAATTGCTTTTGCTGCGTAGTTACCATAGGTATTTTCCGCATTCTGCAAGAATGAAGTACCCACACTAATTGTGTAGGGGCCACAGGCAAAAGCAGACAATTGAGGTTCACCACAGGCACGACGATCGACATAGACAGTCGGATTTGAGTAGCGACCAAAGATGCCGCGGATTTCGGTAGCTGTTTTGTTGATATAGGTTGAATTAACGGTCATCGCATACGCAATTTGCGCTGCACTAGTCAAGCCAACCGCGACTAGTAACGCTACTTTTAGCTTCTTGTTCATTGTATTGCCTCCTAAATTCGGGCTTATTCTTACGTAGGCCCTGAAGAAAAAACGGTACTGAGCAATGAAAGACGATTTGCACCCCTCAGCACCACGAATTGGCACAAAATGGCGCCAACGGAACTTGAGTAGAATCGAATTCAAGCCAAATGAAAAGGACGTTGATTCGCTTGGGATGGTTTGGTTTTGCTTGAAAAGCTTGCTGCATTTCAAGTAAGGAGGATTTAGCTGGGAGTTAGCGTAGAAGATTTATTGGCAATGATCATTGAATGAACAAAGTTGTGGACTCAAAGTATTTTAATCAAAGATCTTATGATAAATATTGACGTAGTAATATCGCAACCATTTTATATTTAAAATAAATTTAATTTGGATCGCAAGCAGAATAATCGACCATCAAGAAATTTAATTCAAGGCACACTGATTACACCAAATTTAATTTAACGAGTCTGAGCTGATCACTACTATCTTGCTCAAACTTCTTGGGTGTCTTTGCGCCATAAATACAGCAGCAACAATGCAGTCAGCACATACAAGGGCCACAACGCCAGCTGCAAAGCGGCATGTGCGCTGGCCGCTGGTAATCGTTGGGCGAAGGCTTGATTGGCATTGGCTTTCAAATGCCGTTGCCAAGTCTGCCAAGCATCACTCGGATAAATGAAGAACTGATGTTGGGTCGGTTCTTTCAGTTCAGGCGAAGTTAAACGCAAACTCTGCCACCCTGCCTGCACTGGCCGCCACGCAGCGCACTGTTGATCGACTACTTCACCGTAACTACTTAAGCGAATACTTTCCGTACTAGCCGTCTGCAACAATTCGCCGCTTTTCACACCTTGCAGACAAACAATTTGACGTTCCTTAGCGATTGGCATGGTGCCCAACATCGACCAAACTGGCTTATCAGAATGTGTTTGATGAATTTGGTCCAACGCACTTTGCCACCACGCCGCCAGTTTCATCGGCGAAGTAATTGCATAGCGATGCCAATCACCTACTGCAAGCCAAGCGATCTGCCCTTTTTGCCATGCTCGATGCCACAACCATGCTTCATTATCCTGATTGTGAGGACCAGCTGTCCAAGGAGATGCTGGCTTAAATTCATTTGCCATCACTGACAATGCATTGGGACTCAAAGCTAGGCTTCCATGGGATGCCACATCGACCGAAATTTCAGCATCTTTAGCCCGATTGACAGTCTGCAAAGGCAGATCAAACTTTTGTCTCCAGAAGCTGGCTTGACTTGCATTCGCACCTAAGACAAGTAAACTCTTTCCTTGTGCAACTTGGTTCAATATCTTCTGCAATGAAGCACTATTTTGTTGTTCGATGAATGCTGCATCGACGATCATTACATCCATCTTATCGACATCAAGGCCTGGTGATTCTATATGCTGAATATTCTGGCCCAAGCGAGTCTGGCTATCGATCAGTGCTTGGCTTTGGCGTAGTACATTCTGCAAAGCTTTTGTATCAAACGAAGGTGCATCAAATCGCATCCAAACTTGTAATGGCTCAAGAGCCCCCACTTCAAGAGGGATAGGCCCCGCGTCGATAAGGCCATCTTTACTATCAAACACTTTTGCTTGCAGGACCATGTGCTCCGCAGCTGGCGGCAACCACCTTAACTTGAGCCCCGGAGTTCGACTCTTTTCTTCGGCCAAAACTTCACCATTTTCGGCCAGCAATTGCGCGCGCCATACGCCGTCCACCGCTTTTTCGTCGATATCGCGTTGTATCGTCAATTCGAATTCGCGACCTAAACTTAAATAAGGATTGAACTGCAGTTGCAAGCTCGCTCTATTCTTTGGCTTTTCCCA
>CANHZI010000108.1 GCA_947464955.1 Oxalobacteraceae bacterium
ATTCGAGATGACTTTGGGATCGCCATTCCAAAAAAGCATTTAGGCAAGTCCTTGAGCACAAAAAAACGCCTCAAATAAGCATTAGCAAGGCTTGCCATTATTTTGGTTGGACACGTCAGGCATATTATCAACAAATTGAACGCGACCAAGCGCGTCGCAATGAGCATGAACGAGTCATCGAATGGGTGACGAAACTTCGACTACGTCAGCCGAAAATTGGCACGCGTAAGCTTCATTTTCTGCTACGTGAGAGGAAGCAACAAGCAGGTATCAAGCTTGGGCGAGATGCCTTGTTCCACCTTCTCAGAATGCGGCATTTATTGATCAAGCCCAAACGGGCCTATCATAAAACGACGCACAGTCACCATCGTTTTTACAAGCATCCGAACTTACTAAAGGCAGGTTCTCAGCAAGTGTTAGCTTCTAAACCAGAACAAGTCTGGGTCGCCGATATAACCTATATACCGACAAGTGAAAAATTTGTTTATTTAAGTCTGGTGACCGACATCTATTCAAAAAAGATCGTCGGGCATCATGTTCATGCCAGCCTGCAAACGGAGGAAGTGAGTGTGGCCTATCGACGTGCATTACGTAGTAAAAGTAGCATGTCCGATCTGATACACCACTCAGATCGAGGCATTCAATACTGCTCTACTTATTACCAACAATTACACGAAAAATTCAAAGTGCGATGCTCAATGACAGATGGATACGATTGCTATCAAAATGCTGTAGCTGAGCGGGTGAATGGAATTCTCAAGGGAGAGTTCTTATTGAATACGCCGGCAAATCTTACTGAAGCACGAAAGCTTATTGCACAATCCATTCAAATCTATAACAACGAGCGGCCCCACTCAAGCCTGAAAAACAAAACGCCCGATGAGGTTCATCGGGCGTCTTTGCAACACTTTTAGTTGTCAATTTATTTTAGGACTGGACATCAACTGCAGCGAATTACTTGCTAGCTGCTGCAGTTTCCGCTTGGGATGCAGGTGCCGCTGCTGCAGTTGAGGCAGCGCTTGCACTTGCCTCTGGCGCTGGCACAGAAGCTGCAGACGCTGGTCCCGCTGATGCTGAAGCCGAAGCGGACTCATTACCAAGGTGCGCACCAGCTTCACCCGCCATATCCATCTTGTCGCCTGCCTTGAAAATAAAGAATAACGCGACTGCCGCGAACAACAAAAAACCGACTAAAGCCTTCCACATAATTGACTCCTCTTTCTAATTAAAAACTTCCTAAAATTGAATGCGATGTTCTATTTATTGAGTTTAGCGGAAACAAAAAAGGGATGACACCTTGCGATCTCATCCCTTGATTTATCTCACATCATATCGAATTACGCAGCTAACAACTGACGCAATACGAATGGCAAGATACCGCCATGCTTGTAGTAATCAACTTCGATTGGTGTGTCGATACGCAACAAGACTTTAACTTCTTGTTTGCTGCCATCAGCACGATTGATAACTAAAGTTACTTGTTGCTGTGGCTTGATATCATTTTCGATACCTTTCAAATCGAAAGATTCATTGCCAGTGATGCCCAACGAATCAACACTGTCGCTGCCCAAGAATTGCAATGGCAAGACGCCCATACCAACCAGGTTAGAGCGGTGAATACGCTCGAAAGATTTAGCGATGACAGCTTTCACGCCCAACAATTGTGTGCCTTTCGCTGCCCAGTCACGTGAAGAACCTGTACCGTATTCTTCACCACCGAAAATCATAGTTGGCGTGCCTTCAACAACGTATTTCATCGCTGCGTCGTAGATCGCCATTTGTTCGCCAGTTGGTTGGAACAAAGTTTCGCCGCCTTCAACACGTGAACCATCTTCTTTTGCTGGAATCATCAAGTTCTTGATACGGACGTTAGCAAATGTACCGCGCATCATGATCTCGTGATTGCCACGACGTGAACCGTAGGAATTAAAGTCCGCCTTCAACACGCCATTTTCTTTCAACCATTTGCCAGCTGGGCTGGATTCTTTGATTGAGCCAGCTGGGGAGATGTGATCCGTTGTGATGGAGTCACCAAATACGCCCAAGGCACGTGCGCCAGTGATGCCAGTCGCTGCTGCTTTTGGTTCCATCGTGAAGTCTGCGAAGAATGGAGGTTCAGCGATATAAGTGGAGCTTGGCCAGTTGTAAACTTCACCTTCTGCCACGCCTTTGATGTCTTCCCACAACTTACCTGGTGCGCCTTTAACGTCTGCGTAGTTATCTTTAAATGTTTTGGAGTTCATCGCGAACTTCATCAATTTATTGATTTCTGCACTCGTTGGCCAGATGTCGCCCAAGAAAATGTCCTTGCCTTTGACGCGACCGACTGGTTCTGTCATCAAATCTTTGGTGACATTGCCAGCAATCGCATAAGCAACCACCAATGGTGGAGAAGCCAAGAAGTTAGAACGAATGTTTGGATGAATACGCGCTTCAAAGTTACGGTTACCAGACAATACTGCTGCAGCAACGATGTCGTTCGCTACGATCGCTTCGTTCATGGCTGGCGTCAAATCACCGGCATTACCGATACATGTTGTACAACCGTAAGCCGTGACACCAAAGCCCAATTTTTCCAGGTATGGCAACAAACCAGCTGCTTCGAGGTATTTAGTGACCACGCGGGAGCCTGGCGCCAAAGATGTTTTGATATGTGTAGGCACTTTCAAACCAGCTTCAACTGCTTTCTTCGCCAACAAACCTGCTGCCAACAAGACGCTAGGATTGGACGTATTGGTACAAGAAGTGATCGCCGCGATCAAGACGTCGCCGTTCTTTACTTTTACGCCATCAGCATTGGTGTATACCGCACCCAGATCTTCTGCTTTTTTGTTGAAGCCATTTTCAGAAGTTGGTTTGCTGAACAAGTCAGCGAAAGTGGATTTGACATTGCCGATTTCGATACGATCTTGTGGACGTTTTGGACCAGCCAGAGACGGTGCAACGGTAGACAAATCTAATGACAATTCGGTCGTGTAATCGATATCGCCTTTTTTCGGAATACCGAACATTTTTTGTGCTTTGAAATAGCCTTCGAATGCATCGATTTCCGCTTTAGTACGGCCTGTACCTTTGAAGTAGTCGATAGTGGCTTCATCGACTGGGAAGAAGCCCATTGTTGCGCCGTATTCTGGTGCCATGTTCGCGATTGTTGCACGGTCTGTTAATGACAGTGAGCGTGTACCTTCGCCGAAGAATTCCACAAATTTACCAACGACTTTTGCTTTGCGCAGCATTTCTGTAATGGTCAAGACCAAGTCAGTCGCTGTGCAGCCTTCACGCAATGCGCCAGTCAAGTTCACGCCAACTACGTCTGGCGTCAAGAAATACACTGGCTGGCCAAGCATGCCAGCTTCAGCTTCGATACCACCCACACCCCAACCAACAACACCGATACCGTTGATCATCGTTGTATGGGAGTCTGTACCAACCAAGGTGTCTGGGTAGTACACGTCGTTTTTCTTGGCATCGCTCGCTTTATGTACACCGCGTGCTAAGTATTCCAAGTTAACTTGGTGAACAATACCAAAGCCTGGTGGCACTACACCGAAAGTGTCAAATGCTTGCATGCCCCATTTCATGAATTGGTAACGCTCGTTATTGCGTTGGAATTCCAATTTCATGTTGAGGTCGAGTGCTTTCTTTTCACGGAAATGATCGATTTGCACAGAGTGATCAACGACCAAATCGACTGGAACCAACGGTTCGATATTTTTTGGATTTTTACCTTGTTTGGAGGCGACGTTACGCATAGCTGCCAAGTCGGCCAACAGTGGAACACCGGTGAAGTCTTGTAATACAACGCGGGAAACGACGAAAGGAATTTCATCCGTACGTGCCGCTGTTGCACCCCAGTTCGCCAATTGTTTAACGTGTTCTTCCGTGACTTTCTTGCCGTCGCAGTTACGCAATACGGATTCCAGAACGATACGAATCGATACTGGCAAGCGTGAAATTTTCACGCCAAGATTTTTTTCCAATGCTGGCAAGGAGAAGAATTTGCCTTTCTTGGTGTCGCTGATTTTGAAATCTTTCAGCGTCTTAAACGCGTCTTGATATGCTGCTTGGCTCATGGCTGTTCCTTTAAAAGAAGATGAACAATTTAAAAACTAAACACTTGAATTCAGAACTAATTCTTGGGATCGTTTTGGCGATGATTGCCAACACAATCTACTACTTAACTTGAGTCTTACTTTCCACTTCAGCAGTGATGGTTGCTTTATTGGATTTACATTCGTTGGCTAACTGTTGGCCGCGACGGGAGTCAAGCAGTAGCGCTTTCGCTGGAATATCGATCCAAACTAGGCCAGCCTTATCGTTTTCAAAACGATTGGCGCCGGTCGATGTTTCGACTTTGGTTAATTTGTAGAGGCGATTTTTCCAACGCATCGCGATGATTTGATCATCGGTCGGATGGGTGTAAGTCGTAATCGATGCGCCGAGTTCACATTTGTACTCGACATTGCGGTCATGTTGAATCTCTGGTTCAGCTTCTTCTGCTTCGGCCGCTTTTGCGGGAGCAGACTTTGTGACTTTTGCTTTGCCACTTTTCTTTAAAGCTTCGTATGGCGATGCTGCAACGGAGGTTGAAATGCTAAGCGCACCAGAAAGCACTAAGAGTGCACTAAGTAGTTTTGTAGATTGTTTCATTTTGCCTCCAATTAAACTGTGATACTGCTTTGCTGCTTTGTTTTGCTCAACACCATGCGTGTAAAACATAAAAACCAAAATCTTTAGATCAGATATTGTGCACCTTCAGGCAATTTGATGCCACTTAAACTTGCTTTCTTTAAGACCGTCCAGAAGTATCGATAGCTTGCGCGGTCATGTAATCGTCCTTGCATCTCAATCGGCCCCCAATGTTTATCTTGTGCCGCTTGCAAAATCGTTATGGCTTCATTGATTTCCGCGCTACGTGGCGATAGGGCTTTCACAATCGGCTTGATTTGATCTGGATGGATGCTCCACATCCTTGTATAGCCACATTCGAGGTGGGCACGAGTCGCATCATTGACGATGGTCGAAGGATCTTTGAATTCTGTTGTTACATTATGTGATGGCACTTTGCCGTGCAGATGGCATGCTGCCGCGATTTCAATCTTTGCGCGCATGACAAGTGGGTGTGTGAATTGCCCCGGTGAGCGCATGGCGCTAGCTGGTATAGCGTTCCAATGTGATGAAACGAAATCCATGATGCCAAAAGAGAGACTCTCTACCTGGTCTAGTTTCGCGATATCCCCAACTTGTGCCAGTGCTGTTTGTGTTTCGATGAGCACATGAATTGGAATCTTGCGCTCAGTTTGAGTCTGTGCTGCATGATTGATCTGAGTGATTGCTGAACTTACTTCGTTAACACTGCTGACTTTAGGAAGCATCACATAGGCCAGATCATCAGCGCACGCGCCGACGATTTGTTTGACATCAGATTCAAAACTAGGATGGTGAACATCGTGCACGCGGACGCCAATCCGTCGGTGCTGGTTTGCTTCAGAGCGAATAAGGCGGCTGACAAGTTGCGCATGAGCGATGTCATCGTTAATCGATGCACCGTCTTCGCAATCGAAGGTGATATCGAAAATTGGCCCGAGCTCATTTTGTAAGGCAAGAGACTTCAACATCAGTTTTTCCGAGCCTGCGTAGTGATCGCAAACCGGCAAAAAAACGGGTGCTGGTTGGTCTTCAAATAATGCCTGAGATGGATGCATCGACAATGGCTAGGGTGCGTTCGAAGAAAATACTTTTTTTAAAAACTCAGATGCGCAATTTCGCGCATCTGAGGATGCTACTGTTACCGAATTAGTTAAAATTAACCAACAAGGTGTTTGACGCCATCACGCTCTTCTTGCAATTCTTTGAGCGTCACGTTAATACGTTCACGTGAGAATTCGTCGATTTCCAAGCCTTGAACGATGGTGTATTCACCGTTTTCAGTGGTCACTGGGAAGCCGAACATCGTACCTTCTGGGATGCCGTAGGAACCATCAGATGGGATGCCCATTGTTGTCCATTTACCGTTTGTGCCCAAAATCCAGTCACGAACGTGATCGATTGCCGCATTCGCTGCAGAAGCAGCAGATGACAAGCCACGCGCTTCAATGATAGCTGCACCGCGCTTACCAACTGTTGGCAAGAATGTGTCTTTGTTCCATTCGTGATCGTTGATCATGTCTTTCACTGATTGGCCATCGATCGTTGCAAAGCGGTAGTCCGCATACATTGTTGGAGAGTGGTTACCCCATACGCAGAGCTTTTCAATCGCTGCAACTGGCTTACCAGTTTTTGCTGCGATTTGAGACAAAGCACGGTTGTGATCCAAGCGTAACATTGCTGTGAAGTTTTTCGCTGGCAAACTTGGCGCAGATTTCATGGCGATGTACGCGTTTGTATTGGCTGGGTTACCAACAACCAAAACCTTAACATTACGTGATGCGACTGCGTCCAATGCTTTACCTTGGACTGTGAAAATTTGCGCATTTGCTTCGAGCAAATCTTTACGTTCCATGCCAGGGCCACGTGGACGTGCACCTACCAACAAAGCGACGTCGATGTCTTTAAATGCAGTCATTGGATCGCTGTGCGCAGTCATGCCTGCCAACAATGGGAACGCGCAATCATCGATTTCCATCATCACGCCTTTGAGCGCTTTTTGAGCTTTTTCATCAGGGATTTCGAGCAATTGCAAAATCACTGGTTGATCTTTGCCCAGCATGTCGCCGTTTGCGATTCTAAACAAGAGGGAATAGCCGATTTGGCCAGCTGCGCCAGTAACGGCAACGCGCATTGGGGATTTAGACATAATATTTCTCCGCGGTGGTGTAAAAATAATATTGTAATACGTGATGCAAGGTGTAGATTTAGTCCATTCTCTTACATTCTCATGTCAAGAGTAAAATCAGTCAGTGAGAGAATTATGTTGATCCCCTCAGGTTAGCCTGAAATCATATCGCTGAATCTGATCTGCGTCAGACATAATTTCCAAATTTGGCAGAGTCGTGCATTAAAGCAACACATTGTTAACGCGTCCATTGAGTGCTTTTGCATGATTTTGTTGTGTATCTTCTGCAAAATTTATCGATTGTTTTTGCGGTTCTAGCTTAATGCGTGCAAGTTTATTGCGCATGCGGGTCAGTGTCAATGAATATCTTATGTCTTATATAAGACATGATAAGTTTTTTAGTTTTTCCTAGACTTATACCCGCTTTTTATGGTGAAATTGCGAACTATGAGTCCAAGTCTACCATCCACCGCTCAATCATTTGATCTAGAAAATTCCGGGAACTCGGAATTTGGTGGTCATGCGTCTGTCGCGCCGACATTTAGCCCTCTTTATCAGCAAATCAAAGGTTTAATCACGCAAAGCTTGCAAAGCGGTGAGTGGAAGCCGGGCGAGCTTATTCCAAGTGAGATGGAATTGGCGGTGCGCTTCAAGGTTAGTCAGGGCACGGTACGTAAGGCGATCGACGAGTTGTCTGCTGAAAACTTAGTCGTGCGGCGCCAAGGGAAGGGGACTTTTGTTGCGACGCATAATGAAGCAAGGTCACAGTTCCGCTTTCTGAGGCTTGTCCCGGATAGTGGTGAGCGCGTCTACCCTGAGAATCGTATCATTGAGGTAAAACGGGTGAGGGCCCCAGCTGAGGTGGCGCGCCAATTGGAAATGAAATCGGGTGAGACGGTTGTATTTTTGAAGCGGGTCCAGTCTTTTTCTGGTGTGCCAACCATTCTAGAGGAACTCTGGCTGCCAGGCGCGATCTTCAAGGGTCTGACCATGGAGCGCTTGAACGAATACAAGGGCCCGATGTACGCCTTGTTCGAATCTGAGTTTGGCACGCATATGATCCGCGCCAAAGAAGAAATTCGAGCGGTGTGCACGGATGAGGATTCTGCGCCTTTGCTTGGTGTTGACGTTGGCGTGCCTTTGCTTAGTGTTGAGCGAATTTCATATACGTACGGCGATAAAGCGGTTGAACTGCGTCGAGGTCTCTACCTCACTGGCGCGCATCATTATCGGAACGAATTAAGTTAAAACCATCTGCTGAACTGGATAATTTTCAAAAAAATTTTCAGAAAACCATCAAATGTGTTGGTGCAACGCATCAAAATAGGCGAAAATTGCGAGCTTGCTGTACTTAAGTAATTTTGGGGGAGTTAATTTATGTCAGATGTTTTAAAAAATAAGCGACGCTTTGGCGTAATGCGATTAGTCGATGCCACCGGATACCGACTGCCATTGGCAGGTGTGGTTTCCATTTTGCATCGTATTAGTGGCATTCTCATGTTTGCCTTGTTGCCATTCGTGCTGTATCTGCTTGATCGTAGCTTGCAGTCAGATGTTTCTTTCGCGATGTTGCATTTCTTCGCAGCGCAGCCAATCGTGAAGTTGGTCTTGTTGGTTTTGGTGTGGTCATACCTTCACCACTTCTGCGCTGGCATTCGTCACTTGTTTATGGATTTTCACTTTGGTCTGGACAAAAACAGTGCGCGTCAATCCGCAGTGACCGTGCTTGTAATCAGCCTCGGTTTGACAGCCTTAGTTGGCTTGAAATTGTTCGGAGTATTCTAAAATGGCAAATAATAATATCGGACCTAAACGACTCGTCGTCGGCGCAGGCTATGGCTTGCGCGATTGGTTGGCGCAGCGCGCAACCGCAATTTTGATGGCTTTGTACACGGTAGTTATTTTGGTGTTGTTCTTAACTGGCACTAGTTTTACCTATGACGCTTGGGTAGGCATTTTCTCCATGCAATGGTTTAAATTGTTGACGTTTGCTGTCATCGTTGCCTTGCTCTATCACGCTTGGGTTGGTGTGCGTGATATCTGGATGGACTACGTGACGCACTCCGTGGTCTTGCGTTTGATTTTACAGGTCGCCACTATTGTGTGGTTGGTCGCTTGTGCTGGCTATGCCGCACAAATTTTGTGGAGAATGTAACCGTGGCTGCGATTAAATCAGCAATTCCTTCCCGTCGCTTTGATGCGGTAATCGTTGGTGCCGGTGGTTCCGGTATGCGCGCATCCTTGCAGTTGGCAGAAGCTGGCCTGAATGTGGCTGTTCTGTCTAAAGTATTTCCAACCCGTTCTCATACGGTCGCTGCACAAGGTGGTATCGGTGCTTCCTTGGGTAATATGTCCGAAGATAACTGGTTCTGGCACATGTTCGACACCGTCAAAGGTGGAGATTATCTGGGTGACCAAGATGCGATTGAGTTTATGTGTCGCGAAGCACCAAAAGTGGTCTATGAGTTAGAGCACTTTGGTATGCCTTTTGATCGCAATGCAGACGGTACTATTTATCAGCGTCCTTTCGGTGGTCACACAGCGAACTTTGGTGAAAAGCCAGTCCAACGTGCTTGCGCTGCTGCGGACCGTACAGGTCACGCCTTGTTGCATACGCTATATCAACGTAATGTTCGCGCTCGCACGCATTTCTTCGTTGAATGGATGGCGATCGATTTGATTCGTGACGCCGACGGTGACGTTCTGGGTGTTGTTGCTCTCGAAATGGAAACCGGCGAAGTTATGATGCTGGAAGCGAAAACAACGATTTTCGCCACTGGCGGTGCTGGCCGTATCTTTGCAGCTTCCACCAATGCATTTATTAATACTGGCGATGGTATGGGTATGGCTGCACGTGCAGGCTTGCCTTTGCAAGATATGGAATTCTGGCAATTCCATCCAACCGGCGTCTCTGGTGCCGGCGTGCTGATTACTGAAGGTGTGCGCGGTGAGGGCGGTATCTTGATCAATAGTCAGGGTGAGCGCTTCATGGAACGTTATGCGCCAACATTGAAAGATTTAGCTCCACGTGACTTCGTTTCCCGTTCTATGGATCAGGAAATCAAAGAAGGTCGTGGCTGTGGTCCAAATAAAGATCACGTCTTGCTCGATTTGCGTCACATCGGTGCCGACACAATTCAAAAACGTTTGCCTTCGATTTTGGAAATTGGTCATAAATTCGCGAACGTGGATGCAACAAAAGAGCCAATTCCTGTCGTTCCAACGATCCACTACCAAATGGGTGGTATTCCAACCAATATTCATGGTCAAGTGGTGTCGACGACGAATGGCGTGAATTCAGTGGTGAATGGCCTTTACGCGATTGGTGAATGTGCTTGTGTCTCTGTGCACGGTGCGAACCGCTTGGGTACCAACTCCTTGCTCGATTTGATCGTATTTGGTCGCGCAGCAGGTAATCATGTTGTTGCAAGTAATTTGAAAGCGCGCAGCAACAAAGATTTGCCGAAAGATGCGGCTGATTTGGCATTGTCTCGTTTGGCGAAACTCGAGAACAGCACAGGCTCTGAGCGCGTTCAAGATGTGGCGAACGATATTCGTAGCACAATGCAGCAGTACTGCGGCGTATTCCGTACGGATGAGTTGTTGCAGACTGGCGTACAGAAAATTATGGAACTCGATGAACGTCGTAAGCACGTTTCTTTCAAAGACAAGTCCAAAGTATTTAACACAGCACGTGTTGAGGCCTTGGAGTTGGATAACTTGATCGAAACTGCGAAGGCAACCATCACTTCAGCAAACGCACGTAAAGAATCTCGTGGTGCACATGCACACCGTGATTATGAAAAACGTGATGATGAAAACTGGATGAAGCATACCTTGTGGTATTCCGAAGGTAATCGTCTTGATTACAAACCAGTTGTAACTAAACCGCTGACAGTGGAAACATTCCAGCCTAAAGCTCGTACTTTCTAAAGAGATTGACCATGGCACGTACACTTAAATTTAAAATTTATCGCTACGATCCTGATAAGGATGCGAAGCCCTATATGCAAGACCTGACAGTAGAACTGCAGGATAACGACAAAATGTTGTTGGACGCTTTGCAGCGTATCAAGGCTGACGTTGATGACTCATTAGCTTTGCGTCGTTCATGCCGTGAAGGTGTGTGCGGTTCCGATGCGATGAACATCAATGGTAAGAATGGTTTGGCTTGCACTACCAATCTGAATGAATTGAGTGAGCCTATCGTTTTGCGTCCATTACCTGGTTTGCCAGTGATTCGCGATTTGATCGTCGATATGACGCAGTTCTTCAAGCAATATCATTCGATCAAACCATATCTGATTAACGATAGCATTCCACCTGAAAAGGAACGTTTGCAATCGCCAACAGAACGTGAAGAACTCGATGGCTTGTACGAATGTATCTTGTGCGCATGCTGCTCAACTTCCTGCCCATCTTTCTGGTGGAATCCAGATAAGTTCGTTGGCCCAGCAGGTTTGTTGCAAGCCTATCGTTTCATTGCAGACTCTCGTGATCAAGCAACTGGTGAGCGTTTGGATAACTTGGAAGATCCATACCGTTTATTCCGCTGCCATACGATCATGAACTGTGTGGACGTTTGTCCAAAAGGTTTGAATCCAACTCGCGCGATCGGTAAGATCAAAGAGTTGATGGTTCGTCGTGCAGTGTAATTTGCGCTAAGTTTGGTGCAGTAAATTATTCGACTCTTTGCCCTTAATCAAAGCGGTAAAGGGTCGATAATGCAGAATGGAAGACACAATGTCTGGAGTTTATTCGGGATTGCATCAAAGTGATCCTGCCAATCGAGCAAGATTGCGCTGGCGTGCTCGCCGCGGCCTTCTCGAGAATGATTTGATTTTGACGCGTTTTTTAGACGCGCATGAAGAAAGCTTGTCGGACGAAGAGGTGGATGCCTTCAGTCGTTTGATGGATCTCTCCGATAATGCCTTGATGGACTTGCTGATGGCGAAGAAAGAGCCTGACGCTGAACTCGATTTGCCGCACGTTCGTGCCTTGCTGACACGTTTACAGCAGGCCTGAGATTACTAGTACTTTTTGATTAACGACTCGCCTTAAAGAGGAAAGAGCCATGACAAACTCTGAAACAAAAGCAACCCTATCGTTCTCTGATGGCACGCCATCTTTGGATTTGCCAATTTACAAGGGCTCAATTGGCCCAGACGTGATCGATATCCGTAAACTGTACGGCGCGACAGGTAAGTTCACCTATGATCCTGGTTTTATGTCGACGGCCGCATGTAATTCTTCTATCACGTACATCGACGGTGATAAAGGTGAGTTGTTATATCGTGGTTACCCAATTGAGCAGTTGGCGCAAAATGGCGGCGACTTCTTGGAGTCTTGCTATTTGTTGTTGAATGGCGAATTGCCAACGGCGACGCAGAAAGAAGCATTCGTCGAAATGGTGACTAAGCACACCATGGTTCACGAGCAAATGCAATTCTTCTTCCGCGGCTTCCGTCGTGATGCGCATCCGATGTCCGTTTTGGTCGGTACAGTTGGTGCATTGGCATCTTTCTACCACGATTCACTCGATATTAACGATCCACATCACCGCGAAGTTTCTGCGATTCGTTTGATCGCGAAAATGCCAACATTGGTGGCAATGGCGTATAAGTATTCAATCGGTCAACCATTCGTTTATCCACGCAACGATTTGTCTTACAGCGCGAACTTCATGTACATGATGTTCTCGAATCCATGTGAGCCATACAAAGTCAACGAAGTATTGGTTCGTGCGCTCGATCGTATCTTGATTTTGCACGCAGATCACGAGCAAAATGCATCGACATCGACTGTTCGTTTGGCTGGTTCTTCTGGTGCAAACCCATTCGCTTGTATCGCTGCAGGTATTGCATGCTTGTGGGGTCCTGCTCATGGTGGTGCGAATGAGGCGGCCTTGAGTATGTTGGAAGAGATCGGCTCAGTCGATAATATTCCTAAGTTCATCGAGCAAGTTAAAGATAAGAACTCTGGCGTTAAATTGATGGGCTTCGGTCACCGCGTCTATAAAAACTACGATCCACGTGCGAAATTGATGCGCGAAACTTGCTACGAAGTCTTGAATGAACTTGGTTTGCAAGACGATCCATTGTTTAAATTGGCAATGGCTTTGGAGAAAATCGCTTTGGAAGATGAGTACTTTGTATCTCGTAAGTTGTATCCGAACGTCGACTTCTACTCTGGTATCGTACAACGTGCCTTGGGTATCCCAACTGCATTGTTTACTGGTATTTTCGCGTTGGCGCGTACCGTTGGCTGGGTAGCGCAATGGAAAGAAATGATCTCTGATCCAGAGCAAAAAATCGGTCGTCCACGTCAATTGTTTGTTGGCGCGCCAAAACGTGATGTGCCACCGATTGATAAGCGTTAATTTCAAAAATTACGTAAAGATTGAAATAATTGACATTATTTTGAATCAATTTTTAAAAAGCGAGTATAAATTACTCGCTTTTTTTTTACGGAAATATGTTATTCTCGCTGCTTAACTTGAAAGTCGTGTTTCGTCCTTTGTTTTCCCGCGGTTCCATTGTTTAATGAACGTCGTAAAGCTGGTTGAAAAAGAATTTCAAATGAGTCCTTCCCCACAACTTGATGTGCAATCCGCTAACCGGTCAGGCCGTGTCGCGGAAGGTTAGATTAACCCGCTAATCTCGCGAAGCGCGAAGAAAGGTGAGCAATATGATGCAACAATATAACGCTAACTCGTATCTGTTCGGCGGCAATGCGCCGTATGTTGAAGAACTATACGAAGCGTATCTGAACAACCCAGGCTCAGTGCCTGAAAATTGGCGTGCCTACTTCGACGCCATGCAACACGTTCCCGCTGTAGACGGTACAAGTAAGCCTGACGTCGCCCACGCGCCGGTTATAGCTTCTTTTGCTGAACGCGCTAAACAAGGCCCAATTCGCACAGTAAGTGCTTCCGCGGATGCGGAAATGGGACGCAAACGTGTCGCCGCTCAACAATTGATTGCAGCATATCGCTTCCTCGGTAGCCGTTGGGCTAACCTCGATCCTTTGCAACGTCAGGAACGTCCAGTTCTGCCAGAGTTGGAGCCAAGTTTCTATGGCTTCACTGACGCTGATATGGATATTCAATTCAATATCAGCAATACCTATTTTGGCTCTGAAACCGCGTCTTTGCGGGACTTAATCAATTCTTTGCGTGATACTTACTGCCGTTCTATCGGTGCTGAATTCATGTACATCAGCGATCCAGCGGAAAAGCGCTGGATGCAAGAGAAATTAGAATCTATTCGTTCTACGCCAAACTTCACAGCAGAGAAGAAAAAACACATTCTCGATCGTTTGACCGCGGCAGAAGGCTTGGAACGTTACTTACATACACGTTATGTTGGTCAAAAGCGTTTCTCCTTGGAAGGTGGCGAAAGCTTTATCGCTTCTATCGATGAGACTATCCAACGTGCAGGTGAACGTGGCGTGGAAGAAATCGTCATCGGTATGGCGCATCGTGGTCGTTTGAATGTCTTGGTCAATACCTTAGGCAAAATGCCACAAGACTTGTTTGCAGAATTCGAGGGTAAACACGGTGATGATTTGCCGGCGGGAGACGTTAAGTATCACCAAGGTTTCTCTTCTGACATTTCAACGCCAGGCGGCCCAGTTCATTTGTCTTTGGCGTTTAATCCATCTCACTTGGAAATCGTTAATCCAGTGGTCGAGGGTTCAGTTAAAGCCCGTATGGATCGTCGTGGCGATAAAGATGGGTCTCAGGTATTGCCAATCTTGGTGCACGGTGACGCAGCGTTTGCTGGTCAAGGCGTAGTAATGGAAACCTTGAACTTGGCGCAAACACGCGGCTACGGCACCGGTGGAACAGTGCATATCGTGATTAACAATCAAATTGGTTTCACAACTTCTGATCCACGTGACGCACGCTCCACAACTTACTGCTCAGATGTCGTTAAGATGATCGAAGCGCCCGTATTGCACGTTAATGCAGATGATCCTGAAGCAGTGGTATTAGCAACGCAAATCGCGCTCGACTATCGTATGACGTTCAAGAAAGACGTCGTCGTCGACATTATTTGCTACCGTAAACTTGGTCACAATGAACAAGATACACCTGCATTGACACAACCTTTGATGTACAAAAAAATCGGCCAACATCCAGGTACACGTAAGATGTACGCGGATAAATTGGCTGCACAAGGTACGATTGCGGCCGATGGCGGCGATCAAATGGTTGCTGCGTTCCGTGAAGCGATGGATGCAGGTAAGCATACGCATGATCCAGTTATTTCTAACTTCAAGAATAAATATGCGGTGGATTGGATTCCATTTCTCAACCGTAAATGGACTGATGCTGCAGATACGGCAGTACCAACTTCTGAGTTGAAGCGTTTGGCAGAACGCATCACGACAGTTCCAGAGGGCTTCAAACCACATAGTTTGGTAGAAAAAGTCTTGGGTGATCGCGCAGCAATGGGTCGTGGTGACATGAACCTTGATTGGGGTATGGGTGAGCATTTGGCTTACGCCTCACTGGTATCTTCTGGCTATGCAATTCGTTTGACAGGTCAAGACGCGGGTCGCGGCACTTTCGTGCACCGTCATGCTGTATTGCATGACCAAAACCGTGAGCGTTGGGATGCAGGTACTTATATCCCATTGCAAAACATCTCAGATAAACAAGCGCCATTCACGGTGATTGATTCCGTATTGTCTGAAGAAGCTGTGTTGGGCTTCGAGTACGGTTACTCTACTGCTGAGCCAAATACCTTGACGATCTGGGAAGCGCAATTCGGTGACTTCGCGAATGGTGCACAAGTAGTTATCGACCAATTTATCAGTTCTGGCGAAGTGAAGTGGGGCCGCGCGTCTGGCTTGGTCATGATGCTGCCACATGGTTACGAAGGTCAAGGTCCAGAGCACTCATCAGCACGCCCAGAACGCTTCTTGCAGTTGTGCGCTGATAACAATATGCAAGTGGTTCAACCAACGACAGCAGCGCAGATTTTCCATCTGTTACGTCGTCAAATGATCCGTCAATTCCGTAAGCCTTTGGTCATTATGACGCCGAAATCTTTGTTGCGTAACAAAGATGCAGGTTCACCATTGTCTGAATTGGCAAAAGGTAGCTTCCACACCGTGATTGGTGAGGTTGATGAGTCTATCGACGCCAAGAAGGTGAAACGTGTCGTTGCATGTTCGGGCAAAGTTTATTACGACTTGGTCAATGCACGCAAAGAACGCGCGCAGACTGATACGGCGATTATTCGTGTCGAACAGTTGTACCCATTCCCACATAAGAGCTTTGCGGCTGAATTGAAGAAATTCCCGAACATGGTGGAATTGGTATGGGCGCAAGACGAACCACAAAACCAAGGTCCTTGGTTCCAAATTCAGCACAATATTTTTGA
>CANHZI010000109.1 GCA_947464955.1 Oxalobacteraceae bacterium
CCTAGCTGGGCTAAGTTTTCCGTTTTGGGAATA
Organism: Oxalobacteraceae bacterium; assembly: GCA_947464955.1. Lineage (GTDB taxonomy): Bacteria > Pseudomonadota > Gammaproteobacteria > Burkholderiales > Burkholderiaceae_D > Undibacterium. Next base: position 34 of record CANHZI010000109.1, read on the forward strand.
TGTGGGCGAACGACGGCCCAACAAAAGAGAGAAAGGCTGACGCTCAGCGTAGCGATAATGATTTGAAACGATTTGCGTTGTTCGATGTGCATGGTCTGCCACGTTTTTCTTGTTGAATAAGGCCGCTATCATAGCTTATGTATAAGTATTATCCAAACTTCACAGACAGCCATTTTGTCTGGATTTTCTCAGAATAAAATTCTGAAAATAAAATCGAATTCAGAATAATGTATAATTTACGTGATTTAATTCCGAATGAAACACATTTACTTACCCTTCATGCAATCCCTCGTACAAAGCGCGAAGCGCATCATCATCAAAGTCGGATCCTCGCTCGTTACCAATGAAGGTCGTGGCCTTGACCGTGCTGCCATTGCCAATTGGGCTCAGCAAATTGCCACTCTACGCGGGATGGGAAAAGAGGTAGTACTGGTCAGTTCGGGGGCTATCGCAGAAGGCCGCCAACGTTTGGGGTTTGAGTCTCGACCTACAGGTGTGCATGAATTGCAGGCCTGTGCAGCAGTAGGGCAAATGGGCTTGGCACAGATTTATGAATCCAGCTTTCGTGCACACGATCTGGGTACGGCGCAGATTTTATTGACGCATGCTGATTTGGCGGATCGCGAACGTTACCTCAATGCGCGCTCAACGCTGACCACTTTATTAGGCTTTGGTGTCGTCCCTGTGATTAACGAGAACGACACCGTGGTGACCGATGAAATTAAGTTTGGTGATAATGACACGCTGGGTGCGCTTGTCGCGAATCTAGTGGAAGCTGATGCTCTCATTATTCTGACTGATCAAAAAGGTTTGTATACCGCGGATCCACGTAAAAATCCTGATGCGGAGTTCGTGCATCACGCACGTGCCGGCGATCTTGCGTTGGAGGCGATGGCAGGAGGAGCGGGCAGTAGTATCGGTAGCGGTGGAATGCTCACCAAAATCTTGGCCGCTAAACGCGCCGCGCGTTCAGGTGCGCATACAGTGATTGCATGGGGGCGTGAAGAGAATGTCTTGGTACGTCTGGCGCAAGGTGAAGCAATTGGTACGCAACTGAGTTCGGACATGGCACCGCTTGCAGCCCGTAAACAATGGATGATGGATCACTTACAGACTTCAGGTCAGCTGGTGCTTGATGCGGGGGCGGTCGGCAAGTTGCGCGATGAAGGAAAGTCTTTGTTAGCGATTGGCGTGGCCGAGGTGCGAGGGGAGTTTGGTCGTGGGGCTGTCGTTAGTTGTATCGATCAGCAGGGACAAGTTTTCGCAAAAGGCTTAAGCAATTACAGTAGTGGTGACGCTCGTCGGATCATGCGCAAAGCCTCGAGTGAAATCGAAAGCATCCTAGGATTTGTCGAGGAGCCCGAGCTCATCCATCGTGACAACCTAGTTTTGGTGGCCTAGTCATTGCTATCTCTTGGACAAAAAAATCCCGCGCTACACTTCTGTGACGCGGGATTTTTTGTTTGGAAGCTCGAATTATTTTGCAGCCATACGAACCAATGTTGATTTACCAAACAAACTCTCGATCAAATCTACTGCCATGATCGCAGTTTGATTGCGAACGTCGAGCGCCGGATTGAGTTCGACGATATCGATAGAAGCGAGACGACCAGTATCAGCGATCATCTCCATGCACAATTGCGCTTCACGATAAGTTGGACCACCCAAAACTGCAGTGCCAACGCCAGGAGCGATATCGGGATCCAAGCAATCAAGATCGAAACTCACGTGCAAATGCGTGTTCTCATCGACGCCTTCGAGCGCCTTCAACATCACTTCGCGCATGCCATGTTCGTCGATATAACGCATATCGAATACAGGAATACCCATATCGTGAATGAATTGACGTTCACCATCATCGACGCTGCGAATACCGATTTGGCGGATTTCGTTTGCTTGCATCGCTGGTGTGTATCCACCGTAGGCGATTAATTGTTCTGGGCCGTGACCCATCAAGCAGGCAACTGGCATACCGTGAATATTGCCCGTCGGGCTAATCGTGGAAAGATTGCTGTCGGCATGTGCATCGAACCACAAGACACGCAATTTCTTACCGTTGTCTTTGCAATGTTTCGCGACAGCACTAATGGAACCAATCGCTAAGCAATGATCGCCGCCGAGCATCATCGGAATATGGCCAAGCTTTAGAGCGTTACTCACTTCATCATATACCGCTTGGTTCCAATCAATCGCTTCATTCAAATGACGTAGACCGTTCACAGGTGCTTGCCATGGGTTGGCAGGGCCATGCAAATTGCCGTGATCGACTACGGCCAGTTCACGCGCTTCGAGAGCTTGAGTCAAGCCTGCAACGCGCAATGCGTCTGGACCCATGCCAGCGCCTTTGACACTAGCACCGACGTCGGTTGGTGCACCAATTAATGAGATTGTTTTCATATGGTTCAATACGCCTAAAATGATTGAGAACTGAGCCTTGCTTTCTAGCGAATTCATTTTACTGAAGAACACGAAGTCGCTTGGTAGGCGGCATTATGCCTGTTGTTGGCTAAATCGTGGTTTTCAAACTCAGTGAAGTGGCTGAGATTATAGACAACTCTGAATATAAATAGATTTCTATTTTGTCGTCCAATATCATGATATGAGAAATTTAATTCCATTTGAATGTAAAATGGAGAGAAATATTTCACATAAACGTTATTTTGCAAAATATAGAGGTTTTGAATGGATGCTTATGATTTGAATATTCTGCGCCATTTGCAGGTCGATGGTCGCATTAGCAACCTCGAACTCTCCGAAAAAATTCATTTGTCGCCGCCGCAAACCTTGAGGCGGGTTAGGGCATTGGAAGAAGCAAAGGTCATTCGTGGATACACGGCGCAAGTCAGTCCCGAATCGGTAGGTTTAGGGGTGATGGCCTATGTCAATCTCTCTCTTGATCGCGAGCAATTCAGAAATGTACGGGAAGTGGAGCGCAGAATCATGGCCTTCCCTGACATCATCGAATGTCACACGATATCGGGTGATTTTGACTACCTGCTCAAAGTAGTTGCTACCGATTTAAAAGCACTCTCGCAATTTTTAACTGACAAATTAATGCAGGTACCGGGTGTTGCAAATTTGCGGTCTATGGTCTGCATGGAGGAAATAAAACCGGTCAGTGGTTTGCCGATTCGATGATCTAGCAAGACAAGATGCGATGCTAGCGTGCGATTAATGAAACGTCGATGCGGAATTTGAACGAAAAAGAAGCCAAACAGCCAATGAAAATGTAAAATGCTTGGCGTTCAGGCAAGGCATTCTGTGTCTTTCGGTCTTGCGTCGCTTGATCTCAGTATCAATAAACTTTTATTTCAGGTGATTTTTATGTTGAAAAAGAAAATTCTTGCTGCAACTTTGTTGGCAGTTAGTACAGTATTGAGCGCTCAGGCTTCTGCACAATCTTTCTTGGGTGGTACCGTTGGGCGCGCAAATTGGAATATCGATTGCGCGGGCTCTGATGCATGTACAAAAAATGCAGGCGGTTATAAGTTGTTCGGTGGTTACGAATACAACCAAACTTTCAGCGTTGAAGCGTCTTATGTTTATTTGAACGAAGTGACTGCGCGTGTTAGCAATATTAGCGGTAGCGTTTCGGCACGTGGCTTAGACCTCACCGGCGTGTTTAAGACACCGTCTTATAATAAATTCCGTGGTTTCGGTAAGATCGGCGTTTCCTATCTGAAGGGTGAATTGGGCGCGCGCGTTGGTAACTTCTCTGGCAGCGAGAGTGGTTACTCAACACAAGCGGTATTTGGATTCGGTGCGTTATACGAGTTAGACAAAAATGTGTCTGTGAGAGCCGAGTTCGACCGTCATCGTGTGCGCGCAGCAGCTTTGAACGATATGACTTCAAACGTGAATATGTTCTCTATCGGCCTCCAATCCTCGTTCTAATCTAAGTATTCTTCCCCAAAAAAACGACACCTCGGTGTCGTTTTTTTTTACACGCGGTTCAAATTCCCCCCTTTTCTAACGCAGGGTTCCTTTGTCGTGCGCATTCTTCATCCAGCCCTCATTTACATGGCCGAAAAGGTTTAAGATCGAAGCAGCGTTGGTCAGACTTCGAGTCAAAGTACACCTACTTTAGTCAGAGCTATCACTCGCTAGAATCACGAAATCATTTTATAAAAAAGATTAAGGGGATAGTGATGTCAGACAGCACGAGCGGTTTGCTCGATAAAGAGCGCATTATTGCAGGTCCGAGTTTCAATCGTTGGCTGGTGCCGCCAGCTGCCTTAGCCATCCATTTATGTATTGGCATGGCCTATGGTTTCTCCGTGTTTTGGTTACCTTTGTCAAAGGCACTCGGGATTAAAGAGTCGCTCAAATGTGGTCCCGATGTGGGGCTCATCGGTCAACTCACCACCACCACCTGTGATTGGCAAATCTCCACTTTGGGGTGGATGTACACCTTGTTCTTTGTGCTGCTCGGTACCAGTGCGGCAACCTGGGGTGGTTGGCTAGAACGGGCTGGCCCGCGCAAAGCCGGTGTGGTTTCGGCGGTATGCTGGTGTGGTGGCATGCTGATTTCAGCGCTCGGCATTCATTTGCATCAATTCTGGATGATGATCCTAGGCTCGGGTGTGATCGGTGGCATTGGTCTCGGCTTAGGTTATATCTCGCCTGTCTCAACTCTGATCAAATGGTTCCCAGACCGCCGGGGAATGGCGACAGGGATGGCGATTATGGGCTTTGGTGGTGGCGCGATGATAGGCTCACCCTTAGCTGCAGATCTGATGAAATATTTCGCGACGCCAGAGAGCGTCGGCGTCATGCAAACTTTCATCGTCATGGCCTTCATCTATTTCGTGTTCATGATGGCCGGCGCCTTTGGCTATCGCGTGCCGGAAACTGGTTGGAAGCCAGCTGGTTGGACACCACCGGTGGCGCAAGCCGATAACGCCATGATTACCAGCAAGCACGTGCATGTGAAACGTGTATGGGGCATCCCGCAGTTTTGGTTGATTTGGATGGTGCTGTGTATGAACGTCAGCGCCGGTATTGGCGTGTTGGGTATGGCGTCTCCGATGTTGCAAGAAGTCTTCGGGGGCAGTTTGATCGGCGTTTCGCAAAAATTTACTGAGCTTGATAAAGCCCAGCTAGCCTCGATCGCGACAGTAGCGGCAGGCTTTACTGCTTTGCTGAGTTTATTCAATATCGGTGGTCGTTTCTTTTGGGCGAGCCTGTCCGATAAACTAGGTCGCAAGATGACGTATGTGGTGTTCTTTGTCCTCGGCGGCATGATGTATTTCAGTGTGCCGAGCAGCGCGGCAGCGGGTAGTGTGATTCTGTTTGTCACCGCGTTCTGTATCATTTTGAGTATGTACGGCGGAGGTTTTGCAACCGTGCCGGCTTACCTTGCCGATATCTTCGGGACACAGATGGTCGGTGCAATTCACGGTCGTTTATTGACAGCCTGGGCGACGGCTGGTGTGCTGGGACCTGTCGTCGTGAACTATATGCGTGAATACCAACTGAGCCTTGGTCTTCCGCGCGAACAAGTCTATAACCAAACGATGTATATCTTGGTAGGTATGTTGGTAGTAGGCTTGATTTGTAATCTGCTGGTGAAACCATTGGACGATAAATGGTTTATGAACGATGCAGAACTCGCAGAAGAAAAACGCTTGGCCCATGAAAGAGCGGCAGCTTCTGAATTACAACGCGATGGCGCGGCGGGTGCAGATAGTGTGAGTACGATGGTGGTGGTGCTTGCTTGGTTAGCGGTAGGAGTGCCGCTCGCTTGGGGTGTTTATCGCACCCTACTGAGTGTGGCAAAGTTCTTGGCCTAAGCAGTTCGTACTTGTTTGGAGTTGTTCAAGGGGCCTTTTGATGTCACGAACAGGCGCCTTGAACTTCGCTATAACTCAAAGTGGCATTAAACTTGGCTGGCGATTTTGCAAGATGTCTTGAGCGCGTACATTGACGGCAGCATGTGAGTCGGCGTGCGTCAAAATATAGAACTGATTGGCTTGCACTGCATCGATAACCTGTTTTGCCACTTCTTCAGGCGTTAAACCATTCTGCACTGCTTTCATGATATTGGCGCTCGCCTTGGCAGAGATGCGTTCCAGCTTGTCGACGTCGGTGCGTTGAGCCGCATCGCGGTTGCGTTCGGATTCGATAATTCGCGTATTGACCCAGCTTGGGCACAGCACTGAAACGCCGAGTTTGCTTTGGCGCAGTGTGAGATCGTGATACAAGCCTTCGGACAATGTCACGACACCAAATTTACTGACGTTATACGCCGCCAAAGCCGGTGCCGAAATCATGCCCGCCATCGATGCAGTATTCACGATATGGCCTTCTTCGCCCTTGGCCAACATACGCGGAATGAAGGCGCGCAGTGCGTGGGTTACGCCATACAGATTGACGCCCATAATCCATTCCCAATCCTGCGCCGTGGTCTCCCATGCCGATTTGGTAAATGCCACACCGGCGTTGTTGACCAAGAGATGCACATTGCCAAACTGGGCAAAGGCTTGGTCTGCCAAGTTTTGCACGGCTGCTTCTTGCGCGACATCGGTGACCACGCCAAGTACCTCGGCACCTTGCGCCTTCAACTCGGCTACGGTGGCGTCGAGCTTACTAGCACTGATGTCAGCCAATACGAGCTTCATGCCTTGTGCGGCGGCGGCAATGGCGATCGCTTTGCCTATGCCTTCGGCGGCGCCGGTGATGACAGCGACTTTGTTCTTGAGGTCTTTCAATCTATGCTCCAGTGTTTCATGTTGGTTGCTACGGTGGGGTTTATCGATAACTAATTAGCGCCGGCGCTTGATGCATTTCCAAGTGCGTGCTGCTATTTAAAAAACTTAAACTGATCTTGCTTGGACGATAATGCAGACGCGTCACACCTGCATTGATCAAAGTGGCGTTCAAATCAAAGATGCGCTCGTCACTTATGCCAAGCACTTGCTGTAAAAGCGCAGAAATGGTGCCGCCTGAAGTGAAGATCCATATCTTGCCTTCCGTGGCACAGGCACGTTCCAATGCAGCGCGGCATCGTTGCTGAAAGTGAATCCAAGTTTCACTATAGTCGGCATACTCACCACTGATCCAACGATTGACCGCTGCGGTAAATAGTTCCTGAAAAGTGCGTCGTGGATGCGCTTGTGCTGCGACAAATTGTTTGAGTTCGGCAAAGTCGGCAAACTGCGGGCACTGTTTCAGTAAGACTTCTTGATGATCAAATTCATCAAAGCCCGCATCGATGAGCCAACTCTCTTCGGGGTGCTGATTGAGGTCTTCTCGCCAAGCTTGCAAACAGGCTTGTGCCGTTTGTTTGTGGCGCTTGGCGCTGCCGCAGATTATGCTATCGGGTGCATAGCCCATGCTGCGCATCCAAGTGCCGAGCAAGCGTGACTGCTCCATACCCAAAGGCGAGAGCTGATCATAGTCATCCGCATCAAAGCTCGCTTGACCGTGACGAATCAGATAAATGCTAGCCATTGTTGCCCTCGTATCTTATAAACGAGATGCTGCGATCAAACGCAGGCAACGCTGTTCAAGGTAATTGCTCATTTTGCCGAAATTGGCAAAAGCTGGGTTCGTGGTTTGGCCATGGAAGAAGCGGTAGTAAATTTGTTGCACGATCACGGCTAAACGGAATAAGCCGAAGATCGCGTAGAAATCAAAATTGTCGACGCGATAGCCGGTCTTCTCACCGTAATAAGCAATCACTTCCTCGCGTTTTAGCATGCCCGGCAAATGTGTCGGTTGACGACGCACCGATTGAAATACCGCATCATCATCGGCTTGCACCCAGTAGGCCAAGGTATTTCCAAGATCCATCAACGGGTCACCCAAGGTCGCCATTTCCCAGTCCAAGACACCGATCACTTCGCTACTGTTGTCGGGATTGAGCACCACGTTATCAAACCGGAAGTCATTATGAATTAAGCAGGTCGCGACATCTTTTGCTGGCATTTTCGATTGTAGCCAAGCGATCACTTGTTCAAAGTCACCCACGTCTTCGGTCTTGGCTTTTCGATAGCGTTCGCTCCAGCCATCCATTTGTCGTTGCACATAGCCTTCACCTTTGGCAATGCCTGCTAGGCCTGCCGCTTGGTAATCGATTTGATGTAACTCGATCATTTTGTCGATCACATTCAAGCACAAGCGACGCGTTTCCTGCTCGCTGAGTACCATGCCTTTCGGTAAATTGTGGCGCGGAATGATGCCGTGGATACGTTCCATTACATAGAAATCGCAATCCATCACGCTCGCATCATCGCAGCTTGCGATCACCGCAGGAACATAAGGGTAGACCGGCTTTAAGGCCTGCATGATTTTCGCTTCGCGTAACATATCGTGCGCCGATTTAGCGCGATGCCCAAATGGTGGGCGACGCAAAATCAAATCGCGATCGGGGTAGCGCAGTAAGTATGTTAGATTCGAAGCACCACCCGCGAACTGTTCGATCTCCGGTGTGCCTTGTAGTCCAGTGACATGCTGTTTGACGAAGGCATCTACCTTGTCGATAGGAAGCTCTTCACCGGCACGTACAGCGCTAGCTTGGTCGTTCATGGCATTCATAAAAGTACTTTGTAAGAATCGTTCAAAATAGGACCGAGCTTTAGTGTGTTGCTAGCGCTGCGTTTGCGCGAGCTGCTTGATTCTTTAATTCGATCTTCGCGATCAAACCACGATGAACTTCATCCGGGCCATCTGCAAGACGCAATACCCGCGCATAGGCATACAGCGCAGCGAGTGGGAAATCATCGGAAAGCCCCGCGCCACCGTGCATCTGCATCGCCGCATCGATGATCTGAGTCGCGATATTCGGCGCAATGACCTTGATCTGTGAAATCTCACTCATCGCGCCTTTCACACCCACGGTATCCATCATCCACGCAGCTTTCAATGTCAGCAAACGCGCTTGTTCAATTGCCATCCGCGCATTGGCGATGATGTCGGCATTGCCACCTAGTTTCGCCAAGGGTTTGCCGAAAGCCACGCGATTGAGCGAGCGTTGACACATCAATTCGAGCGCATATTCCGCTGCACCAATGGCACGCATGCAGTGATGAATGCGACCAGGGCCCAAACGGCCTTGTGCAATTTCGAAACCGCGTCCAATGCCTTTTACTTTGTCGTTGCCATCATCACCACCGCCAATGATGGCAGACAGTGGAAGGCGCACGTTAGTAAAACTCACTTCACCGTGACCAAATGGCTCATCTAAGGTATGAAACACCGGCAGCATGCGTTCTATTTTCACGCCAGGAGTATCGAGTGGCACCAAGACCATAGAATGCTGACGATGTTTGTCGGCAGTTGCATCGCTAAAGCCCATGAAGATCAACACTTTGCAATTGGGATGGCCAATGCCAGAGCTCCACCATTTGCGGCCATTGATCACCACTTCATCGCCTTCGACGATAGCGGTGGCTTGCATATTGGTTGCATCACTCGATGCGACGTCAGGTTCGGTCATGCAAAATGCAGAACGGATCTCGCCATTCATCAAAGGCTTAAGCCAGCGTTGTTTTTGTTCTTCGGAGCCATACTTGACCAAGACTTCCATATTGCCTGTGTCGGGCGCATTACAGTTGAACACCTCGGGCGACATCATCGAGCGGCCAGTGATCTCGGCTAAAGGCGCATAGTCCACGTTCGCTAAGCGTGCGCCGTCTTCAGGCAAAAATAGATTCCACAAACCCGCAGCTTTGGCTTTAGCCTTAAGCTCTTCCATGATGGCCGGTTGCTGCCATTGGGTCCAATCACTACCGCCCTTCAGTTGTTGGTAGTAAGTGGCTTCGGCAGGTAACACTTCTTCCTGCATAAACTTTTGCATACGAGCGATGAGATCTTTGGCAATGGGAGAATGGTCGAAATTCATGCGGTGCTTTCTTCGATTGGGGCAAAATCGTTGCCCAGCTTAAAGCGTGGAAAACTTGGTCTAAACCGCAGCATACGGCTGGCCATAAAATAGATCAAATGAATGATATGCATGTGGCATAATTCATTCTATGCATATCTCAAGAACTGATCTCAACCTCTTCGTCGTCCTCGATGCCATCTACAGCCAAGGCAGTATCACGCGCGCCAGTCAGGTCTTAAACCTGAGCCAGCCAGCCTTGAGCCATGCTTTGGCGCGCTTACGCACGATGTTTAATGATCCGCTTTTTGTGCGCCAAGGCACGGTAATGGCGCCAACGGCATTCACGCGTAGCATCATCATGCAAGTACGTCAGGGCTTGCAGTTGTTTGAAGCGAGTTTACAAACCGAGCAAAGTTTTGATGCGAGTAAAACGGAGCGCAGTTTTCATCTCGGCCTACGAGACGTATTTGAAGCCACGCTCCTACCGAAACTGATGCAGAGAATTGCCGAGCAAGCACCGGGCATGTTGATTTCCAGTGTGCGGGTAGACCGTGCAGATATTGAAACAGAGCTCAGCAGCGGCAATCTCGACATGGTGCTCGACGTGCCTATGCCTATGGCGTCGGGTAGCGCGATCCGCCATCAACGAGTGACGCGAGATCGATTGATTGTCTTATCGCGCAAAGGACATCCGGCGTTTCCCAAAAAGAAGGGCAAGCTGCTCGATCTCGATACCTATTTGCAGCAAGCCCATGTCTTAGTCTCCTCACGCCGCAAGGGTTTGGGTTTGGAAGACACGGAATTGAACCGCGAAGGTCTGCGTCGCCATATCGCCTTGCGCTGTCAACACTACTTCGCGGCCTGCCGCGTGGTGTCTGAAACCGACTTGTTGCTGACGATGCCTGAGCATTACGCCAATATCGCTAATGCGCAATTCGCTAACCGTATTGATCCCTTCCCACTCGCTACGCAACCGATCGATGCCCATCTGTATTGGCACGCCAACACCGAGAATGATGCAGCTAATGCTTGGCTCAGAGCGCAATTAGTCGAGGTGATGCGCGGCGAGTCTTAAGTCGAGGCCGCTGCCTAATCCACATCTGCATGGTGTGAACCGTGCAAGTTCGATATACTGTGCAAACATACAGTATTTGGAAATCCGCCAGCCCCACGTCTCATGAATAGCGAAGTCTCCGCATCGACCAATAGCACGCAACACGGCTTGCCTGTCTTGCACCCACTGTACTACCTCGATAATTTCGAGCTAGTGCTGGACTGGGTGCGCTCGCGTTATGACGACGTCTTGAATGCCGAAGAAAAGCAATTCATCGCCGACTTTCCCAACTTACCGCAAGCATCGCGCGCATTATTTGTGCGTATGGTCATGCGTAGAGGCGAGCTCTTTCGACGCAGCAAACTGAGCTATGCCGAAATCGGCGATATCGAAAAGGCGATGCGAGCTTTGCTTGAGCTGGGTTGGGTCAAAGAAGATCCCGCATTAGACTTGCCCGCAGTATTTGATTTATTGCTCAAGCCCGAACTCGCCGCTGCATTTTCGCTGACACCGGCACAGAAGCAATTGAAGAAGTCGGACCTCCTCGCGCAGCTAATGCAAACTGCTGCCGCAGAACAGCAAGATAGCGAGCTGTGCATCCATGCCCCCGCTGCTTCCGTTGCTTCCGCTCCTTCAGCTCCTCCCGCTCCATTCTCTGCCTGGCATCCCAATTCTGGCGACATCGTGTGGCAGATACAGGTGAAGGAATTATGTCATCGTCTGCGCTTAATTTTCTTTGGTAATGCGCATCAGGATTGGTCTGAATTTGTCTTGGCCGATCTCGGCATTTACCAATACGAAACCATCGCATTTCCGCCCGAAGCACGCGGTTTTCAATCACGCCGTGACGTCGATGATTACCTCGCCTTACAAGCTTGCCGCGACGCGTTTGATCTCTTGGGTTCGACAACTTCAGATCAAGAAGCATATGCCCAAGAGACGCGCGATCTGCTACCAAAAATTCATCAGATCCAAATCGATAACGCATGGATAGAACGCCGTCGTCATAGATTGTTGTTTCAGATGGGGCAAGCAATCGAAAAACTACAAGACTGGCCCTTGGCTTTAGATTTGTATCGCTGCAGCACCTATCCCGGCGCACGCCAACGATGCATTCGCGTGCTCGAAAAAATGGGCGAAAGCGCGGCGGCGTTAGAACTCTTGAACCAAGCACTCGCCGCGCCAGAAAGCGATGCCGAACACCAGCAATTAATGCGAAGCGCACCGCGCCTGAACCGCAAACTGGGTTTGCAAAAGCCAGAGAAGAAAACGGTGGCGCCAGTCGAAACCTTGCATTTGCAATTGCCCTACCCGACAGAAGATTTTTATGTAGAACATGTGGTGCGGGAGCATTTGCATCAAGATGGCGCGCCAGTATTCTATGTCGAAAATGCCTTACTCAATTCTCTACTCGGCTTGTTGTGTTGGCCTGCGATCTTTAAGGCTTTGCCAGGGGCGTTTTTTCATCCATTTCATCGCGGTCCCGTTGACTTAAACAGCGAAGACTTTGTGCAAAGACGAGCGGACGACTTTGCCCACTGTTTCACGCTGTTGGAATCCGACGCTTATCGCGATCGCATTCGTCAGACCTATGCGGAAAAATACGGTAAACAGTCGCCCTTCGTATTTTGGGAAACATTGGATGAAGAGCTGCTCGAAATGGCGTTGCACTGCATCCCAGCACGTGATTTAAGACACTGGTTCACGCGTATCTTGTCCGACATCAAAAGCAATCGCAGTGGTTTCCCTGATTTGATTCAGTTTTACCCAGAACGAGGGGCTTACCAACTGATCGAAGTCAAAGGCCCTGGCGATAAGCTACAAGACAATCAATTACGCCTGATCGAATTTTGTCAGCAACATGGATTGCCGATTTCCGTATGCTATTTGCGTTGGCAAGAGGATGCGCCGTGACGCTAGCCAGCTACACTGTCGGTGTCCGTAGTCTGTGCGAATTCACGGCCAAACAAGGTGATCTCGACTTGCGCTTCACGCCGTCGCCAAGCGCACAAGAAGGCATTGAGGGCCATGGTCAAGTGGTGTCGCGACGCCCGGCCAGCTACGAATACGAAGTTGCCTTGCAGGGGCGCTATCAAGAATTGTTAGTGAAGGGCAGGGCAGACGGTTATTGGCCCGAGCGCAAACAAGTCGAAGAGATCAAGACCTATCGTGGTGATCTTGCGAATATCCCTGAGAACCATCGCTGTTTGCATCTAGCACAAGCCAAGATTTACGCGCATTTGTTATGTGAGAAGCTACAGCTTCTGCAAATCCGCGTCAGCTTGATTTACTTTAATGTCGATACCAAGGCCGAAACTGCGGTGAGCACGAACCACAGTGCCGAAGAATTGCGTGTGTTTTTTGAACAGCAATGCACGTTGTTTTTAGCTTGGGCCAAGCAGGAGATGCAGCATAGACAAGAACGCGACGCCGTGTTGGATGCGCTGACTTTCCCGCACGCCCAATTTCGGGTCGGACAGCGCGAGTTGGCAGAAGCGATGTACAAAGCCAGTCATCGTGGCTGTTGTCTACTGGCGCAAGCGCCAACAGGCATAGGCAAAACCATGGCCAGTATCTTCCCTATGCTAAAAGCCTGCAAAGAGCATGGCCTCGATAAAATCTTTTTTCTGGCCGCCAAAACATCGGGACGGCAATTGGCATTAGACGCCATCGCAACGCTGGCACCGCAATTCAACACAGCTGCTAAGTTGCACGGTGTTGAAGCCATGCGCCCGCTGCGCGTGATTGAACTAGTCGCCAAAAGTAAAGCCTGCGAGTATCCCGATAAAGCTTGTCATGGCGATTCATGTCCCTTAGCGAAGGGCTTCTACGATCGCCTACCTGCGGCGAGACAAGCCGCATTGCAGCTGCCGGTTTTAGACCAAACCAATTTACGTCAACTCGCTTTGGACCATGAGATTTGCCCTTATTACCTGAGCACGGAAATGAGTAAATGGTCAGACATGGTGATAGGCGACTACAACTATTACTTTGATTTGAATGCCATGTTGTTTGGGCAAACCTTAGCCAACGAGTGGAAGGTCGCACTCTTAGTCGATGAAGCGCACAATATGGTGGCGCGCGCTCGGGCCATGTATAGCGCCGAGTTAGCTTATCGCGACTTCAAAGCCATGCGCAAACTCGCGCCCGTTGAGCTGAAAAAACCGTTCGAACGCGTCGCGAGACAATGGCGCCAGCTGCACAAAGAACAAGAAGATGACTATATCGCCCATCAACACTTACCCGAAAAATTTCTACTCGCACTAAGTAATGCTTGTGCCGATGTGGCGAGCTACTTTAATCAACATCCAACAGCCGTATTGCCAGAGCTGCAGAGCTTTTATCTCGACGCTTTATTGTTCAGTCGCTTGTGTGAGAGCTTTGCTGAGCACTCCTTGTTCGACGTAAAAATTGAACGCGGTGAGTCAACACTCTGCGTGCGCAATATCGTTCCCGCGCCTTACCTCAAACATCGCTTCGCGGCCAGCCATTGCAGCGCTTTGTTTTCTGCCACCTTGAGTCCGTGGAACTACTACAGCGATTTATTAGGCATGCCCGATAACACCGCATGGATCGATGTGCCTTCGCCATTTCGATCAGAACAATTGTCCGTGCAGGTACTTGACCACGTCTCTACACGTTACCAAGACAGACAAAAATCCCTACGCCCGATCAGCGAGGCGATAGCAAGCCAATTCGCCGCAAAGCCTGGCAACTACCTCGCATTCTTCAGCAGCTTCGACTACATGGAACAAGCGCGCGAAGATTTGCAGCGACGCTACCCCGATATCGCAATCTGGACCCAAACACGCAGCATGGACGAGTCTGCGCGCAGACAGTTTGTTGAGCAGTTCACCGAACACAGCCAGGGCATAGGTTTCGCCGTCTTAGGCGGCGCCTTTGGTGAAGGCATAGACCTGCCAGGCGCACGTCTGATCGGTGCATTCATCGCTACGCTCGGATTGCCGCAACTGAATCCCATCAACGAACAAATACGCCAACGCATGCAAGACATTTTTGGCGCAGGCTATGACTACACCTATCTCTTTCCCGGCTTACAAAAAGTAGTACAAGCAGCGGGCCGTGTGATACGGACTACGGAAGATCAAGGAGTGGTTTATTTGATGGATGATCGGTTTAATCAAACGCAGGTGCGGGCGCTTTTGCCTGCTTGGTGGCGGGTGGAGACCTAAGGTTTTTGGTTCCCTCTCCCGCAGGCGGGAGAGGGGTAGGGTGAGGGCGCTTGAGCGAAGGGAAATCGGTTCAGCAGAGAATTGCCTGTAGGTTGGGCTGAACAAAGCGAAACCCAACATGTTGTTTAGGTGGTGGTAAGACCTTGGGTTTTCCAGCGCAAGCTGTTAGGTAGAGGTCGCGTCTTCGCTCGCAAGCGAAGACCGTAACGCAGGCGTTGTACAGACACATCGAAACCCCTGCTAAACCTCAGATAACAAAGCTTTCTGATCGATTTTCTCCCTCGCACAATTGGCAGTGTCAGAAGTGGATAAACGTCAAAAGAAAAAGCAAAACAAAAACAAACAACCTCCGTAATTAATCTAAGCGGCTCTTGAGCCTGTGTGTTGTCATTCCCGCGAAGGCGGGAATCCAGTGTCTTTCGTTCTTTGTTTCATTGGCTTCTGGTGATTATTAAAGTTCGCTGGCCGGGAGTGGCCCGGCGGCCACTCACTTTCTTTGCTTCGCCAAAGAAAGTAAGCAAAGAAAGGCGACCACGCTGCCACTGCCCTTCGGGTGCCCAATTGTGCGAGTCAAAAATGGAGAGAGTCAGAAACTCGCTTCGCTCAGACATCTGACTCTCTTTTTCCCATTTCTGCCTCACACAATTGGCAGTGTCAGAAGTGGAGAAAGTCAAAAGCGAAGCACCTCAACCGTCTGTTGAAAGAAGATCGACTTTTGAACTTTGAAGAGCCGTCATTCCCGCGAAGGGATTGAAGAGGGTTTCGATTAGCATGCTGATCGCTCGGCAATCGGCTCGTGTTTGCAAACACGGGCGCGCCCTGCAAGGGGGAATCCAGTGTCGTTTGTTTGCCGCTTTATGTAGGTTACTCGTTCTCATTGTTCGCTGGCCGGGTGTGGCCCGGCGGCCACTCACTTTCTTTGCTTCGCCAAAGAAAGTAAGCAAAGAAAGGCGACCACACTGCCACTGCCCTTCGGGTGCCCAATTGTGCGAGTCAAAAAATGGGAAA
>CANHZI010000110.1 GCA_947464955.1 Oxalobacteraceae bacterium
ATGCCGCTTCTTTGTACTCGATGACGTGTATACCGAATCGCAACCCACTGGTGGTGGACTCGATACCGTGCGCGATATGTCATTGTTTGTGACGGATGATATGCGCCGCGCGGCGATTCCTGCCGAAGATCATTTGCAGTCGCGCTATTTGGTCTTTTCTTGTAATTTCTATGGTGGGCCGAAAGCAGATCTTGATGGATATTTGCGCGGTATGTGGCAAGCGATTAGCGATCGTATCAAGGAGATTTGGTCCTACTGTTATGGGTTCGATCAGGTGAACGATGCCGAAAGCTTTATCGCGTACATGAAAAAGTGTCAGCTGACTGCCTCTCTGTTTTTTGATGGCTCTAACGATGAATCTTTGGCGGAACAATTAAAGGCTTTGTATTTGAAGCAGGAATTTGCCAAATTCGTCATCGACAACCAGGGTCTAGACGCACCGACTTTGAAGGTGAATTTTCAAGCCTTTATGCAACGCGTGGCGCCCAATAATCTGACTGCGCCGACGTGGTCTGCCGGTAAATATCGCCTATAAAATTCAAGAAAAGAGGTCGAACGTGACTAAACAATTAGATTTAACCGACATTCAAGGGAATGTCATTCGTGCTTATGGACGCTTTGGATATCCTGTCGCACGTTATGTGTTTTTGAATATTCGTCATTCTGCCATTGCGCGTGACTTCGTTGCCGCTGTCACCAAACGTGTCACATCGTCGGTGCAGTGGGGCAGCGGTGAAGGGCAAATTGCGCAGCCGAATTGGACCGTGAACATCGCTTTTGCATACCAAGGCTTAAAGGAATTGGAGTTGCCACGCTCTTCGCTCAATGGCTTCTCACCCGAGTTTGTGCAGGGGATGAAACATCGTCGCGACATTTTGGGTGACGACGGCCCAAGCTCACCAGAGCATTGGGACCCGATTTGGCAAGGCAATCGTGAGACACGCGAGCAAGACGTTCATATTTTTATCTCTCTCAATGCACGTTTGCCACAGTTCTTGGAAGAGTCATATCAATGGCTACAAGAAGCCGTCAAAGCACATGCAGAAGGTGTGGTCATTCTCGGTGGACACCGTGGTGATGACGGTGCGATTCTTGATTACCAAGACGTTAAAGTGGTAATGGAAAACGGTCACCCTACCTCGAAAGAGCATTTTGGATATACCGATGGTATTGGCGATCCTGTTTTTGAAGGTGCGCCTAACTACGACTTGAATGTGCATGGACGTGGTAAACAGATGGATGATGGCACCTGGGCGCCATTAGCGGCCGGTGAGTTTTTACTTGGCCATGTTGATGAAGCGCACGAATACCCACCAGCGCCGCAACCTATCTTGTTGTCGCGTAATGGCACCTATATGGTCTATCGTAAATTGCATGAGAATGTGGCGACCTTTGATCAATATTTGGAGAAGCATGCCCACAGTTTCGCTACCCATAAAAATTTAGCTTTAGATGATGCACGTGAGCTGCTCGCGGCAAAGTTCGTCGGACGTTGGCGTGACAATGGTGCTCCGTTGGTGAAAGCGCCTGATCCCGCAAGTAAGGCGAAATTTGATATGCAATTCTTGGGGGCCGATCAAAACGGAAAAGACAAATTGCTGAGCGACTTTACCTATGACGACGACATGAGTGGCGCGAAGTGTCCATTTAGTGCGCATATCCGTCGCATTAATCCGCGCGCTTCCTTACAGATGGTGAAGGGTGCTTGCCCGGGTTCGATGATTTATAACAAAGACGCGTTTGATACGCCTGGGGCTTTAGCCAATCGTCGTCGTATTCTGCGTCGGGGCCTGCCCTATGGAGAAGTGAAAGATCGCAGTCGTAACGACGGTAACCACGGCATTATCATTATGATGATCAATGCCGACATCAATCGTCAGTTTGAGTTTGTCCAGCAACAGTGGATTAATTACGGCAATGATTTTCAAGCGGGAAGTGATAAAGAAATCTTGCTTGGAAATCACAGCGCCGATGAGAAAACCCCGAGCAAAGCGGTATTGCAAGTCGATCCCAATGGCGATGAGGCACCTTACTTCTTGAGTAAAATTCCTCGATTAGTTGAGACCCGTGGTGGTGAGTACTTCTTTGTGCCTAGCCTAACGGCTTTGCGTATGATTGCAAAGGGTGTGGTTGATCCAACTTAATGGATCCTTGTTTGACCCCACAACTGAGTCGTTTTCAGCGAGTCGTTTTGACGTTGATGGAAGGTTTGGCATTTGAATCAAAGGCGTAGTTTTGGCTACGCCTTTTGTTTTTGTCATGATCGATGCACAAATTTTTATGATTTGAAGGAAGCGCATTTCCTTGCGGCTTGTGGTGGCATCCATGAGTATGACTGGGAACTTTTCTGCTCGTCTACGTTCATAGACTAGTGTTCGAATAATTTGTCGTTGGCTTGTGCCATAGTTATTGCGGCGCGATTCTGTGTGAATGCCACGGCATCAATTGCTAAGTTTGTTTTTGGTAGCGAATCAACGGCAACGGTTGAGTATCTAAATATGCAAGAGGGGATCAAAGAATGAAAGTTCGTGTATTGCTTTTATCGACGATGTTGGTTGCAGGCGCTGTTTCTGCGCAAGAAAATACGGCGCAAAACGCGACGGCGCAGACCTCAGCGACTTCATCAAGTTCAAAAGTTAGTGTGAATGCAAACGATCGTATGCTCGCACCTGAATCGGCAGTGCATTCAAATGGCAATGTAATGATTAAGGGAAAGCCCGTTCCTTACAAGGTGACAGCCGGAACTCAGCCAGTATGGGACAAAGAGGGTAAGGTCATTGCTTCTCTGTTCTACACCTACTATCAACGTAGTGATGTCACTAACCGTGATAAGCGGCCCTTGGTGTTTTCGTTTAATGGCGGACCTGGCTCGGCTTCAGTATGGATGCATGTCGCGTATACCGGGCCAAAAATGTTGAATATTGATGATGAAGGCTACCCGGTTCAACCCTATGGTGTGCGCGATAATCCACATTCAATTCTTGATGTGGCTGACATCGTCTATATCGATCCAGTGAACACAGGATTCTCACGTGTTCTCGATCCAAAGGCCGATCGCGCGCAGTTCTTTGGCGTGAACGCTGATATCAGCTATTTGGCTGAGTGGCTGAATACCTTTGTGTCACGTAGCAGTCGTTGGAATTCTCCAAAATATCTGATTGGGGAGAGCTACGGTACGACGCGGGTTTCTGGTTTGGCCAAAGAATTACAGAACAATCATTGGATGTATTTGAATGGCGTGATTTTAGTGTCGCCTACAGGACTTGGCATTCGACGTGATGGTCCGGTTGATGCAGCGTTATCTTTGCCATACTACGCCGCGACCGCTTGGTATCACAAGGCTCTTCCTGCAGATTTACAGCAACGAGACTTGAATGCACTATTGCCTGAAGTCGAAGCCTTCACACTCGATGAATTTATTCCTGCGCTCACTCGTGGTGGTTTTATCGATCCAGCCAAGCGTCAGGCCATCGCGACAAAAGTGGCCCGTTATTCGGGGCTGTCAGTGCAAAGTGTGTTGCAAAATAATTTAACGGTGTCACCTTCATTTTTTTGGAAAGATTTACTCCGTGATAAAGGCAAAACCGTTGGGCGATTAGATTCTCGCTATTTGGGCATAGACCGCACTGATGCTGGCGTATCGCCTGATTACAATGCTGAGCTCACTTCTTGGTTGCATTCTTTCACGCCTGCTATCAATTATTATCTACGCGATGTTTTGAAGTATAAAACGGACGTTAAATATAATATGTTTGGACCGGTACAACCTTGGGACAACAGCAACGACAAAACCGGCGAAAATCTGCGCTTGGCGATGGCGCAAAATCCTTATTTGCATTTGATGGTGCAGTCTGGGTACTACGATGGTGCGACCAATTACTTCGACGCGAAGTATACGATGTGGCAAATAGATCCAAGTGGAAAGATGAAGGATCGCATGGAATTTAAAGGCTATCGTAGTGGGCACATGATGTACCTACGTGCAGAAGATTTGACTTCATCGAATGAGCATATCCGTGAGTTCATCAAGAAGTCTTTACCGGCAGCGGGGCAGCCTGCGAAATATTAAATACTCTGCATCGAATTAGTCGATCCATCAAGAAAAAGCCCTGATCGTATGCTGCGATCAGGGCTTTTTGCTTGAGCGTATTGAAAGAGCCTAAGTGCCTAATTGCTTAAGTGCTTGGGCGCATCATAATTTTGCGCACGACTTCATTAAACACTTGGACCATCGCCGGATCAAATTGCGTGTCGCTGTTCGCATTGATTTCTGAAATGGCACTTAACAAACTCTTCTTGAATGTACGATCGGAGCGTTCAGTTGTGATTGAGCAGAAAGTGTCGACGATGGATAACATGCGCCCACCGACGTGAATTTCATCGCCTTTCGCACCGTTTGGATAGCCGGTGCCATCGTAGCGCTCATGATGGTCCAATACCATACGTGCTGCCTCATCCCAACCACCAAAACGAAGTAAGAATTGACTGCCAATCACAACGTGTTCTTGGATTTTACGTAACTCTTCTTTCGATAAAGAGCCTTCTTTATTGAAGATGTTATGCGGGATAAAGCTCATGCCAACATCATGCATCAGAGATGCGGCTTGTAGTTGTTGCGGGTCAACCGGAAAACCCATGGCTTCATTGAGTTGCTCGGTCATTTGCACGACTTGGTCACTGCGGTTCTTACGATAGATACTCAGATTATCGATGTGATTCGACAATTCGCGCATGAGTTCTAAGTCTGGTGGAACTTCAAGCAGAACCTTCTTGGCCTTGACCTCAAGTGCAATATTACGATCTTTTTTATCGAGCATGTTGATGGCATTACGTACTTCGCTTTCAACATTGCTGGGCGTGAGGGAGTTGAGTAACTGTTGGCTGACGCGGCAGAGTAGCTGTCGTTTTTCGTCATTGAATTGTCGGGTAGTAATCAGTTCAGCTAAAAGGTCTTCAATTTCGTCAGTCGCCAACAACAGGAATTCACCGATGACGGGGAAGTAAGGGATTTGGTTAGCGCGAACTTTGGCGACGATATCTTCGATTCTATGGAGCGGCTCGGTAAATGGCGTTAAACCGACCATCAAACAGTTGCCCTTGAGTGAGTGCAATGCGCGGAACAAACGATGAACAAATTCAGCACCACCGTTTTGATTGAGCGCCTTGATACAGGTTTCTGTTTCATCGCAACTCTCTCTCGTGCAAGAGACGAAGTCGTCAATGATGGATCGCTCCATGGCGAGAAATTCTGGACAGGAAATTGCGGGTGAATTCATGTTGAAAAGCCCCAATACTGTATTGAAATAATACCCTGTGGAAATTATAGCCTTATGGCTAAGAATTTCCAG
The DNA here is from genome assembly GCA_947464955.1 of Oxalobacteraceae bacterium. Classification (GTDB taxonomy): domain Bacteria; phylum Pseudomonadota; class Gammaproteobacteria; order Burkholderiales; family Burkholderiaceae_D; genus Undibacterium. Next base: position 5,349 of record CANHZI010000110.1, read on the forward strand.
AAATAAAACAGTTTAAATTGTTAAATGAACTTAACTGTCGGTATTTTGTCAGCAAAACATCGTTGATCTTGTTCTGCGGCGCATAAAGCATGGCGATTCAGGGGATGTTGCTTGTTAAAAATGCAAAAAAACTAAGCACCATGCGGTGCTTAGTTCGAAGAGAGGAGGGATGTTGTTTAGCGTTCTCGCTTACTTCTTGCGTCTTCCAACTTATCCTTTGCATTCTCGGATTTCTCCGTGCGTTCGACTTTGACAGGTGTCGGTGCCGGACCAACGAAGGGGGCTGCCGTCGGCACTTCACGTCTCATCTCGACAGGTCTTGGTTCAGGACGAATTTCTTGGCGTGGTGCGAAGCTCGCTTGTGGACGTTCTATTGGCCTATCGTTACCACGTTCGATCAGGCGCTCTTGAGGCCTTTCCATCACGCGCTCTGCACGCTCAACTACCCGTTCGTTTCTTTCTATTGGTCGCTCAATTGGACGAGCAGGCATCGGCGTTGGGACTGCAGTGTTGACCGCAGCAGGGGCTGTATTCACGTTATTGCTTGATAGCGTGTCGCGACGATTGTCAAAGCGTGAGCCATTGATAGTCGCGCGATTTGCATCGTCAAAACGAGAGCCTCTACCACGCTCAGCCTGAATTTCATCATAGGATCTAACATTAGCTTGAGCACTGTTGATATTGACAGGGTTGTTGTTGATCATGCTTGCATTATTGTTTGACTCCGAGTTCATACGTGTATTTTGCTCGGTTCTTTGTTCTGCTCTGATCTCGGGCCGTTGCGGATACTGAACTATCGTTGCAGGCTGCGATGTAGTCGTGACTGAGGCATTGTTTGGGTTTTGAACGTTCACCTGATTGCTGTTTGGCATAGGGCGAATATTATTGGCATTGTTGATGCCTTGGCTTTGATTGCCATAATTAGCGACCGCTGCATTATTGGAATTGCCGCGATCGCGCTCGCGTTCACGTTCGCGATAACGTGGCTCGTAACTCGGTACAACATTGGTTTGCGTGTCATTATTGAGGGTGGCGCGGCTACGGAATTGGTCATTCTCTTGCCAAGTACGTGGGCGCGCATCACCAAATCGATTACCCTTATCTGGCGTGACATTGGGGCCGTCATTGAGCACCTCAAGCTTTTTGAGTTGCGTGGTCAAGATCGATTTTGAAGCAGGAAAGACGTGATCTCCGCGAACGAAAGTTTGCGATGGAACAGACGTGACACTGTGTGGCACGTGACGATTGATATAGATATCGCGGTCGCGATTAACGACGACTGTTTTGTTAATGATAGTCTGATTAATATTTTGAATATATCGCGGATTTTGGGTGTAATGTGGGCGGTAGCTTTCACCTGGGCCTAGCGGATACCAAGAAACCGCGGGGCCATAATTGCGTTTGCTCCCCACGCTAAGACCAACACTTACGCCATGATTGCTAGCGCCAACGAACGCCACCAAGGCAGGCGCATATACTGGGCGGTGATGACGCTCATAGCGACCTGGGACCCAACCCCAACGATGACCAACGTAGGCCCAACGGCCATAGTGGTAAGGTGCAAAACCCCATGGTGAGCGATCTACCCAAGTCCAACCCCAAGGCGCAACCCATACCCATCGACCATCGCGGTATGGAGCCCAACCGACAGAAATGCCGCGAGGGTACCAAATAGCGCCGTACTCAACATGCGTTTCCCAGTTGCCATATTCATCGAGTTGTTGGTAACCGACCATATCGCGTGGCACATAACGCGCGGATATAGAATTCTCTTCAGCACGATCACGGTCAAATGCCCACTGATCAAAAGTATCAAATGCAGGCGCTCGCGCAATCATGGTGTGGTTCAAATTCGTGCCAGAAAAACGCGTTTGCTCACCCTCACGAAGCGTAATGACATCGCGATCGCCTTGTGCCACGCCGACGCCGCGACGAACAATAATCGTAGTGGTGTTATCGGGATTAATATTGATTCTGTATTCGCCGGGCTCTTGAACGGAGAAGTTGAGATTTGGGGTATTGATTTCAAATACTTCGCGCTCCGACAAAGCTCGTACGCGGACCACAATCGTGCCTTGAGTTAATTGGATTTGGCTGGCGTCATCAGTCAGATTGATGAAACTAAGGCGAGTATTCTCGTTGATGCGGATTGCGCTATTGCCGACATGCAGTTCAGCTCGACCTTGATCGGCGACAAAAATACTGTCACCTATGGAGATTGGGCGATTCGGGATCAATTCGGCCCATTGATTGCTACCAGCATCAGCAAAACTAATTTGTCCGTAGGAATAACCGACCCGCGCCACGCGACCGGGCGGATCATTCTGCGCCATGACCGGTGAAACAAGTAGCAAGCTTGCTAAAGTTAAGGTGGCAGCGCCGAGCATGCCGGATGATTTCTTGATGAATTTCATATTGTTCTTTCGCATGGAATAAACGAATTGAATGCAATTACGACCATACCTGTAATCCTATAACGCGTGAGCATGGTTTTCGGATGTCACATTTATTCACATTTTTGATTCTTTTTTTGGTGCATTGCGAAAAAGCCCTAAGCACGCTGTGGTAATAGGCAATAAAAATGGCAGTGGAGATTCTACTCGACTGCCATTTTTCTGAGAAAAGATGTTACAAAAACTGACAACATCCATCTTTGGGGATTAAGTTCACGCTTACTTCGCCGTTTTCTCGCCTTCTTTTGCCTTATCCCCAGCCGCTTTGCTTGGCCATTCAACGCCTAACCATTTGCTGTTGAGATTCTTTTGTTGATCGTTAGCATCGTCAAGTGCTTTGAGTTTTGCTTTTCCTTTGACCTGCTTGTTCGGTACAAAAGCGAGTTCTTTTAATTCATCACGACGGAAAACGGAAAGTTTGATCGGTGTTTGTTGAATTATCCATAGGCGTTCGTTAAGATCTTTATTGGTCAAGCGCAAACCATTCGCGGCAATCAGCGTGTCACCCGCAACAATGCCAGCTTTCCACGCCGGGCTATCACGCTCAACTTCAGTGACTAAGGCGAAATCACCAGCTTCACGAGTGCGTAAACCTGTGAACCATTCCTCTTTTTGCTCATCGTCTTTACCCGCTTCAATCGTATATTTCAGACCGACATTCTTTAGTAATTCTGGGAATGGTATTTCACCAATGCCGTCTACATACGTGGTCCACCAACTAGACCAGTCATTACCCGTCACCGATTTCAATGCAGCACGAACATCAGCCTCGCCGTAACCACCTTTATCAACCGTATGGTGCGCATATAAATACTGGTGAACATGCTCTAAGCCTTTCGCACCATTGGTTTGACGGCGAACTTCAATGTCGATCGCGTTGCCCAGCAATAAACCTTTGCTGTAGATGTTGACGGAGGCATTACGTGCTCGCTCGCCACCAGCATCGATCCATGCATCAAAGCTAGACTCTGCTGCGCTTTGTTGGAAGCGGCCAGGTTGGTGCTCATAAGCAAGTAAAGCTTTCGATAAATCTTCGAGGAATTCGTCACGTGTTTGAAGACCGGCACGCAAAGTGACTAAGGATTCCAAGTAAGATGTATTGCCTTCTGCAATCCACAGCAAGCGTGAGTAATTTTCTCTTTGATACTCGTAAGGCACCATTTCTTTCGGACGGTAGGCCTTCACATTCCAAGTGTGGACGAATTCATGCGCAGCCGTTTTTAAGAACCCCAAATACTCCTTACGTGGGAAGTAAGTCCAACGTGGTTTTTGGATGACGGTTGAGTTCAAGTGCTCAGTTGCACCACCAGCGCCATCAGTCGCGTGCACGATGAACAAGTAACGTTTTTTGAATGGGAATTCACCCAAAGTTTTTTTGGTCTCGATGACGATTTTCTTTAAATCTTCCGCCATCTTTTTGCCGTTGTAGTTACCGCGACCCCAAATAGCTAACTCAATGCTACGGCCGTCCACTTCAAACTGATGGAACTCATGTTCACCTGTTTCGATAGGCGAGTCGATCAGAACATCATAATTCGGCGCGACGAAACAATGATCGCAATTGCCTTTATCCATACCTGAACGAGAAACCCAGTTTGCTGGTGTATCTAACTTAACAGTCACTGGTTGGGAGCGGTAGGGTGCTGCGTACATTAAGACACCACTCGCGTCCAGATAGGCATGGGTATCATCAATGTGTTGGGTGCGTTCGCCCAAAGCATTGGCGAATATTTCGTAGCTTACTTTAACCGCTTCACCTGCCTTTGTTTTAATCTGCCAAGTGCCTTTGTCTGTCTTGGCGAATGTGAGTGGCTGCCCCTTGCTATTGGTCGCCTTAAACTGACGAACGTTTTTCCCCAAGTTCAAAACTTCATAACGACCTGTCCGCCAAATTGGCATTTGTACGTCAAGCGTATTTGCTTTGGCCGCAGGAAATTCAATACTGACTTCAGCCAAGTGTTGGGCAGCATTCGTGATCTTAATTTGGTAGTTGACATCGGCATGTGCCGTTGCAGAGCCTAAAGCGCAGGTAAGCGCCAGAGTTGGAAGCAGGATTTTTTTCATTATTCAGCTTGATTAAGTAGGGTTGCAGGATATTTCAAAAATTCGACCATGTGTTTCAAGCTTGCTACACCTTGATACAAACAAGGCGAGAGCATGCAGACATTCGCGCCTACTGTCAACGCATGCTCGCGACGATAGAAACGGTGGTGAATTTGATCGACCAAACTTTGATCAAGCTGTACGAGATTAGTTCCAAGTGCGCGCAAAAGCGTTTGCGCAATGCAAGCTACCGCCTGCGCATTAGCTCTAAATTTATATTTTAACTAGAAGTTTGCCTATGTTTTTACCTTCAAATAAGCTGCTCAGCGCTGAGGGCAGTTGCGAGAAACCTTCGATGATGGTTTCTTCGAAAACGATCTCATGATTTCTTACCCAGGCGGAGATCTGGGCGCGAAGTTCTGGCATGCGATGGGTGAAATCGCGCGCCAAAATGCCTTGTATGCTGGCGCGCTTAAACAGCATATGTTGAAGGAAGCGTGGTGCCAAATCTGGATGATCAAGACCGCCATCATATTGACTGATCGTGCCGCAAATGACGATACGGGCTCTTAGCTTGATATGCGGGATAAGGGCATCAGTAATCATGCCGCCGACATTATCGAAGTAGACATCAACGCCCTCTGTGACGCGTAAGATTTCCGCTGACATACTTTCTTGATTTGGAAATTGCTGATAGTCGATCGCCGCGTCGAGCTTGAGTTTGTCAATTAGGAAGGCGCATTTTTTTGCGCCTCCAGCGATGCCTATCACACGGCATCCTGCACGCTTGGCAAATTGTGCGACTAGTGAGCCGACCGCACCGGCAGCGCCCGAGACCACTACCGTATCACCAGGCCGGGGGCGACCCGCTTCCATTAAGCCAAACCATGCAGTGCGACCTGGCATGCCGAGCACACCGAGTGCGGTGCTCGGTGCAGCCTGTTCGGGATCGAGCTTCTGTAAGTCATTCATATGGCATTTGGCGTAGCGTTGCCAGCCTTGGTAATTCAAAACCCAATCGCCAATTTGGTAGCCTGCGGCATTTGAGGCGACCACTTGTCCTACCACGCCGCCAGCCTGTACCGTAAATAATGGATGTGGCACGTCATAGGTATTTCTCTCATGCTGTTGAATTCTCATATAGGGATCAACACTGATGTACTTCGCTTCGACCAAGACTTCATTCTGGCTTAAGTTGGTATCGATCTCGCTTTGCTGATAGCGATAGTGCTCCTCGCTGACTCGGCCGGTCGGGCGTTTTACATAAATCCATTGTTCATTGTTCAATATTTCTGACATTTCATATCCTTCCTTGAGCATTTGTGCTTCGGTTTATAGTCATGGGTAGAGGCTAGTTGTGCTTTTTTAGAGTTCGCAGTATGCTGAATTTATATGCACTTTTGTTCAATAAAAACGACATAATTGTGTCTAAATATTCATGATAGATCTCGATTCTTTGCAGCATTTCATCGTTGTCGCGCGTTCGGCTAGCTTGGCTGAGGCTTCTGAAGAGTTACACCTTACTGCGAGTGCTTTATCGAAGTCGCTCAAACGTCTCGAAGAAAGCTTACAAACGACACTTTTTGATCGAGATGGTCGTGCATTACGCTTAAGTGCAGCGGGGCGCCAACTGCAACAGCGCGCCACTCAATTGCTGCATGGTGCTGAGCAATTACAGTCTGAATTTGCGGGAGAGCGCCACACTTTCAAATGCCGCGTGGTCGGACCCCACGCCTTGCAGTTAGGCTGGGGCTTGTCTTTATCTGAACACTTATTGCGCAAGTATCCGAAGGCGAGCCTGCAATTTGAGGCACAAAGTGACGTTCAAAGTGTGGCATCGGTTGCTTCGGGGGAGCATGACTTTGCCATGATCGCCGTGCCCGACGGCGGCATACATGATTTGCGATTGGGCACGCAAATTATCGGACAAACTGAATATCGTGTGGCGATATCAGCGGCACATCCTTTACGTCGTGGACCCCATCAAGATCGTCGAGGAATACCTGTCACCGAATTAATTCAATACGATTTTGTTGTGCCACTGACCGCAGCTTTTTCGAATCTAGAAAACATGGTTGCTACCGATGGTTGGCGTGACGATGTTTTTCCGCGCCGCCATCGCTATCGAACGGATGATCTCTTGGCGACGCGCGAATTGCTTGCAAGTGGCAAGGCTTTGGCTTATTTGCCAGATTTCCTGATAGAGAAACTAGGGCTTGAAACCTTGCGCGTACTCGAATGCCCATATTTCTGTCGCCAGCAAGTGGCCTTGGTTTACCGCAGTAGCGAGATGTCGGGATGGATAAACTATATCTGCCAGTCTTTCGCCCATCAAAAAAAATAGTCGAGTAAATCGAATCAGTTCTTCTCATCTCAACTATGAACATCACACTACCTCACTGTCAAATTAATTTTTTGAGATACTTAGCTAATTAGCTAAATATGGTGTATGATCCCGATCACTTCATTCATTTTGTCGATTTGGCTCATTTAAGGAGTTTGAGATGCTTACCTCACAATCTTGTCGCAACAGTTTTCCCAGTGTTTGTATTGCTAAAGAGGGTGGGAAAACCCTAATTGAAGTGCATCTCATTGCTAGTCTTGGACATGGTCAAGCTGATGCGATGGTGAAGCAAGCGGCTGATTTGCAACGTCACCATCCTCGTTTTGTGGATGCCTTGGATGAACCATCAACTTGTATCGGCGAGTTGCCTCACAGCGACACCGATCACAGTAGCCTCTATACCTTTCTGGTCGAGCGCCAAGGTCATCCATTTCATCGCCATGCTAGTTCCCGTATGTTCACTGCGATTTCAGGTGGCGACGGCACACAGCTACGCTTTTCAACGGCAAACCTCAACAACGAAGTGCTCAACATTGAAACGTTCTTCGACAACGCGCACTGCATTGATTTGCCCGCAGACTGTTTATTTACCGTCCGTTTTGTTGCTGGTGTGTGGCACCAATTTGTACCGGCGCGCGCTAATGCCGATAGTCCAGCTCTGTTCGCGGTCTCTTGTCATCCTGATGATTTGAGTGGTATTGATGATCCTAGCTTAAGGGCTGATATTCAAGAGCAGCGGGCGAGTATTCCTATGCTGACGGAAGTCTTGCCTTCAGCAATGGCTGACAAGTTAAATAAATACAGCAGAGATCACAGGTTTGCTATCCACTGCCAAAGCACACATCAACTTCGATTTGTCGCTAGTAAACATCCAATGAGTACAGCGATGCGGGCCATGTTTGCATCGCTGTCGCGTCAACTCAAAGAAATCGCTTTTGGAGTGAAAGAAACAGGACGAAGATTAGTTAGGGCTCTCTCTAAGCCGTTTCAAGACTTACACCGTAGAGTGGAGCAGAGTCTTTTTATGCGAACTCGTCAAACGACAGCGCCTGCGCATTCTTTGGTGTGGAAGCAATTGCAGGAGCACGATTCCTACCACCTCGATCATTTTGAATTGAGGATTCCGCGTGAACAATTGCAGACATGGCATGGAGCAAATGCGTCGAAACATTTGTCTGAATTGCTGGAGGCATTTATTGAGTCTGCGCCGGCAAGTGTTGGTGGCTTGATGCAATTGCGCAACCTCATCGTCGGCCCTTTCGGCTTGCGTACTTCTCCTCTTGCTTGTCCCGTTTCATCCTTGTTATCGACGCAGGCGCAGGATTACTTTCAACAGCGTTTTCCGGTGTGGGATCAAGATGTCAATGCTGAAAACACGATCGCACAGGTGGTTCTTGGTGCCAACGACAAACATCTGCAGTTTCGTAGTGTGGTTATGGTGGAAATCGACGAGGAGGGTATCGTGATTAGTCTCAGTAACCGTGTCGCCTATCGAAATCTATTTGGCCGTTTTTATATGAGCTGCATCCAAGAAATACACCAAGCCTATATCGTGCCGACAATGTTGTCTTCAGCTGCGCTTAAATTGTGTGGGCAACCGCAAACGACGAAGGAAAAGTGCTGCAGATGCTGGCGTTTTACTCGCGCTTAAAACAGGCCCGATGTGTTGTAGTTTGGTATCTCAAGTCATGATCTCTTTGTTTTGCTCTCAATCTTGCATAGAATAGGTTTTTGTATTTTGTAGCGATCGCTGCACTGCATAGATCGATTTTTTTGTAGAGGCAAATAAGGGTATGCTCATTTATATCGGTAAAAAACGCCAAGAAAAAGCGATGGGGTATGTCGTGGATTTCTGCCCGATTTGCCGAGAGCTGACCGAATTTAAGCTCACTAAAATAAATGATCCAGCTCTCAGCTATGGTATTCCATTAGCGACTGGTGCCAGTGTAGGTTATTTGCGTGAGTGTGTGGATTGTCAAACTTTTATGCACGCAGATCCCATTCGTTATGCTGCATTTGCCCATCGTAGCGGCACCGCTGCTATCAAGACCCTAGCCGAGGCGACGTTCCCGCGCGCTTATAAATATCATGGTAAGCGTCTACAACTCGAAAAGTTGATTCGTCAAAGCCCACACACCATAGAAGAAAAACTTCGCGTCGAATTAGTCGCTGAGAGCTTTGAGGCGCTTGCGCCAACGGTAGAACGGCGCATGGCAAATATCTATTTGGATACGCAGATGCTTATTGTCGCGGTACTGGGTTTGCTGTCTGTATTCGTCTTGCCTTCTTACTTGGGATTACTGTCATCGAGTTTGGCTGAGAACCAAAGCACCGTTGCACTGGTTTTAGCGCTCATCTTTTGCGTGATATTAGGATGGCAATGGAAAACAGCACCTCGCCGTTATATCCGTGACACGATCTATCCGCGAATCGTGAAGGCGCTCAGAATCTTGGAGCCGAGTGAAGATGAAATGTCATTCGCGCTTGGAATTGCCAAACGTGACGGCAAACATATCGCAAAATTAGCGCGTACAGAAGAGTTGATGCGTTTGTTTCATTGAGTGTGATAGCGCGCAGCGAGCTTCACAGCCCGAGCGACATCGAATCCACCCACGCGAGCAGTGCTCGCTTTTTTCTCCGCAAATAAAAAATGCCCGCGATTGCGGGCGTTTGTAATCTTGGCGGAGAAGGGGGGATTCGCCTACGCAGGCGCAGGCCGCTCTCGCGCAAGTATGCGCGAGCCTTCGAATCCACCCACGCGAGCAGTGCTCGCTTTATTCTCCGCAAATAAAAAATGCCCGCGATTGCGGGCATTTGTAATCTTGGCGGAGAAGGGGGGATTCGAACCCCCGGTAGGCGATTAACCTACGCACGCTTTCCAGGCGTGTGACTTAAACCACTCATCCACCTCTCCGTGTCCACTGAATAACAAGCAGAAACCTGTCATTTGGGAAGCTCGAAAGTATAACAGAGAAAAATCGCTAGGTAAATGCAATTTTGTCTTTGGAGATATGTGTTGGATAGAAAATCCTTAATTTTGTCTTTGTTCGCGCCTGCTTTTCCGCCGCAAATACGTATTTGCAAACTGTAAAGGCTATAATTGCGCGCTATGAATTTACTCAAAACTTTAGCTGCCATTAGCAGTATGACCATGTTGTCGCGCATCACTGGTTTGATTCGTGATGTCATGTTTGGTGCGTTTTTTGGTGCCACCGCGACCATGGATGCCTATGTGCAGGCATTTAAGATTCCCAATTTTTTTCGCCGTTTATTCGCTGAAGGTGCGTTTTCGCAAGCCTTTGTGCCGATTTTGGCTGAGTATCGTAATGCCAATTCCGATAACGAAGTAAAAGAATTGGTTGACCATGTTGCTACTGTCTTGGTGTGGGCCCTGTTGTTTACTTGCATTTTGGGTGTGATCGGAGCGCCAGTGCTTGTACTGATGTTTTCTTCAGGTTTTTGGGGAACTTCGAAATTCGACCTGACGGTGAATCTCACCCGTATCATGTTTCCTTATATTGGCTTCATGTCTTTAGTCGCATTGTCGAGTGGAGTGTTGAATACTTGGAGACGTTTCAAGATACCGGCCTTCACCCCAGTGTTATTGAATCTTTGCTTTATCGTCGCGGCGTATTTTTCGCTGACTTGGTTTGGCAAAGAGAAGCAAATCTACGCATTGGCTTGTGCGGTATTTGTCGGTGGACTCTTGCAGTTAGCCATACAAATTCCTTCCTTGATTCAGATTGGAATGCTGCCGCGTCTGTCATGGAACCCTGCATTCGCTTTGC
>CANHZI010000111.1 GCA_947464955.1 Oxalobacteraceae bacterium
CATACTTGGACCATTGAACCGTGGATTACCGCATGGAGTAGTGCCTGTACAGGTGTTGCCTGCGAGGGCATCGGCGGCGGCTTCAGTAACTCCTTGGCGATTGTGATTCCAAGTACGATTATTCCGATTTTGCTCGGAGCTTTGAATGGCTACGCGCTATCTTTTTGGCGACCACGTGGTGCGAATCTCTTATTCGGTATTTTGATGGTCGGCGCCTTTATTCCCGTACAGGTCATGATCTTTCCGCTAGTGCGCATTTTGGCGGCAGTCGATTTGTATAGTTCTTTGCCGGGCATTGTGATTGTCCATACGATTTTCAGTATGCCGATGATGACGTTACTGTTCCGCAATTATTACGCAGGTATTCCACATGAATTGTTTCAAGCGGCGCGCATTGATGGCGGTGGCTTTTGGCGCATCTTGGTCCAGCTCGTTTTGCCTATGTCAGCGCCGATTATTGTGGTAGCGGCGATTATGCAAGTGACGGGTGTGTGGAATGACTATCTGTTGGGTTTGGTATTCGCAGGGCGAGAAAATTTGCCGATGACGGTGCAGCTCAACAATGTGATCAATACCACGACCGGTACCCGTGAATATAACGTGAATATGGCGGCAACGATCCTGACATCGTTGGTGCCTTTGGTTTTGTATTTTGTTTCTGGGCGATGGTTTGTGAGGGGGATTGCAGCCGGGGCCATCAAATAGACACCTCTATAAATCCAATTTTGGGGCGCATTGTGTCGTTGCAAATGCTCGCAATACCGACGTATTGCTGTGCTTTGCGCCTCGCACTGCATCCCCAGAATTGAATTTCTAGAGGTATCTAGCCTTGAGGAAGTTTGAAAGAGTCTGATCGAGTAAGAAAGAAGGATACACAGTGTCAAACGTTAGCATTAAAAATCTTGGAATCACCTTGGGCGGGACCGCGATTCTGCGTGGGCTGGATCTTGCTGTGGCTGAGGGCGAATTTCTGGTTTTGCTTGGGCCTTCTGGTTGTGGCAAGTCGACGCTTTTGCATGCGATTGCGGGTTTGATTGATGCCAATGAGGGCAGTATAGAAATTGGTGGTCACGATATGACCTGGGCTGATCCTAGCGAGCGCAATATCGGTATGGTGTTTCAATCGTATGCGCTGTATCCGACCATGACGGTTGAGAAAAATATGTCATTTGGTTTGCGCATTAGTGGCACGCCCAAACAAGAGATTGCGCGCCGTATCGCTAAAGTGGCTGAGATGTTGCATCTCGAACCGCTATTGCAACGTAAGCCTGCAGCTTTATCGGGTGGACAGCGACAACGGGTGGCGATTGGCCGTGCCTTGGTGCGTGAAGCGGGCGTGTTTTTGTTTGATGAACCCTTATCCAATCTCGATGCCAAACTCCGTTCTAGCTTGCGCCGTGAACTGAAATTGCTGCATCAAAATTTGAAGGCAACGATGATCTATGTCACGCATGATCAAGTTGAGGCGATGACTTTGGCGACACGGATTGTGGTGATGAAGGCTGGCGAGATTCAACAAATTGGTACGCCAGAGGTGGTTTATGAACGCCCTGAAAAATTATTCGTGGCCGGATTTTTGGGTGCGCCAGCGATGAATTTTATTGCTGGAGATCTCGATCTACAACAGCAATTCACTTCGGATAAGCTACAAGTGTCCTTAGCGAGCTACGCTTTGAAAGCGCCGATCTCTATCATCGCTGGTGAAAAAATGGCAGTGACCATGGGTGTGCGTCCCGAGCACATTCATCTTGATCCGAATGGCGACGCCCATGGCAACGTGGTCTTGGTAGAACCGATGGGAAATCACCTCGTGTTGTGGCTCGATCTTGGTGGGCAAACGATTTCGATGATCGTTAATGAGCCACAGCAATTTGAACTCGGCAGTACGGTTCGCTTCCGCATCGACGGGCATCGTGTTTCCTTGTTTGATCCCGCAACAGAACAAAGATTGTAAGAACGTTTTTTGAAAGACAGCAGATGCAAGCGCAACAAGCCCTTCAAACTATTGTGATCGTTGGCGGCGGTACAGCCGGATGGATGACCGCCGCTGCTTTTTCTCGCGTACTACCGCAAGGCCATCGTGTGCGATTAGTAGAATCCGATGCGATCTCCACCATTGGTGTTGGCGAGGCAACGATTCCCAGCATCCGCGCCTTCAATCAATTGGTCGATCTCGATGAAGATGAGTTTATGCGCCAAACACAGGCGACGTTTAAACTCGGCATTGAGTTCGTGAATTGGGGTAAGCAGGGTGACTCGTATATCCACGGTTTTGGCTTGATTGGTCGTGATCAAATTCTGGCGAAGTTTTACCAGTATTGGTTGAAGATGTATCAGCAGGGCGAAGCGCCGGACTTAGAACACTTTTCGATTAACACCGTAGCGCCGCGTCATCACAAATTTATGCGGCCACCGAAAGATATGCCGAACTCGCCTTTGGCCGATATCTCCTATGCTTTCCATTTCGATGCCGGTTTGTATGCGAAGTATTTGCGTGGCAAAGCTGAGAAACAAGGCGTACAAAGGACCGAAGGGAAAATTGTCGATGTGGTCGTACGCGATGCGGATGGCTTCATTGAATCACTGGTGATGGAAAACGGCGAGCGTATCGAGGGCGATCTCTTTATTGATTGTTCAGGTTTAGCGGGCTTGCTGATTGAGAAAACGCTCAACACCGGCTACGAAGATTGGAGTCATTGGTTACCGGCAGATAGTGCGATCGCAGTACCTTGCGCTTCGGCTGGACCATTGTTGCCGTACACGCGTTCAACCGCTCATACTGCCGGATGGCAATGGCGCATTCCTTTGCAACACCGCACGGGTAATGGCCATGTATTTAGCAGTAAATTTATGAGCGCGGATGAAGCACAAGCGATCTTGATGAAAAATCTTGATGGTGAGGCCTTGGCGGAACCTCGTCACATTCGCTTTACGACAGGCAAGCGCAAAAAAGCGTGGAATAAGAACTGCATCGCCATAGGTTTGGCAGGCGGTTTCATGGAGCCTTTAGAGTCGACCAGTATCCACATGGTGCAAACGGCGATCATGCGTGTGATTAGCCTGTTCCCAGATCGCGGCTTTAATCAAGTCGATATTGACACTTACAATGCGCAAAATGATGAGGAATACCAACGGATTCGTGATTTTCTGATCATGCATTACAAACTCAATGAGCGTGAAGGCTCCGCGTTCTGGTCCTATTGCAAAAACATGGAAGTGCCAGTCGATGTACAAAAACGTATCGATTTATATCGTTCACATGGCCGTATTTTCCGCATCGGTGAAGAGCTATTTGCTGACGCCAGCTGGTTGCAGGTCATGCATGGACAAGGTTTGCGAGCCGAGTCTTACCATCCTTTGGTCGATCAACGTAGTAAGGAAGATATTGCTTACTTCCTAGATCAAGTGCAAAAAACCATACGTAAGTGCGTCGATGTGATGCCGACACATGAAGAATTTATCGCGGCGACTTGCAAAGCAATGTAGCGTCAGCGTGGCAGGAAAGTGCCAGAAACTAGATGTAGAGCGGGACACGGGCTACAATGTGGGATTCACCTGAGTAAGGCGTTAGGTTCTGGTTAGCATGCATAAAGGAAAAGAATGAAGTTTCTTCAGAAACAATATGATCGAGAGTACGACCTTAGTTTGGTTTCTTTCAACGATGAGATTACCGAGCTTGATAAATATGTGTTCGAAAAGATAGATCGCGAAAAACGAGAGTTGGTTGCTAAGGCCGAGAAATTTATTGGACAGGTTGTTGATTATTCAAATCCGTTATTTGAGGGCGGGCTTGTTTTGAATTCAATAGAGACTATTGGCACCGCTGAACGTGCATATTCGGTAGCATTAGAGTGTTTCTTTGCGAAGGACGAGCATATGTATTGGACAGTGACTTTTAATTTTCCACTCGTACATGCCGATCAAGAGTCTGTAGAAAAAGGGCGATTCTGGCCCATTGAGTTTAAACGAAGGGTTGAGTGAGTTCGTAGCGACCTTCGGAACGAGATTTTAATGACTTCTGAAGTTTGTCGGGTTTGCTCGTGTAGTTGAAAACTAAACGTGGTGGATAGTTTTAGAGTGTCGGAGAAGAAGTCGGAGATTTACAGAAGAATCGATAGAACAAGAGAAGAAGTAGGAAGAGAAACAGCGAAAGAGAAGAAGAGTATGGCAACCATCAAAGATGTCGCCCGTTTAGCGGGGGTAGGGCTAGGAACTGCATCACGGGTCGTGAGCGGTAAGGGCTCGGTGTCGCCTGCCACTTTAGAAAAAGTGAGAAAAGCGATTGAGGAGCTCGATTTCCGGCCATCGCATGCGGCACGTTCTTTGTTGTCTGGCTCTTCGCGCATGATCGGTGTGTATATTCCTTTGCTCAAAGGGACTTTCTATATGCCGATTATGCAGGCCATTGATATGGAGCTACGCGCAGCGGGTTTGCATATGGTGGTGGCCTTCGGTGTTGGCGCGGGCAACGTACGCGAACAAGCGGTGGAAGGGATTAACTTTTTGATTGAGCGTGGTTGTGATGGTTTAATCGTCATGAGCAATGCCTTGGAAGACGCTGATATCGAAGCCATGGGCACAGCGAAAGACAATTTGGTGGTACTCAATCATAAATACGAATGCATCACTGAACAGTGTTTTACGGCTGATCACTTTTTAGGTGGTCGTATGGCAGCGAAGTCTCTGCTGCAACATAAACACAAGAAAATTGCGGTCATTGCAGGCCCAGCTTGCGCGCCAGATAACGTCGAGCGTATCAGTGGCTTCATGCGTGAGCTTGAGCTGGCGGGCATCGACACCCAGAAGATGTGGATCGCCGAAAGTAATTTTGCTCCTGATGGCGGTTGGGCTTCGGCGCAAGAGTTGGTTGAGTCAGGTTATGAATTCACGGCCGTGTTTTGTGCCAATGATGAGATGGCAGTTGGCGCCTTGTCCTACTTCCAGCACGTTGGTATCAATGTGCCCGTCGATGTTTCTGTGATTGGTTACGATGACACTGTCACGGCAGAATTCACCGCACCACGCTTGTCTTCCGTGCATATCGCATGGCATGAAATGACTTTGAATGGGCTCAATTTCTTGCTCAACCGTTGTTACGATTTGGGCCGCCCGGTTGAGCGTTTGTACCCGGTGAGTATGACTTGGCGTAGTTCAGTCGAAAAACCTGCACGTGCCAGTGCCAAGAAAAGCGCGAAATAGAGCGGTTTTGGGCCGGTTTTGCTGTTGTAAAAAACCGTAAAGAGTGGAAAAGTTAAAAAAGACATGCACACGCATGTTTTTTTTGAGTGTAAAATGGAAACGATTCCATTTATGAGGTTTGGTGGAAATTCGTGGGGTTATTTGGAATCAACGGGAGTAGGTGGGAGGCAATAAATGCAAAGCAAGCATCGATTATCAGTACCTAGCAAGATAGCCCAAGCATCCAAATTCATGCTGTTGGGCGCCTACACGCTCGTGCTTGCAGCCAGTGCCGTGATGCTAATCGCCTGCGGTTCCGGCAACTCCTCGGCGAATTCCACAACGAGTACGAGCGCACCAAATACAGGTGTAATTACACCAACACCAAATCCTAACCTGACCCCAAATGAGCCTGTCAGTATGTTGCGCACCGAGGGCACATATTGGTTGCGCGCGAATAATCGGCCGATACAGCTTAAGGGCGTCAACCTCGGCAATTGGTTGATACAAGAATTTTGGATGATGGGTCAGGGTAGTGCGGGCATTGATGATCAATGCAAGCTCGAAGCCAAACTTGATCAGCGTTTTGGTTACGCTGAACGCGAGCGCTTATATCGCTTGTATCGAGATAATTGGATGGGTACGCGCGATTGGGACATGATCGCCAAGTTTGGTTTGAATGTAGTGCGTCTCCCTTTCATCTGGAGTGTGATTGAAGACGAAAAAAATCCCGGCAATCTGCGTAGCGATGCGTGGGTCTATCTCGATAAAGCCATCGCTGAAGCCGAGAAGCGTGGCATCTATGTGATTCTCGATCTACATGGTGCCGTCGGTAGTCAAGGATGGGAGCACCATAGCGGCTGTGCGGGCAAAAATTTGTATTGGTCTACACCAGAATACCAACAACGCACGGTGTGGCTGTGGCAGCAAATCGCCGCGCGTTATAAAGATCGTGCGGCGGTCGCTGGGTATAGTTTGCTAAATGAACCTTGGGGCACGAGCGAAGCGGAAATGGCGCGGGTGGTCAAGGGTTTGTATGAGGCAGTGCGTGCGGTCGATTCGAATCACGTGATCATTCTGCCTGGGCATGCGGCTGGCATTAATGCGTACGGCAATCCTGCTCAAGCCGGCATGAAAAATGTCGCGTTCGAAATGCATTTCTATCCAGGCTTTTTTGGATGGAGCCAACCTGGCTTGGCGGTGCACAAAGATTGGTTGTACTGCGGTAGCTCAGGTAACGGCGGCGTTTGTGAATGGAATGCGCGCTTAAAAAACCTCAACACGGCTTTTCTCGTCGGCGAATTTCAACCATGGGCGGGCATGGGCGCTGAAGTTGGTGGCCAAGTCACACGAACCACTTACGACGTCTATGCCAGTTACGGTTGGGCATCAACCGCATGGTCCTACAAGCTCATCACTAACAATGGCGGTCAAGGAAATGGGACCTGGGGTTTAGTCACGAATGCCCCCGATAGCAAAATTCCTGCGCTCGATTTTAATACCGCGAGCTTGGCTGATATCGAGGCTTTATTTAAACAATTTGGAAGCGTGAACTATGAACCGCAGCAAGCGGCGATGAACTGGATGACGAGCACGACAGCACCGAATCCATTCAACCGTTGAGCCTGCACTCCAGTTGCTATTCTAAAGAGAGTACCAGCAAAACTAAGCGAAAGCATGAACGATCAATGAATATGCCATTACCGAATCCTATTCCCGAGCTCAGCAAGTCTGAATTCCCAGATGACTTTATGTGGGGATGTTCGACTTCCTCATTTCAAATTGAAGGCGCTGCAAGTGAAGCTGGGCGTGTGCCATCGATTTGGGATCACTTTGCCGAGCAAGCGGGAAGAATTCGTGACGGAAGTGATGCACGCGTCGCCTGCGACCATTACCATCGCTGGCAAGAGGATCTTGATATCGCCCAGCGAATGGGCTTAAATGCTTATCGCTTCTCGATCTCCTGGCCGCGTGTGATTACTGACGCGACCGGCACTATCAATGAAGAGGGTTTGCAGTTCTATTCCGATCTGGTGGACGGCATGTTAGCGCGTGGCCTGCAACCATGGGCGACTTTGTATCACTGGGACCTTCCACAATATTTGCAGGAACAAGGCGGCTGGGAAAATCGTGCGACAGTGTATGCTTATTTGAACTTCGCTGATGTGGTGAGCCGTCGCCTGGGCGATCGCATCAAGAACTGGATTACCCACAATGAACCTTGGTGCACAGCGATGCACGGCAACTGGGATGGCATGCATGCCCCAGGTAAGCGCGATTTCAGAGTCGCCCTGCAGGTTTGCCATCATGTGTTGCTGTCGCATGGTTTGGCGGTGCCGCTCCTTCGTCAAAATGTACCTGACGCTAAAGTCGGTATCGCACTGAGTTTGCATCCTTTACGTCCCGCCACCACCGCAGCGAAAGATGTGGAAGCCACTCGTCGCCATGATGGCTTACGCAACCGCTGGTTCTTAGACCCACTGCATGGCCGTGGCTACCCCCAAGATATCTGGGACCTAGCAGGGGCGGCAGCACCTCAAGTGCAGAGGGGGGATTTGGAAGCTATTGCAGCGCCATTGGATTTTCTCGGTGTGAACTACTACTTCCCAGAAGTGATACAAGATGCCCCCGAAAAACCTCCACTGGCCACCAATGTGGTGCATGACCCTGATTGTGAGCGTACCGCCTTTGGCTGGGAAGTAGCGCCGCAAGGCATGGCGAGTCTATTGCGTCGTATCCAGCGTGACTATCAACCGGTTCCGATGTATCTGACGGAAAACGGTTGTACTTACGATGATGTAGTTGAAGCCGATGGAAGTATTCGTGATACTAAACGACGTGACTACTTCATCCGTCATTTAGCGGTGCTGCGTGAGGTGATACGCGAAGGCATCGACGTACGCGGTTATTTTGCATGGAGTCTGATCGATAACTTTGAATGGGCGGAAGGTTACGTCCGTCGTTTCGGCATGGTCTATATTGACTTTCAAACTCAGCAAAGAACGCTTAAAATGAGTGGTCACTGGTACCGCGATTTCCTACGCGGATAGCACCAGCACTCTTCGCCGTCACGGCAACAGTTTTGTAGTGCCTCACTTTTCCCGGGGGGGAGAAGGAAGGATTGGGAAGGGGCGGTCTCTGAAGCAAGTTTCGGCTTGCAATAGAGACCGTCCTGGCTCCTAAGTATTCTTATCAAGCTTGGTTCATGGCGCAGTTCGCGCTCCATATTGAGTCAAGAAACGCAGATTTGCTTTGTTTTGCAAAGATCCGCAAAAAATTCCGAAATTTTTATTGACAAAGAAAATCACAAGAAGCATTATTCAACACTAAATTGGTAACGTTTCCAATTCAAGCTTTATCAGAGAGAAAAGGTCTTTGTTTGAGTGATCTCTGTCTCAAGTGCAGCATGTTAAATTGAAAACGGAAAGCGCATTAAAACGCATCGAAACTGTCATGATCTTGTCAGCTTACAAAGTTGAAGGGTCAACGTATCAAAAACCCGCTCGTAGACCTGATGGAGGTTGAACTGAGCAGGAGAGTAAACGCTTAGCAACGTGGACAGAACAGGAAAAAACTGTATCGCCCGTGACATCAACATCAACAACGGAATACCTCAAAAAGACTGAGAAAGACGAGACATCATGATCAAAAGAAAGCCATTGCAAATTGCCGCACTCACCCTCATCGCCAGCTTAAGCGTACAAGCCTACGCAGGCCAAGCTACGGGTGAACTTAAAGATTGGCCAAAAATTAAGAGCGCTGTCAGTAAAGATGCCGCGATGGAGAAGAAGATCAAAGACATCGTTGCGAGCATGAGCTTGGCGCAAAAGGTAGGTCAAATGACGCAAGCCGAAATCAAGTTCGTGACGCCAGAAGATGTGAAGAAATACTACTTAGGTTCTGTGTTGAACGGCGGTGGTAGCTGGCCGAAAATGAACAAATACGCGACGGCTGCTGATTGGTTGGCGCTGTCAACTGCTTACTATGATGCCTCAATGTCGACCGACATGAAAACGCCAGTACCTGTGATTTGGGGTATTGATGCGATTCATGGCAATAGCAATGTGGTTGGAGCGACGCTGTTTCCCCACAATATCGGCCTAGGCGCTGCGCATAATCCACAATTGCTTGGCAAGATTGCGGTTGAAGTTGGCCGTGCAGTACGCGCGACAGGCATCAATTGGGTGTTCGCACCAACGGTAGCGGTAGGCAAAGATGCTCGTTGGGGACGTGCATACGAGAGTTTCTCTGAAGATGGTAAGCAAGTTCGAGACTATGCGGGTGTCTACGTTAAAGGATTGCAAGGCAACTTGAAAGGGGATGCCAACGTCATCGCCACGGCCAAGCATTTTATCGGTGACGGTGGAACCGAAGCGGGTGTTGATCGAGGTGTGACCAAATCTACCTTCAGCCAAATGATCAACAGCCAAGCCCAAGGATACTACAGCGCCTTCGAAGCTGGCGCACAAACGGTGATGGCTTCTTACAATAGCTGGCATGACCCTGTGTCTGGCGTGAACTACGGCAAAATGCACGGTAGCAAAGCGCTGTTGACCGAAGCGCTCAAAGACAAAATGGGCTTTGATGGTTTCGTGATTTCCGACTGGGATGGCATCGCCGAAGTGGCGGGTTGTTCCAATGACAGCTGCCCTCAAGCGATCAATGCGGGTGTCGACATGATTATGGTGCCCGACAACTGGAAGAACTTCATCAAGAACACCATTGCTCAAGTCGAAGGCGGTCAAATTCCTATGGCACGTATCGATGATGCAGTAACGCGCATTTTGCGCGTCAAACTGCGCGCGGGCATGTTCACCACTAAACCAGCCGATAGCAAATTTGCGGGCAAACAAGAAGCTATGCAAGCCAAAGCTTTGGCTCGCCAAGCAGTGCGTGAATCATTGGTGTTGCTCAAGAATAATCACAATGTATTGCCATTGGCTCGTGGTCAAAAAGTTTTGGTTGTTGGTAAGAGTGCCGACAGCATGATCAACCAAAACGGTGGATGGTCGATTACGTGGCAAGGCACGGAAAACATCGAGAGCGACTACCACGGCGACACTTTGTTAGCAGGCTTCCGCGAAGCGCTAGGTGCGAGCAATGTGCAATATAGTCCAACGGCCGAAGGTGTCGATGTCAGCAAATTTGATACCGTGATTGCGGTGATTGGCGAAACACCTTACGCCGAAGGCTTTGGTGATATCCCGCTAGCGCAGAGCTTGAGCCATAGCCAACGTCATCCAGAAGACCTCGCAGTATTGAAAGCGGTATCGGGCAAAGGCAAACCTGTTGTCACCGTGCTGTTGTCGGGCCGTGCCGTGTACAGCAATGACTTGATGAACTTGTCGGATAGCTTTGTGGCTGGCTGGTTGCCAGGCACCGAAGGCAAAGGCGTTGCAGACGTCTTGTTCAAAGACGCCAAAGGCAAAGTCGCGCATGACTTTAAAGGACGCCTCTCGTTCAGTTGGCCGAACGCCGCGTGCTTAAGTGGTTCTATCGCACAAATGGATAACAAGCATCCAGAAAAATTATTTGGTTTGGGTTATGGCTTGTCTTACGCAGGAAATAAAGCTGCGCAAAAAGATCTAGCGCCCTTAGCAATCGATACGCGTACCAGCTGTGCAGACGAAACGCGCATGGCAATTAACACGGCGAAAGACAGCACGCATTTCCCAGCCCGTGCAACTATCGCCACGCGTCAATTCACCTTGGCGAAAGATCTCAATGAGAAAGAAATGGGCGGTGCGATTGGCGTCAGCAGCAAGACTCTGGCCAACGGCATGCCAGCACGTGTCGTAACTTGGAATGGCCCTGCGAAGTTCGAAGCGACTGCGCCATTTTCCACCATGGTGCCGGTCGGTGTAGTGAAAGACGGTGTTCTCCAATTTGTTGTTGAAGTGACGAAGGCACCACAGGGTAAAGTGAATCTGGCGATGGAATGTGGCGACAACTGCGCTGCGAGCTTGGATGTGACTAGCCTGATGCAAAACTTTGCAGGCGGTACAGCACGTACCGTCAAGATTCCACTGTCCTGTTTTACGGCGAAAGGTTTTGATCCTAAAAAAATCAAATCTGGCTTCGTTATGAGTAGCACAGCAGCATTTAGTGCCGCCATTGCTGAGATCGAACTGGTCGGCGGCAAAGCGAAAGACGCCGACGTGACTTCATGTAGTGAATTGAATTAAGCCAGTAGCAACTCACTGGGGTGGTGAATACACCCCACGGTGAGCCAATAAGGACAATCAGAATAGTGGGAGCGCGGGCGTTGCGCATTCAAACGTCCGCCGCAATTGCAAACCAAATGGCAAGCGCAGAGCACCCAACAATAATACGGAGGAGACAGCATGGCCAATCTCGCAGGTAGTACTAGCGGCGTCATCAATGACACTACATCTCATCACACAAGCAGCTCGAACACTACGCCGCTGGTGATTGTGACGATCTTGTTTTTCATGTGGGGCCTATTGACCTCATTGAATGATGTGTTGATTCCGCATCTGAAAGCGATTTACACGCTCAGTTATGTGCAAGCGATGTTAGTGCAATTCTGCTTCTTCGGTGCTTACTTCATTATCTCTTGGCCCGCGGGGATGTTGATCAAGCGCATAGGCTATCAACGCGGTGCGGTCACAGGTTTGGTGATTGCGGCCAGCGGCTGTGCCTTATTTTATCCAGCATCGACCAGTGGTTATGCGGTCTTCTTGCTTGCTTTCTTTGTACTCGCCTCCGGCATCACGATTTTGCAAGTGGCCGCTAATCCCTATGTGACGGTATTGGGCGATGCTAAAACAGCGTCTAGTCGTTTAACACTAACGCAGGCCTTCAACTCTTTAGGAACGACGATCGCGCCAGCGCTTGGAGGCCTATTGATTTTATCTGGCGCAGTGTTAAGCGCTGAACAGTTCGCCGCTATGCCTGCGGTCGAACAAGCCGCACACAAAGCGAAAGAGGCGGCAACAGTGCAAGGTCCTTATCTCGCGTTGGCGGGTGCCTTGTTATTGCTTGCCGTGTTATTTGCATTTGCACGCTTACCTAAAATCGAGCATAGCGATAGCGCAAGTACGAGTAATACATCAGGTCAATCCGTGTTCGCCCATCGTCATTTAGTCTTGGGTGCGATTGGTATTTTTTTGTATGTCGGCGGTGAAGTCAGTATCGGTAGTTTCTTGATTAACTTCCTCGGTGAGAGTCAGATCGCTGCATTAAGCGCAGCTGATGCAGCCCATTATGTGAGCTACTACTGGGGTGGTGCGATGGTCGGGCGATTCATCGGTTTCGCGGTGATGCGTTATGTGAGCCCAGGCAAAGCATTGGCCTTTAATGCGGCGTGTTCGATGGCATTGATCTTAACCGCCATCTTCAGCCAAGGCGCGGTGGCGATGTGGGCCATCATTGCGGTGGGTTTGTGCAACTCCATTATGTTCCCAACGATTTTCAGTATGGCTTTACATCGCTTGGGTGCGTTGACGGGGCAAGGCTCGGGCGTACTGTGTATGGCGATCGTTGGTGGCGCGATTGTCCCATTCGCCCAAGGCTTCTTGGCAGACCACATCGGCTTGCAAATGTCTTTCTGCATTCCCGCAGCGTGCTATGCCTTCATTCTGTTTTTCGGTTTGAAGTATGCCGGTATGTATAACAACGATCAACAGAGCACGGCAGCGTAAGCGCTCTTGGCTCTCGACTACAAATAAGAATAGAAACAGTATGAATGCAACCGATCTCGCTTTAGCGAAACAGTTTGGGGAATCGTTTTTTTGGGGCGTGGCCACCAGCGCTTACCAAATCGAAGGCGGTGCCGCAGATGGCGGACGTGGCCCATCAATCTGGGATACCTTCACCCACACTCCGGGCAAGATACTCGATAGCAGCACTGGTGATGTGGCCTGTGATCATTATCATCGCTATGTCGAAGACGTGAGTCACATCGCTGATCTACAAGTATCTGCTTATCGCTTTTCGATTTCATGGTCGCGTGTGCAGCCTCTGGGTTATGGTGCTTGGAATGAGGAAGGCTTTGATTTCTATTCGCGTTTGCTCGATGAGTTAGCCAAGAAAAATATTCTCGCGCATATAACTTTATATCACTGGGATTTACCTCAGGGTTTGCAAGAGCAGGGCGGTTGGCTCAACCGTGATACCGCACACCATTTTGCTGCCTATGCGAAAGAAGTCGCACGTCGCTTTGGTGACCGCGCAGCGAGTATCGCCACGCATAATGAGCCCTGGTGCACCGCCAATCTCGGTTATGGCAATGGACAGTTTGCACCGGGTGTTGTTGATACAGTCGCTGCTTTACAAGTCTCGCATCATCTATTGCTCTCGCACGGTTTAGCGATGTCGGCCATGCGTGATCAACACGTCAGTGCCAAACTTGGTATCGTCCTCAATCAATGGACTGCAGAGCCGGCTACCAATAGCGCAGCAGATATCGCTGAAGCTCAATGGGAATATGCGCGCTCGGTGCAATGGTTTATGGACCCTATCTTCAAGGGCAGCTATCCACAAATCGCGCTGGATCGTATGGACATGAGCCGCTTCCAAGTAGAAGCCGATGACATGGCCATCATCCATCAACCGCTTGATTTCCTCGGTGTGAATTACTATTTCCGCGCTTACGTTAGCACTGAAAACCCACCGCGCAAACCCGAAGCGAAATTGGGTCTTACCGACATGGGCTGGGAAATTTATCCACAAGGTTTGCGTGATCTCTTAATCGGCATACACAAAGAATACGCAGCACACGGCCTCCCCGAAATCTACATCACCGAAAACGGCGTCGCTTTCGCGGACAAAGTCGAAGACGGCAGAGTCCACGACCAAAATCGTATCAACTTCGTGCGCGCTCATCTCAATGCAGTCGCCGAAGCCAAAACCGCGGGCGTGAATATCCAAGGCTATTTCTATTGGAGCTTGATGGATAATTTCGAATGGAATTCAGGTTACTTGCGACGGTTTGGTTTGTACTATGTCGACTACCTTACGCAGCAGCGTATCCCGAAAGACAGTGCGCTGTGGTACCGCGATTGGATACGGGTTTGTGGGTGAGTTTTTAGAATGCAGCGGTCAGTTAAAAGCGAGCTTCGGCTCGCTTTTGTTTTGTGAGGTGTAGTGGCGAATATCTTAGGCTAGGGTTTTTGTTGCCTTTTTGGTTGGGTGTCTGTTCTAATGAGTGGTCCGACTGCCACAGCTTGGATCGTCGGTGGTGCAGCATATGTTGTTGGGTATGGTATTGGATATTTGGTCGGATCTTAAATTTAATTGATTTTTGGGGTGGGGGTTGACTTCACCCCAAAATTGGAAGGAAGTAAACATGAAAATTATCCCAGTCAAAATTTCAAAAGTTTCACGATTTTTGGGCTTGTTTTTTTGCGCAATGGCAATATTCGCACTTGTGCGAATTCTTCGCTCATTGGTCGTTAGTGATGTGCGAGTCGAAAGCCTTTCGCCAGCATACTTAATTTTTTTGCTAATTGGTATTCCATTTTTCCTTGTTTTAATTGGCTACCCTTCTTTATTAGGAGGATACCCTGAGTCTGTATGTAGAATTCTTCCAAAGAAACTTCTTCTATATTTTGGTTTGAGTTTTTCAGAATTTGAGAGTCGATTAAAGAAGGGAATCATACACGGCGACAGCACAGCAGACTTCTTTAATGATTTAGAAAAAAAACATGAAGATTGATTGAGGAGGAATGGGCCAAAGGAGAGTAAATAGCAGATAACTGTAGTCAGATCAAATTAAGCGCATGCTTCACAGCTACAATTGAAGTGATTTGTGCGGAGTGAAAGATGGCGAGGTTACCGCGAGTGTGTCCAGTTGGGATTCCCCAGCATGTAATTCAACGTGGGAATAATAGGCAAGTGTGCTTTGCCAGCCCGCGTAGCGCCGATAAAGCCGACAAACAGTAGCCCGCGTAGCTCCGATAAAGCCGACAAACAGTAGGTACGAATAGCGCTAGCGTATTCGTACGAATGTGAGCGGTGCCAATCTGCAACGCGTAAATTTTGACTGTCTCCCAAGCGATAGACAGAGACTTTAACTTCAAGAAACGATAAGTTACCGAGTTATCCCGCGAAACGTATAGACACCCAATCCAAAAAAAGAAGCACCTTTTATGCTCCTAGAGATAGGCATAGATACTATCTCTCGAACGCCTACGTCCGTCTAATTTGGTGGACCGTCTCGAATGGAATTCAGGCTACTTGCGACGTTTTGGTTTGTACTATGTCGACTACCTCACGCAGCAGCGCATACCGAAAGACAGTGCGCTGTGGTACCGCGATTGGATACGGGTTTGTGGTTGAGTCTTTATAATGCAGCTGTGAGATAAAAGCGAGCGTCGGCTCGCTTTTGTTTTGTGAGGTGTTGGGAAGAGGTTCTCTTGCTCGCGTTTTTGTTGCGCTTTTGATTGGGTGTCTGTTCTAATTCAATGAAAAAAGAATGGCCGGCGTTATATAAATAGTAAGCGCCTCATTAAGACCGTCTTGAAGTTGTTCTATTTTTTACCCCATCCATTTTGTGCCATTCGAAGCAGTGCGTTATTCGCGGCACGTCGATCAAATAACTCAGGATCAAATGGTCCGTCTACCCATTGCAAATAGTCTCGTCC
>CANHZI010000112.1 GCA_947464955.1 Oxalobacteraceae bacterium
ATCTCAAGCTCCTTAATATGTGAACCTAAGCAAGGGTTCACGCCAGTCTGATACGAGGAGATATTAAAGATTCATCGACCATTCGGACATTCTTCGTTGAGGTGGCGAAGAGATCGCATTCGCACTATGAATAAATAGTTCTTTCGAACTAGAGACATCAAAATCAACACAAATAGAGGACTCAATGTGCAGTTTTGAACTACATTCGCTAAGAAGAATGTGCGAAAGACAAATTGTTATGGAGATTCGGAATGCCTTACTTCCAATGGGATCGGTCGCTCAGTGTGGGCGAAGCCGCGCTAGATAATGATCATAAAAGCTTAATTGAATTGATTAACGAACTGCACGGCGCCGCCAATGCCAATCAAGATACGGGTATTTTGGAAGAAATACTTCAGCGGCTACTGATCTACACCAGTGAACATTTTGCGCGCGAAGAACAAATGATGGAAGAGTATCAATTTCCAGAACTAGCCAGTCACAAAAAGCAACACAGAAAGCTCATCGAGCGCGTGCTCACTTTGCAAAAGGCGCTCGCTGAGAATCGCGCCTATGTCGCCCAAGAGACCGCAGAATTATTGAGGTTTTGGCTCACTTCGCACATTCACGTCGCTGATAAAGCACTGGCCAAGGCAATTCAATCGTCCCATGAAGTTTCTGACAGAAGTTAAAAGCTTGTCCCACTTCAGGCTTTGTGTGACAGAGAGACTATTCACCGCCTCCATACATCCAGAGCCTTAAATCGGCAGCGCGGCATTGGTTCATGCGCATGCCACCAACGACTAAAAGTGATCATTCATTTCGAATGATCACTCTTGCAGGAATAAGCCGATCACCATCTTGTCATAGGCAATAGACGCCGTCGTCATGTACAAGATGTCGCCGCTCGGTTTTAATGACATCGTCCTTACTTACTGAGCAACCAAGAATCATTGCTGCATTTACCTAAGCGGGCACCTGACCGGCCACTACAGAAGGCGCCTTAACACTCACTTCAGCGCGAAACTGGAAGTGCATCCACACCAGGGAGACACACACTGTTCCATACAACAGCATAAAACATGAGCTGCGCACTCCCGTCAAATCAGCCACTATCCCGAATAGTATCGGTAAAATAAATCCGCCCAATCCTCCTGCCAAACCAACAACCCCAGAGACCGCTCCAATACTCGTACTATATTCGTCTGAGATAAATTTGAAGACAGAGGCTTTGCCAATCGCCATCGCCAATCCGACGATGAATAAAAGTGTGGTGAACACCAAGGGTGTCAAACCGATAAAGAAATCCTTACTGCCATTGATGGTCTTGATCGTAAAGTTTGTTTGCGGATAAGAGAGCAAAAAGAATGCAACCCAACACACCCACATCACCCACCAAGTCACTTTATAGGCACCATATTTGTCCGCAAGCCAGCCACCAAGCGCACGCAGTACACCGCCAGGCAATGAGAAGCAGGCTGCTAGTAACGCTGCACTCTTAATGTCAAAGCCATATTCCGTGACATAGTACTTCACCATCCACAAACTCAAACCTACATAGCCGCCGAAGACAACGGAATAGTATTGGCAGTAACGCCATACTTTAGGATCTTTTAGCATTTTCAACTGATCGATAAACTTTACATTTGATTTCACGTTATGGCTTGGATCTGTGGCAGAAAATAACCAGAAAATGAATGCCGCTACCAACATCATCACAGCGTACACTTTAGGCACCAAGGTCCAACCCGCTGCTGCGATCAACACTGGCGCAATGAATTTGTTCACGGCGGCACCTGAGTTACCGGCACCAAAAATCCCCATCGCCAAACCTTGCCTATCTTTCTTAAACCATCTTGCGACATAAGGTGTACCGACCGAAAACGATCCACCGGCTAGACCGACGAACAGTCCCAGCACCAAAAAATGCCAATACTCAGTTGCATATGAAGTGAGATAGATAGGCAGCACAGTCGACAACATCAATAAGAATAAAACGATTCTTCCACCAAAGCGATCGGTCCATATTCCAAGCGGAACCCGAATCAAAGAGCCCGTCAGGACGGGCATAGCCGTCAATATCCCGAACTCTGTTTCGTTCAAATGTAGGGCACTTTTAATCGGAATACCGATCACGCCAAACATCATCCAAATCGTAAAGCATACGGTGAACGCCAACGTACTCGATGCAAGTACGGATGCCGCCTTTCTTGAATTACTCATGACAACTCCCAATGTTCGCTATAGTAAGAACATTCTAGGCTTCGAACTAAGAGATCAAAATTCTTCTATTGGGTGAGCTGGGTCACCCGATTGGCGTTGAGAATAGGCTGAAGGAACTAGTTAAACCTATGCAAACACATGCCGAGCATAGGCTAGAAAAAAACTACTCGATCGATTTTTTGACAAGCTTAAGATCGACATCCAGAATCGCGGCAGGTGTCCATATTGATCTTGAGTCAGATCATAAAAACGAATTTTTTCTTTCCGATTTCTTGCTTTGCCTCGTACCGCTAGTACATGATGGCGCGATGAACGCCAAGACATTTCCGCTCGCACCTTCACACCCAGAGCGGCTGTGCTGGGGCTGCGATCGTTATTGCAAGTGGAATGCACTTGCCTGCGGCAATGGTGCCGACCGCACCCCTCACCCAGTCGAACTATTTGGTAGCGATTGGATGATCCCCCTTAACTCAACATTGGTCGATCATTCTGGCCGCCCGGCAGATACAGAAAACGCCGAATGAACTGCAACAGAGGGCAACCACATAGCATCTGAACAGCGTTCCGAATCAAGCCACCATCGGTCGATGTCAATTCTTGGTAGTGAACTCTATTTTCCTTGATTTCGGACAAGATTTTTGTTTGTAAGAAGCTCGAGATCATGAAACATTGCATGTCTCTTAAACAGAATGCTGGCCTTGCCCTAGCGTGACTCCGCGTGAACAGCAGCTTTTATATTTCAGACCTCAAATCGTTGGTGCGAAGCCTTGTTCCACCGCGCAATTCTTTGAGTCAAAAAGAACGATGGCTCGCAGCGCTAGGGGCACTGCTGGGTTTGAGTTTGGCGGCGTGGACGAGCTATCTGATTTTTGGCAACACCAGTTCACTTCCACTATTGGTGGCGCCCATGGGTGCCAGCGCAGTACTGATCTTTGCTGTGCCATCAAGCCCGCTAGCACAACCATGGCCAGCATTGTTCGGGAATTGTATTTCAGCAGCTGTCGGACTCACCTGCGCATTCCTCATGGAGCGCAGTCCTGCTGTGGCCGTGCTCGCGGTTGCCCTCGCTGTGCTCGCAATGATCGCCACTCGCAGCCTACACCCGCCGGGCGGAGCAATCGCATTGCTTTCAGTGCTTGGTGGCGCGCCAATTGAACACCTAGGGTGGAGCTTTATCTGGGCACCTGTCGCATTACAAACCACGTCTTTGATTTTGGTGGCGGTGGCATTTCACCGCATGCGAAAAGTGTCCTACCCGCAAACAGTGAAAATAAATGAAAATCTGCATCGTACTGGCGATACTCAAATCAGTACTCGGCTTGGGGTTACTGATGCAGACCTTGATGCGGTCCTATTGCAGCATGGTAAGCTGCTGGATATTAGTCGTAGTGATTTAAAAAACCTTATCACCAAAACCGAAATACAGGCACACCGCCGTCGACATGGAACAGCGAGCTGCGGTGACATCATGTCGCGGCATCTAATCACAGTCACATTTGAAACAGATCTCAAGCAGTGTTGGCAATTGCTACGCACTCACAAAATAAAGTCCATTCCCGTCATTGACGAAACCCGAAAAGTGATCGGCACCATTAGTTTGATTGACTTTCTCAAACATGCTGGTTTAGATATCTATCATGACTTCGATTTGCGATTACGCCATTTTCTCGATGGTGCGCAAGAGCTAACAGGGAGCCAAGCACAAGTCGCAGGACACATCATGAACACGAGCGTGAGCACCTGTTATGTTGAGTCCGATGTCCTAGAGCTCGTTGTCCTGTTTACCGACCTTGGTCTACACTCTGTTCCTATCTTGAATAATCAGAAACAACTGCAGGGAATAGTCACACAGTCCGATTTGCTATCTGCGCTGTATCGCATGCAAATTGATAGGCAAATTTTCCATGTTCAAGATCCTACGAAAATAGGATAGTAGAAATCCATGGGTCAATTCCAGTCCAGTAGGAATCGAGACGAATGTACAAGACACAGCAGCCTCAACTAACTCTGCCGTTCCTGCATTTTCCTATACATGGTCTGGCGACTGATTCCTAATCTGCGGGCCGCGGCGGATACATTGCCATTGGTAGCGACCAGCGCTTGTTCTATCATTTGTAGTGACAAGGCACGAAGATTGTGGATTGCTTGCTCGCCCTCCTCTGCTTCGAATAGCACTGGCGTAGTCGAGCTGCTTGCACTTTGCAGTTCCGCTTTCAGCTCCTGCTTTTCGCAAACCGATTGCCCACTTACTAGTCGACCCAGATCTTGTACGAGATCGCCAGCCAAATGCTGCCAGTCGATACAAGTTTCATCGTGGTCTAACAGGGCAACTGCGGTGCGCAAGCAATGATGGAGTTGGCGTAGATTGCCTGGCCATGCAAATTGACGCAAGGCCCCCATTAACTCTGGCGCAATGTAGAGCTGCTGATGTGGCGCGAGTTCACGCAGAATTCGTGAGCAAAGAGGGGCAAAATCACTACGCTCACGGAGCGACGGTAATGCTAGCTGCAAGCCATTAATGCGGTAGAACAAATCTTCACGAAATAGGCCTTGGCTTACGCGCTGCTTCAAAGCTTGATGCGTTGCGCAGATCAAGTTGAAGTCAACTGCGATGGCGGTGCTGCTGCCTAGCGGGGTAATTTTGCGTTCTTGGAGCACACGTAACAGTCGCGTTTGTAGTGCTAAAGGCATATCGCCAATCTCGTCTAAAAACAGTGTGCCACCATGCGCTTCTCGAATGCGCCCTTGTGCTCCCTGCCGACTGGCACCAGTAAAGGCGCCTGCCACATAGCCGAATAACTCGGCTTCAATTAAGTGCTCAGGTATCGCGGCACAATTGACGGCCACAAAATGTTGATCAGCCCGCGCCGAACCGGCATGCACCGCATTCGCAAATACTTCTTTACCGACGCCTGATTCTCCCGTCACTAATAGCGGGATACCCTTATCGATCACACGACAGGCTTTATCTAAGGCAGTTTGCCACCGCTGATCGACAGTGGTGGACGGTGTCTTTGCTTGGCGCGATGCAAAACTATGTACGGTTTGAAACCGATGCATCAAAGAATTCGGATGAATTTGCGCGAACAGGTCTAGACCGCGCTTCGTGCGCAACGCAGTGCTCGACGTGACTTGACGCAGTTGTTGCGCCAACATCTGTTCAAAACTCGATTCAAATAATTGCGACCAATGCACGGCGCGCATATCGGCATACTGTAGTTGCAGCAGACTCAGGCCTTTACGATTCGCACCGAGCAAATACCCATCTTCAGAAAATGCCAGAACTGCTTGCGCCACCGAGCCTATGCCTTCGGCACGGGTATGTAATTGCAGCAAGACTTGATGCTGCCCCGCGCTGAGCACCATACTGTTTTCTATCATCTGCGCTGCAGTCGACACGAGGCCCAAAGTATGAGGATGGCGGCTACGATGATCACCTGAAATATCGAGGATGCCCATTAGCTGTCCTTGTGCGGACAAGATAGGCGCCGCTGCACAAGTGAGAAATTCATTCGGTTCGAGATAATGTTCTGCGCCGTGTATCTCGATTTCATTCCCTTCGGCCAAGGCAGTGCCAATCGCATTCGTGCCACGTTGATTTTCTGCCCACGAAGCACCGCATTTGAGGGCGACGCGATCGGCCTTATTCAAGAAATCTAAATCGCCAAGCGTGTGCATCAAGACACCTTGCGCATCCGCCAAAATCACCATGCTATGGCTATGTTTAACCTGTTCAAATAAATATTCGATTACAGGCTCGGAATGACTGATTAAATCATGATTGAAATCGCGCGCATGACGTAAATTCGAGGCGCTGAGATTATCTTCGCAATGCACTTGGCCACGCGGGGAGAGCCCTGCCAGAAAACTACGCTGCCACGATTGGGCAACACGGCGATCGATATCGGCGCGCGGGTCGATGCCTTGCTCGATCATTTGCAAACGCGCCTGCTTGAGATGCGGCGCGGGTAAGATGGCGTGTTGACGCATAATGTCTCCTTCACTTGCGCAAAGGACTATTTCGTCTCTGATATGGAATGCGCAAGCGGTTTTGTATGCCTCACTATAACCGAAACTGTCTTGCATTTTTCATGGCCAAGCAGACTAAATGTGACAGGTCTTTGCGCTGTCACAAAAATTCACATCAGGACTGTCACAAAATGTGACACCTGTCCGCGTTCGATTCGGGCTTGCACAAATAGAAATCCTCCTCAAGCACGGCAAGGTCGCCTGCGGCTGCGCAAAAAAATTTTCCTACTTTGTTTGATTGGCATAGTGATGTGCATTGCAACATAGCTTGAACACTTAGGACTTCTTTACTGTTGATCACAGAAGTTGGCACAGCTCTTGCAAAAAGATGCACTGACAACGCAAAAAGTGTTGCACAACATCCCATTCGATTCCAACAAGGAGACAGACATGATTTATCAAGCCCCAGGTTCTGCAGGCGCCCTGATTCAATACAAAGCCCACTATGACAACTTCATTGGCGGCAAATGGACTGCACCAGTCAAGGGACAATACTTTGATGTCATCACACCGATTAGCGGCAAAGTTTACACGCAAGCAGCGCGCTCCACGGCGGAAGATATTGAACTCGCCTTGGATGCAGCGCACGCAGCGTCCGACGCTTGGGGTAAAACACCGGCAGCAACGCGTGCCAATATTTTGCTCAAAATTGCTGACCGCATTGAGGCGAATCTCGAACTCTTAGCCTACGCCGAGACTGTCGATAATGGCAAAGCCATACGCGAAACTTTGAACGCAGACATTCCTTTAACTGTCGACCATTTCCGTTACTTCGCTGGCTGCGTGCGCGCACAAGAAGGTGCTTTATCGGATCTCGATGAAAACACAGTCGCGTACCACTACCACGAACCGCTGGGTGTGGTTGGTCAGATCATTCCGTGGAACTTCCCGATTTTGATGGCGGCATGGAAGCTGGCACCTGCTCTTGGTGCAGGAAATTGTGTGGTTTTAAAACCAGCGGAATCAACACCGATTTCTATTTTAATTTTGGTTGATCTGATTGCTGACTTGTTGCCTCCCGGTGTATTAAACATCGTCAACGGTTTTGGTCGGGAAGCAGGTATGCCACTGGCCAATAGCAAACGTATCGCGAAGATCGCCTTTACAGGCTCAACTTCGACTGGTCGCGTCATTGCGCAAGCAGCCGCCAACAATCTGATTCCTGCGACATTAGAATTAGGTGGCAAATCACCCAATATCTTCTTCGCTGATGTGATGGATAAAGACGATGCTTTCCTCGATAAAGCCATCGAAGGTTTGGTCTTATTCGCTTTCAACCAAGGTGAGGTCTGCACCTGCCCATCGCGTGCTTTGATCCATGAAAGCATTTACGACAAATTCATGGAGCGTGTCTTGAAACGTGTGGCCGCCATCAAACATGCTAACCCACTCGATACCGATAGCATGATGGGTGCACAAGCGTCGAAAGAACAATTGACGAAAATTCTGTCTTACCTCGATCTCGGCAAACAAGAAGGCGCTGAAGTATTGACAGGTGGTGCGCAAGCGCATTTGGGCGGCGATTTAGAAGGTGGCTATTATGTACAGCCAACACTCTTCAAAGGTCACAACAAAATGCGCATTTTCCAAGAAGAGATTTTTGGCCCCGTGTTAGCAATCACCACCTTCAAAGATGAGGCAGAAGCCTTAGCGATCGCGAACGACACTTTATACGGCCTTGGCGCTGGTGTCTGGAGTCGTAACGGTAATGTCGCCTATCGTATGGGACGCGCCATCAAAGCTGGCCGCGTTTGGACCAACTGCTACCACGCCTATCCTGCACATGCGGCCTTCGGTGGATATAAAGAATCAGGCATCGGTCGTGAAACGCATAAGATGATGCTCGATCACTATCAGCAAACAAAGAATTTGTTGGTCAGTTATAGCGAAAACAAACTAGGCTTCTTCTGATTGTAAGAAGGGTAAAAGGGATAGAGCGATCTATCCCTACTTTCATTTAAAAATCCATCGAAGGAAATCCTCATGGTCGAGCGCGTCATTGCCACTGCTGCGGCATTGGAATTAATCGCCCAGCTCAAAGCCGAGTATGGTGAAATCATGTTCCACCAATCTGGCGGCTGTTGCGACAACAGCGCTGCCAACTGCTACTTGCCCACTGACCTTACGATTGGCCCCTACGATGTCAAACTAGGAGAGCTCGACGGTGTGCCGTTCTATATCGGCAAGCAGCAATATGAATACTGGAAGCATACGCAACTCATCCTCGACGTGATTGATGGCCATGGCGGCACGTTTTCACTTGAAGGTAATACCGGTAAAGCCTTTCATACGCGCTCGCGACTTTTCAGCGATGAAGAATGGAACAGCATCGCCGAACAAGTAGAGGCCGACTTGGCATAGCTCTCCCGTTCAATCAAGCACACCATTACTTAGGTTTCGATGTTGACGCTAGGATGCGTATTCGGAAAAATCTGTTCGACTTTAGGTTCACCTGGCCCGGGTTTTTTCATGGCGTAGGCATTCACTGGCTGCGAACGATTGACCCACAAGGTGTAATACAGATGATCGGCACGCGGGTCTTCCGTATTCGGGTGTATCAGTATCGTCAACCCTAAGCTGTTCAACTGCAGCCAAGGCACAATGACAGAGAGTTGCTCAGTGCTAAAACCAAAATAGAAAGAAGGCGTGACGTGGGGTCCACGTGGTTCCAAATTCCAATTGCCAAGTTCAACATGAAAACGCTCGGCCGCCTACTTTCTGAGTAGTGCGGCTTTTTGATAATTATCTTCGTCAAAATAAATATGGGCGTGGTAGCTCTTGATGTCGGTATAAGCGCGAGGTTTCGTCGGCAGCTTTTTCTCACCGGGGCGGACACTGAGAGGCTGCGGTGTCGGCTCTTTATCTGTATCCTCGCCCCATGGGCTTTTCTGCGCTTTCACACCATTTGCACTATTCACACCAAGACCTGCTTGCTGAGCGAAAGCCTCACCAATGCCAGCTAAACCTACTGCAGCGGCTACACCTCCGCGTCGCAACCAACTGCGACGGGTCGGTGACAGCAGATCCGCCCATTGTTGATCGAGTTCTTCGGCACTGACATTGGCGTTTTCGTTGTGATTGTTTAGGGAATTTTTCATGGTCTGACAAACTGCTATATCAAAAATAGTCTGCTATCTTAAGGCGCGACGCGGGTCTTGCCCAAAGAATGCTTTGCTATGTCGACATGCGAAAAACAAGTAAGGGCCAACATCAAACAGGAATAACTACAGCAACTTACAAAATGCCTGCACCGTGTCGACGAATCGCCCTATCCCATCTTGATCAAAATCGAGCGCCAACATGTTTTGTTTA
This sequence comes from Oxalobacteraceae bacterium, assembly GCA_947464955.1. Taxonomy (GTDB): domain Bacteria; phylum Pseudomonadota; class Gammaproteobacteria; order Burkholderiales; family Burkholderiaceae_D; genus Undibacterium. Next base: position 9,544 of record CANHZI010000112.1, read on the forward strand.
TGCGCATCCTGCAAACCTGGGCGCAATTCAAACGCGACCACAAACACGCCAATTGAAATCTCCCATTTGCGCGAAAAAGCCCAAAGAAACATTTGTTCTCTGACAAAACGAAAGAGTTGAAGAATAATGAAGAGATGAATGAAGAAAGTAGCGAAGTAGCTCGCCACCATCGCCAGCAACGTGGCTAGAGAGAGTTTTTCCATACGCATGATCAAATAAATGCGAGGCGGCCCGACCTTCGCTTTACCTGTTCATCCACATGGATGAGCACCCGTAGCTATTGTAGGCAGACTGATTGAAGTATGCAAGCAGATTCGCGTGGCTCGTGCTATCAGGTTTAATCTCGTATGGAAGCGTCCACGTTGAGTAGGGAATGTCTAGTCTTTAAATAGTCTTCGCCAGAACCAGATCGCGCTGCGGGTCGCTCCCCACGGGAAACACATGTTCACCAACTTCCGCAAACCCAAATTTCTGATAGAACTTGATTGCTCTAGGATTGTGTTCCCAAACACCAAGCCACACCGTTTTCAAGCCACGTCCTGCAATTGCTTCTAAACATGCGTTCATCAAGGCTTGCGCGACGCCTTGCCCGTGCCAAGCATCTACCACGTAAAGGCGTTGAATTTCGGCGGCAGTTTTATCGGCAATGCAGTCTGGCACTTGATCAAAACGCAGTTGCGCATAAGCCGCAAGTTGCTGATCATCTTCAACCAAGATCGTCATCATCTTTGGGTTCTCGATTTCGGCCGTTTGTATGGCGACGCTATAAGTATTGCGGCAATGCGATTCCATATCGTCGGCCGTATTGCTCGCCGCAAAAGTTGCGCGAAATGTCGTCTCTGCGAGGAGACTCAAACGCTGCGCGTCACTCACCTCAGCTTCTCGGATACTCAACATCAATCGCTTTCGAAATCATGTGAACAAAAAGCATAGCCGAGGATGCTGAATCTGTCGATCGCATTCAATATCTGATTACCCAAAACCTACACTATAAAGTTCCCCAAGTCCGTCGATACACGCCATCTCGGTCACGATCGTGTACTTGTTTTTGCACATTGAAAATGCGACCGCCGCGAGGATCGGTGCCGCGCCCTGCGATGTATAGCCAATTCCCCTGATTGCTATACACATCGTAGTCGAGGAGCTGAGCTTCAAACCATGCAGCGCCAGCACGCCAGTCACCATGCAATTGATAAATGAAATAGCTTGCCACCACTTGGCGTAAGCGATTACTTAAATACCCAGTCGATTTCAATTCGCGCATCGCGGCATCAATCAATGCTTCACCGGTTTCGCCATCGCACCAGCGCTGAAAAACCTCTACACGATGTGCACTCTTGTCAGGCAAAGGGCCATCATGCAAACCACGTGCTCGGTATAGTTGTAGACCGTACTGCACATGTAAAAATCGAAAGTAATCGCGCCACAATAATTCAAACCATAACCAATAACTGCCATCATTAGCGCCATGATGTGCCTCAAATTTCTTTAGCTCGGCGAAGATCTTCCTTGCGGATAGTGCACCAGTGGCTAACCATGGTGACCATTTACTCGAATAATCTAGCCCCATGAGTTGATTTCGCGTCTGCTTGTAGGTGTGGGGTAGGCGATCGTTCAAATACCGATTTAGATGAGACAAAGCAGCGCGCTCTCCCCCATTAAACAATCCAGATCCAATTGCAAATGAAGAGCGTGGTTCGGGCGTCGGCTCGGTTATCACGAGTTGATCAAGCGTAAGCTGTAAATGGGCGGGAATATCTAACTCTGGCCGAGGTGGGAAGCTCGTCGGTACTGCAATCGGTTTAGGTGGTAGAATTTTCGCGCGCTCTACCATTTGCCGAAACTCAGTAAAAACCGCCGGTAGCTCGGCGCTAATCCAAGGTAGATCAGCGGGGTCCAACAAGCTGCTTTGCCACACCGTAGTGACCAACAAACCCGAAGCTCGCAATGCGGTGACTTCTTCCTGTTCAAACGGCGCTGCGATTTCTTCGCAAACGACTTCAGTGATATTGAGACTCTGTGCCAATCGCGGCAAGGCTGTAGTTGCAGATTCGGGGCAGATCAACACAGGGCAAGCTAAATTATCAAACTGTTCTGCTAGGTCACGCACCGCGCTCAAATACCAATATCGACGTAAGGCACTCATTCGCGAAAATCCCCAGGCGCTCTCTTCTAAAAAATCGGGCAGACAAATTATTGGCAGAAATCGCGTATCCTTGCTTGCAGCCGTACCAGCATCAAGGCCGGATCGTGCGTTGCGTACGATATCCAAAGCCTTCTGTAAAGCTGGATGATCATGCAAACGAAGGTCACAGCGAAACCAAAATACGATGGTGTTTGACTTGGAGTTCAAATGTTTTTCCTATTCTTCTGTAAGTCTATTAATTAGAGGTCTAGGCTTTGCTGGAGGGACAGCGATGCTTTACTCTTCGTTATCGAAGGTGTGCTTGCAGACTTCTTGCCCAGATTCGTGCTTCTCTTCGTCCCTCTATGCAAACGTGAACCATGTTTTTCCACAATCGCCAGCTTTGCAGCTTTCACTGACTTATCGGCACGCAAAGCATGAACTCGTGCTTTAGCAAGTCGCGTTGCGGCTTCAAAGTCAACGATAGGAATAGGTATCTCGACTCCCACACGCACTCCGCATTGCTGCTGCAATTCCAAAGGCATTAACCAAGGCTGAAACAAAAAACTGTCTGGCACGCGCCGCATGGCAGGCAACCAACGTCGCACAAATTGGCCTTGCGGATCATGGTCTTGCGCTTGTTTCATTGGGTTGTACACGCGCGTCGCGTTGATGCCCGTGGTACCCGCTTGCATCTGCATCTGACTCCAATGAATACCAGGCTCATAATCTAGGAATTGACGGGCCAACCATAGGCCAACTGGCCGCCAATGTAGCCATAGCGCATAGGACGCCACAGAGACTAACATGGCGCGCATCCGAAAATTGATCCAACCCGTCTCACGCAACATGGCGACGCAAGCATCAACCAAAGGCCACCCAGTACGACCTTCTACTAATGCCTCAAAATGCGTTTGATTCCACTCACCTTCACGCAATCCATCATATCCTCGATGCAGATTTTGCATCTCCATCGCGGGCTCCGATTCCAATTTTTGTATGAAGTGACAATGCCAATGCAAACGGCTAATGAAGGAGCCTAAACCTTTCGCATGGCGCTCGTGAAGAGGATCGTCACTGCTCAAAAGCTCGCTCATTTTGTTCTCTGTAGCCTGTACAACTTCGCGCATGCTCAGGCAACCCAATGCCAGATAAGGAGATAAACGCGAACAGGCTGTTGGCGCGCTCAATGGAGATGAAATCCCACCACGATACCAATGACTACGTTTATCCAAAAACTCGTCGAACACCTCCAAGGCGATCATGCGGCCGCCTTGTTGGCGTCGTGCGGTATCAAAGCCAACTAATTTCATTTGATGTGGCTCGGGCCACTGTTGTTTCACCCACGGTAGGCTGAGCCCGGGCAAGCTCATCGATGTAGGGGCGGCCAAGATCTCGCCTCCCATGTGTGCGAACCAGGCTTTATCCCAATGATCGCGTGAAGCTAAGCGACGAACTACACCATGTTGCGCAAATTCTTGCCAATGGACGCCATGTTGTCGGCACCATCGTCCCAAGGAAAGATCACGTGCAAAGGTGTGGGCGTTGCCAGTTTCTTCATGCGAGAAAATATGGGTCAAGGTTCCGAGCTCGGGTGCGTCGCAGCGTAAGCGCTCAAATACTTCGACCACCTCACCAACCGCCAGCTGTAGATGCGCCCCGCACTCACGGAACTGGAGTGCCAGGTCCCTTAAACTCTCTCTCAGGAATTGATAATGCTGCACAGCGTAATCCGGCTGCTGCCACAAAGACGGCTCAAGGATGTATAAACACAATAAAGGGCCGCGCTCGGCCGCAGCCCGCAGAGGAGCATGATCGTGCACACGCAAGTCGCGTTTGAACCAGACGACGGAGAAACTCATGAATTCTTTGGAGGGTGAGAAATTATCAAGAACAGTGCCGACGCTTTCTTGAAGAAAGCGCGCAGCGGTCACGCATTCCGCTCACAATGTTAGCAAGACTTCGCTAAACCATTCATCTCATCGCGGGGCAAGAGTACGCTGCCCCGAAATTTTTTTACTGAGCCAGTTAAGACAGGATTTTTTAACGTGAGACGTCCAAGATTTTCAGAAATATTTGTTGAAATTTCAGTTAACTCTACGGTATTGAATAGCATGACTCGCATAGACCACGTGTTTCACAGACACATCATAATTACCAACGAGAGCTTGGGCACAAAATAAGTCAACATCTCTGCTTATGATAATACGCTACATTCTGTAGAATATGCACTTGAATACAAATGCCAGATGCGCAAGTTGATAGAACAACTTGGCGTCATATATCATGCTGCTTCGACTATGTAGGCAATACAAAATTACGCATAAAGGATACTAAGAAAATGTTCTCCCTATTCAAATCAAAGCCAGATTCATCTAATAAAACTATGGACGACTTAAAACTAAATCTCGGTTGTGGATACAATAAGTTGAGCGGCTATTTGAACGTTGACAAATTTGCTGAATGTTCTCCCGACCTCGTGGTTGACCTTGAGACCTTCCCGTGGCCCTTCGAAAATGACTCCGTTTCAGAGATCTATCTCAATCATGTGCTCGAACACCTGGGTGCAACGGTTGAGACTTTTAAAGGCATTATTCAAGAGTTATATCGGGTATGTCGCCATGATGCGATTATTCAAATAAATGTGCCCCACCCTCGACACGATAATTTCCTCGATGACCCGACCCATGTGAGGGCGATCACCCCAAATTTGATGACACTCTTTGATCGTTCCAAATGTGATGAATGGGAAAAATTAGATGTCGCGAATTCTCAACTTGCAAAATATTGGCATGTGGATATGCGGATCACAGAGGTCGTCTTTATGCCCGTCCCTAAATATCTTGAAGCGTATCGATCCGGTGCCATAACAGACAGAGAAATTGCAGAACTAGCAGAAACTCAAAACAATATCATTTCGGAGTACTCAATCAAACTTAAAGTCGTCAAATAGACAGCTTAGTTGACCTTCTAACAGAGGCCAAAGAAGATAAGCGACTTTCTCAACACCCAATTTTCACAATAAGGCTTTCGTAGTTATAGCCCCAAGAGATCGTCGACTCACCCAGACTAGGTCGAGAGCGGTTTTGAGGAGCGCCTCACCAACGAATGCCTTAAGCACCAAGTATGGATTGACATAGATCTGATACTACGCTGTTATTTCTAATGAGTCAGTGATGTTTCGTGCGTCCCTTGTGTAGCAACAAAATGATGAACTCATATAAAACATGGCGGCAGTGCAATCGAATAGGATTTGGCACCAATTCGGCATTAAGCAACAACTTCAAAACATCCCAAGCTCGTTAATCATCTGCTCTGGAACAGCTTGCGCGATATCCCACAATTCCGCTAACTTGCCGTCTTCAAAACGAAAGATGTGTACAACAGCGACCGTGAGACTGCGTGATGGCATGCAAATGCGAGAATGTACCGTCACCATCTCTCCTTCACCAATGACACTTTGTACCTCGAAGACTTTATCGGGATGAAGACCCGCGTTTTCTGCCATGCCTAGCTTTAAGGAAGTGGCATCTGACTTAAAGTAAGGATTGTGATGAAGGAAATGAGGGGCCACTATCTCAAAAGCCTTTTCTACATTACCAGCGGCCGCGGCCTCGAGAAATGCGACAGCGGAGGATTTGTAGTCTCGCAAATTGTTTACCATAACCGCTTCCTCATTAAGCGGCATATGGTCGATCAGGCGATTGGCCACTCTCAGAATAAGGCGCCTCACTATTTCGATATAGCTTGCGTATCTCTAAGGTGACGTTGACGCCACTGCTGGCTGCCTTTTCTTGAATTTCGCTAAGCTTCGTATCTTGCAATTCGATGAGCGCCATCGCACCTGAAACTTGATCATTGAGATTGCTTGCGATACCAACTTGTTTATACCAAGTGGCGTCGGTCTTTCTCACGGTGGAATGGCAACTCGCTGCCAACAAATTGAGTTCTGCACCACGGGATTCAAATTTGAACGCCGCTTCTAGGCCAGCTAGAGTCGTGACGATCACACCTAAAAATGTAAAGGTGATGAAAGAGTATTCTTTATATGC
>CANHZI010000113.1 GCA_947464955.1 Oxalobacteraceae bacterium
TGCGCCAAAAGGAGTAAGCCAACTGCATCGAGTAAGCGAAGTTGATCAAGACCATGTTTAACCATAGCGACATCGGCGAGATGCTATCGACGACTGAATTCCAGCTGAGTAAAGCAGGATCTCGCCGGACCACCACAAAGAAACCTTCGAACAAGAAATTGATGGGTAAGAATACCAACATCAACCAAAAGAAAATGCCAAACATGGCCCTGGCACGCAACACCTCATCCTGATGTCGCTCGTAGTAAATGGCGAGGTAACAGCTGACGATAATCTTGGGTGACAATAAAACGACGAACAATTGGATTTGCTCTGGGATACTTGCTTTCATCCCCAGCATGCGCAAATCAAAGAAATTGGCGACCGCCGCTAAGACGGCAAACAAAAACCAAATAACGCAGACAACGGAGACGATTTTCCACCATTTCGACGAGGCAATTCCTATCACGGAGGATGCTCGAAGACGCGGAAGATCAGAATTATTGGTGCCTGCAAAAAACATGTGGAATTCGCTATAGATGAAGCAAGAGCATGACATCGACCAAGCTTATTGACGAGAGTACTGGGATTAAGACCTCAAAAATAGGGATCAAATCCAGGCACACTTTTCCGAAAGGCAATCTCCAACTGTCGCCCTCTCATCCAAGGCTGGCCGCTTATGACAAGTTTGCTATTGTAACCAGCAATTTGCGGCGCCCCCACCTTACAAGCAAAAAAGGCATTATCCACCACAGATAATGCCTTTTTCACAAATCCAACGAGATTGGTGTCAATAAATCGCTTACTCGACGGCCGCTTTCCAATTTGCTTGTCCGCCCACTACCGGGAAGCTCAAAGAACTTTTCGCCAAATCGACTTGTAACTCGGTGCCCGCCTTCGGCCACAAGGTAAAGTCGCGGTCGCTGGAGAAAATCATCAGGGCCAAACGTTTACCTGCCGGAATGATGCGATCACCTGGTTGCAAATCAAAACGTAAATCGACGAATTGGCCTGGCGTTAATGCGACACCCGGTTTCTTCGAATCGTAATTACCGCCTTTAGTGAGAGACGCGGCGTTTTGCGGATCGGCCCAAGCTCGCGACACAACGCCCATCTGCCCGGCGGACCCCACTGCCTTACCATCGAAAGGCAGGGTCACCAACCATACCGACAAATTAGCAGCAGCGCGATTTGCCGCCACCCGCAATTGAATCACGGGCGTACCTGACATATGCAGAGCGTCCTTCAACTCTGGCGTCGCATAGATCAAACGATGCGGAGATTGTTCCGTGCTGGCCAAGACGCCACCGGCGAACTCCACGTTGTCGACCAGCTTTTCAATACTGAACTTGGCCGGTTTATTGCTACTCAATGCCCCTGCCGTATTGCCACCAGCACCGAGGAAGAGTTGCACGGCGCTTGCTTCAGGGTTCGGAAAATCTAAATAAGGGGTTGGAGGCGTACCGCGTTCTGCCCCCTCACGCATGATCATGGCGCGCGCATCTTTCTCTACCCCATTATCGACCCCATACAAATAGTGTGAGAACCAACGATTACGCATTTCCATCGGTGGGGGGCCGCCGTGGCCACCATGATGCAAATACAATTGCGCAGGCGTGCCTTGCTTTTTCAAGGCTTCGTAGATGCGAATAGAATGTTCAGGCATCACGTTCCAATCATGTTGGCCATGCGCCAACAGGGTCGCTGCCTTCACGCCTTTAATCTTGGTCAGTAAATCGCGCTCAGCCCAGAAATCATTGTAGTCACCTCGCAAGCGATCAAAGCCCGCCATCATTTTGCCGTCGCGGATGGTCTTATTACAGTACTCGCGTTTCTCAGGCGCGCCGCTATAGATGAAGTCATACAATTGATCGACATCTTCACCCAAATAGCCACCAGGATGGCGTATCAAACCATTGCTGCGATAGTAGTGGTAGTAAGACGTATTCGGCGCAATCGGGATAATCGCTTCCAAACCGGGCACGCCTGTGGTGGCAGCGGCGAGTGGAATGGTGCCGTTATATGAGGTACCGGTCATGCCGACCTTACCGGTAGACCAGCTCGCTTTGACTTCTTCATTGCCATCACGACTGGTATAGCCCTTGGCACGACCATTGAGCCAATCGATCACCGCTTTCGGCGCTAATTCTTCAGGTGCGCCGCCGACTGTCGGGCAGCCTTCCGATAAGCCTGTGCCGGGCGCTTCGGAATGCACTACGGCGAAACCACGTGGTACCCAAGTCTCGATTTCGGTCTTGGCAATTTCTGGACGTACCGGAATAAACTTCGCTTGCTCATTCACTGGGCGCGGTGGTGGGGCGGTGCCGAGTTCATGTTTAACGTCCCACATTTTTTGGTTTTTCATGGTCCCCGCAAAATAGGGCGAAGACTCGTAAACCACGGCCACTTTCAGGCCTTCAGTATCGGTTTGATACGGGCGAGTCACGTCTACGTGGACACGATCGCGCTTGCCATCAGCATCGCTATCAAATTCGGTCTCCACCCACAACTCTTGCCTAATCCACTTGGTCTTGTCTTGAAAAGCGGGTACAACTTGAGCTTGGCCGTTATAAAACTGCGGCTTCGCTGGCTTAGCGCCGTTGTCGTCGGGTGCGAGAGAGAGCGCCGCCACACTGTAAGCGGCACTGATGCCTAAGACGATGGCCAAAGGACGGACCACTTTCTTCCACATCTTGGGTTGAGAACGATGCATGCTTATTTCCTTTACGATTGAAATCTGGAACTGAACATTCTAAGAGCAATGATGCCTATACCTTTGGGCATATGTACCAGCCTATGTTGACCTGCATTATGACAATAAGTTTCGAGAAAACCGCAGGCACAAGTGGAAATTTTTTCGACTATTCCAAAATCCTCACGATTCATGCCGAAAGCGGCATGATCGACGCAGATGATTCTGTATAAATAGAACTTACGCAAAATGGAGCTAGCTAGAGCTTGCCCTCGAATGCCTTAGTCTGGGGCGTGCCGCCGAAGACAGCACATTTGCTTGACCTGCCCCTGCGAAGGCAGTGGGCGAGGTGACAACAACGGCGCAAGCGTCTATTTTGCGTAAGTCCTATAAAGAAAATGCTTGCACAATTTTTCGTGCTTGATATGCTGCGCGCCTTGGGCGTTTTCGACGCGCTATTGATGAAATGATGTTTTTGGAATAATTGTTATGCGCCTACGTCTTCCCGGCTTAATTCTTGCAACTGTTTGTGCGGCACTCACTGGCGCCACCGTTTGGTATCTCTCACCAACTGAAAACCCAACACCACTCAAACGTATCTTCGCCAAGAAACCGGTACCGACCACCATGACCTGGGAAGCCGAAGTCAGCACCTATGCGCACCAATTTTCTGTAGTGGCAGGCAATAATGTCGCCCAAGCCAGTGAGTGGAGTGATGCCTTTGGTATCGTATTTGACCGTAAAGGCAATACTTATATCGCCGATGCCGGTGACCACAATCGTATTTTGCGCATCAACAAAGAAGGTAAGGTGGAAGTATTTGCGGGCGGCGAAGAAGGCTTCGTTGATAGCCCAGTCGACGCCAAAGACAATCGAGGCGCGCGTTTCAATACCCCATCTGCATTGGCTATCGATAGCCATGGCAATGTGTTTGTAGCCGACACTGCCAACCACGCAATTCGCAAAATCACGCCTGAGGGCAAAGTCAGCACCGTGGCGGGTACTGGACTTGCTGGCTATCGCGATGGTGCCGCCGCACAAGCGCAATTCAATGGGCCGATTGGCATCGCCATCAACAAGCAAGGCGAATTAATTGTAGGCGATACCTATAACGATAAAATCCGCGTCATCAAAACCGACGGCCAAGTGATCACACTCGCTGGCGGTGATGGTCCAGGGTATCAAGATGGCGTAGGTAGCAATGCTTTGTTCGATACGCCGACCAATGTCGTCGTCAACAGTAAAAACGAGATTATCGTTGCCGACACACGCAATAACGCGGTGCGTAAAATCACCACCGCAGGTGAAGTCAGCACGCTCTTGTTCAGTGCCAAAGAAGATCAAAACGCCTTGATGCGCAGACCGATGGGTTTAGCGATTACACATGACGACTACTTGTATGTCGGTGAGCTATCGCATGGCCGCTTATTACAAATCGCGCCTACTGGCGAAAGCCGTGGCTTGACGGGTGTCGATATCGACATCGTTGCGGGTGACGACACCAGTCCACGCGCACAAAGCCCAGCGGCAATCGCGGTAACCGCCGACGGTGAATTACTGGTGAGCGATAGCGCAAAAAATCGCGTCCATCGCATCAAAGCGAAAACCGACGCCCCATCGAAGAGCAAATCAACTTTGGTTAACCCTGCAGCAATACTCGTCGAAGCTAAAGCTGAAGCAGGCAATATGCCTTGGCCTTTACTACCGCAAGACCAGCCCCATGAAGTCGTCGGCACCATTGGTGAAGTGCGTGGCAACTATCAAGGCGAAAGTCGTGATCACTTTCATCGCGGCCTCGATGTGCAAGGCGATATGGGTGAGAGTGTAGTGGCAGTGCGCAATGAAAAAGTCAGCTCACCGACATCAACATGGGCAGCGGGCACGATTAACGAAGGCATGCGCATCAGCAAATTTTCTTACATTCACATGAAGGTCGGACGCACACACAAAGAAGCGGTACTCAACCCGCAAAAGTTCCAGCTGATTAAAGACAGCAGCGGCAAACTGCAACAGGTGCGGGTGCAACGTGGTACACGATTTGCCGTCGGAGAAACGGTAGGTACTATCAATAGCATGTACCACGTTCATCTGAACTATGCGCCAGAAGGCGAAGTTGTGAACCCCTTATCGCTCAAGTTTGCTGGCTTCCAAGACAGCGTGGCACCACAGATCAACCACATCGACATTGCCGACAAAGATGGCCGCATCTTGGGCCACGCGCCAAGTAAGGCACATGCACAATCCAAACGCGGCAAGCTCAACAACCTACCCAGCAAGAACAACACCCACGATCTTGAAGAGCCGATTTTGATACCACGCAGCCTAGAAGAAGTCAGCATTATCGTCGACGCCTTCGACCAAGCCGACGGCAATGCCGAACGCCGCCGCTTAGGTTTATACGAGCTCGGCTATCAAGTCTTCAAAAGCGATGGCACACCCTTAGCTGGCTATGAAAACCCACAAGTCACGATACGTTTTAATCTGCTACCCACCGACGAAGAAGCCGTCAAAGTCGCCTACGCAGAAAACAGCGGCATCACCGTACACGGCAGCGCCACCACCCGCTTCTTGTACAACATCAGCAATGGAATCAAGAGCGGCCACGCGGTGATCAAGTATTGGAAGATCAAAGACTTACCAGCCGGTGACTACAAGATACGCGTGTATGCGGCAGACTATGCAGGGAATCGGGCTGGTTTGGGGAATGAGATTGCGGTTAGGGTGGAGTGAAGTTTCCTAGTTTAAACACCGTGCGCAATTATCGCAGCACTCTCATTTTTTGATTTAACGCTTGGCGCTACTCACTTGACCAAAAATCTGACAACAGAATCAGGTCTTTTATAGCTTCTTTCTTGCTCACGATCAAAGTATGAATTGCTCACATGGACGGTGTACCAACCATGATTCGCAATCTGGTATGAACGACTTAAATCGAGCATTTCTTCACGAACTTCGCCTTTCTCAATTTTTTGGTATTCGGAAAATTCCACCATCGGGGATTCAACAATGGGTCCATTTAAATGAATTTTCTTTCCCTTTGAGTTTCTAATTTCAACCAATCGCTCACCAGGTGGAAAATACATCGGTCTAGCGGAATGATTCAAGGTTAAGATTTTTAGACATACGTGCTCAGCACATGGAATTATCACCAATGTCGTTCGATACCGAATATCTTGGGCTTTCGAATCAAATGACAAAAGTGCGATGGCTAAAAATAAGCATCTGAAGACATTCATATCAATTCCTCTACTGAAAGGGCGATCACACTTTGTCAATCTCACCCAAAATCGCTTCATCTTTTGTTGATTCTTGATGCCTTATCCGCTGCTGGGGTTCTAAATAAAAGCGTGTTTGACTTCATGAAGAAAGCAGTCATATTTGGACAGAGTTCCGTGCTCGCATACCCATACTGAATCTCATAATCCCCCGGCTTAGAAAAATCATACATGTCGGATAGGTTTACTGTTGTGGTCACGCTGGATTTTGGTAGGAGTTTGATGAGTACTCGTCCCCCCACGCTTCCATCATCATCGTCAGATGCTGAATCAAAGTCTAAAGTGGTTCCATTTCGCTTCACCTGAAAAACGGGCGCGCGGATATAACCGTTCAAGCCCGCATATTTCGCGCTCAAACAGGCAATATCATTCGTCGTATTATGTAATCGAAGTGAGACCCACAAGCCTTTCTTGTGGTTGTGGTCTAAACTAATCTTTACATCGATATCATTGGCGAACGAATTTTTGCTGAACAGAATGAACGCAACAAAGAAGAAATATTTCATAGGCGGTATCTGGTGTTGAAAACAATCTCGTCGTTAGAGTGGAGTGAGTGTTTTGCTTAATTGGACATCACAAAGAATTTGAAAGGGGATATCACCGCATTTGAATTGCTAGAAGTCGCTCAAAAACGGGGGTAGAAATTGATGCGACTAGCCAATATGACCGTCTTTTATTTCAGATGATTTACTTCCCTTGTCGCCTATTGATCAGATCGCTTGGAGTTTGAGTCAACCGATTCATCGAAAAACAACTGGGGGAAACTGCACGCTCGCGGACATAGTTCTTTTGAGTCCCAAACTATAATAGCTTGCAAACGCTTCGATTATGGTTTCCTGTACTTCAAAAAGCTGATTTTTTAATGACAACGGCGTAGAAAATGTCTCTAACTCCGCATAGATGTAATCAACATCCGAAACACGTTCAAAGCGCTCGCGACTAGTCAACCTGACACTTTCCCCTTTGTAGATGAGGCACCAATAGTTCGGGGGCTCATTTCTCTCTTTGGGCTGATCACCCTTTCCCCCTAAATCCAAAAAGATTAAATCACGCTCACGATCGATCAGTATCGTTCGATTGAAATAGAAAACAGTCATAGAAGCCATTCTTTCAAGTTCATGCGCTCTCTCTTGACTAACTCTTTCTAGCTCGAATGTCACTATGATTTCCTCAACACAAAATTTGATTAGAATCTGTCGGTGCAATTAGCAAAGCGTAATCGCACATTCGATTTCGCGAACACATTAGACTGACGCCAAGAACATAATTCTCCAAACACTTCCTGCTCCCTTTGATTGGATTGTATGCTGCTCAAAGTCAATAAAGCTCAATCCAATTGTTTAATTGTGCAATTACGCGGCTGACGCTCTAATAAACTTTTTGATCACCCTACCAATCGCGCCAAATACTCGCAGGACCTTCGCCATCTCCGTACTTCAATGGGTCCAGACCAGCTGCTACCGCAATCCGGTTACAGAGTTCGCATAGATCCTCTCGTTCCCCAGTTTCTATTAGGCTGTCGTCTTTCTCATTTAATTTGTTGAGTGCTTCGACAGCTTTCTGGAATGCGGCAAGCTTTTTCTCCTCAGAGGCTTGATCGCCTTGAATGGCTAGCTCATCGATCAGACTATCAAATATCTTCACAAAAAACGGACATGCTTTTTCTGTGTATTGCTCAAGGCCGCTCTCTGCCCAGCGTGAGAATGGGTAATTTGCTCTAATCTCTGACAGTCCTTTGCTATATTCGTTATTTGGTACTTCTTTGTTCTTGAATAGTCCGAACATGATTTCTTTCTCGTTGGCTCGTTAGCGAAAAACCCGCTTAACGAATTGATCTGGTGGAGTTAACTTGCAAGTTCTCACGCCTTGAGAACTCCCCCATCCGAGGCGGATACGGTTTTCCTGCAACATCATTCCACCCATTAGCAATTGATAAGAGCGCTGTTCAGCCAATATTCTGCCATTCTTCCTGTCTTTCACATAAAAAACGAATTTCCTAATTTCATATGCGTCTATCTCACCATAAGCACGTCCAATGTAGTACCGAATGTTTTCATCGAATTTTGTAATCGTCTTGAGGTCACAGAGATTGAGAAATGCCGCCTCACTTTCTTCTTTGCTTTTTACACTCAAGTAATGTGTGATGCGACAGGCTTCAGGAATGGACGGATTTGTTCCGGTTGGACCTCGAAGGAAAACCACTTCACGCAGCGGATCATATCCAGAGAATAAGTCTCTAAGTAAGTAGGCTGGCGAATATTCAAGGTCCAAAACAGAAAGTTTTGCCGAGCCCAATGGTTCATTCGTGGGCCTAAATTCATCACTTACAGACCAATCGGACAAAGTAGATACTTGACCATCACCACTCAAGATCGCGCTACCGTCAGCGGAGTTTTCAGAAATTTGCTCTGAGGCTTGCTCTTTGCAAAGTTGCTCAAACTTCGCGATTTTCTCGGTGTCAGTAAAAATCGTTCGCTCACACCCACAAAGAATAATAGCGAAACAAGTGACAAAGATTAATCTGTGCATATTAGATGTGTGTATAAATTTGGCCCGTGGCGGATAATAACTTCAGCGCATCGCTTTTGATGTTGTTTTTAGCAAGCATTTCACACTAAGCTTCGTATGAATGTACGGCTAGACCGGTCTAAGGTCTCGTAGATACTGTTATCCAACTCAAAAAGTCCACACTAGCCTTCATATGAGAATACGATCAAATCTGCCTCTGGAATAACTATCAGACCTCCCTCAGCGTCGGTCGCATAATAGGAACCTGGCGCCTCAAGTGCACGATAAATTGAGCTTGCAAGCTCGCCCGGTAACTTGGCGCAGTGGATGCCGTTGAGCCATCGATCTTTCAAGCTTAATCCATCGTCAGTTACTTTATGCGGTGTTTCAATCCATTCACTGAACGCGTGATTGGCGCTGCCGTCATTTCGCGCTTGCCGTGCATTCGCAAGCGTGGCGAGGGGATTCTTTTTGATACTTTCGGCAGTGTCCTTCGACAGCCTAAATACAGCAGCACCACAGCCTTCGCGAAAGCCGCTTTGACCGTCAATTGCCAAGGTGTCTGTGACTTCGATGCTTGCCGGTAAGACCCCGACATACGATTGAAGCTCCCAAAATCTCCAAGCTAGCGCCACAACTAAGGTAAACAACAATATTCTGAAAATTCTCATAGCTGGCTAAGGTGTAAATTCAACAGCGTCATAGGCGATCCCCCAGAACGAAGTTTCAGGACCACCACTCGCCCATTGAGCCTGACTGGCAAAGTTATAGTCACCTTTATCAATCACGAAGCCTTCTTCCATTTCTCCGTCACATCGAATGCATCTTTCCATGCTTACCTCAGTCTATGTGGAGCCATCTAAGTCTTGAGTTAACCGCCATGTTCCAAAAAGCTTGGGCGGGTCTGATTAAATGTGGGCTTAGCCGTCTGTTTCTGGGAGATCATTAGCAGACTGGGTGTTCTTTGTAGTAAGGCAGGTGATAAGGACTGCCGTCAAATTTCGAAAAAGGGCGGCGCTGCTGCTCAATTCTATACTGCCGCTTCTTTCCTCTTTCGGTTGTGTACTTTTTATTGATGCTGCCGCTAATCGAGTAGGCCTTGCCGGTTAAAAAGTTCATGCTTGACCGGACGACGAGATTGCGTTCGACATTTTCCTCCCATGACTCAACCCCGACTTCATGCAATGCTCCATATTGAAGCCTGAACTGACTCGTATACGAATGAGAACACTGGTGCCAGTGTCCGCCGAATGTAACGAACAGGCTGGTATCGCGAAACTCAAGACTCTGCACTTTCCAATTGCCACTTCCACCCATGTAGTCCATCTGTTTCGATTGGTCTGCCAGAACGTACTCACCGTTCGATGCCATTCGGAATATTAGGATCTGTTGATACGGATAATCTTGATCAAGTTGAACTAGCTGTGCACGATACTCTGGGCCGTTGGTTTCCAACGAACCGGAGGCGGAAACCTTCAAGTTTCTTGCGTCTGGCGTCGCGGCGATCAGACCATCCACAGTCGTGATTCCGATTTCCTTAGCATTCACCCAGACAGCTATGTGAGCAATTGCGAGCAGGAACAGTAGGCGAGTGAGGGTCATATAGACCGCCAACGCAGATTTGAGAGGCAAGCGCCCCAATCAGTATAATTGGGGGGAGCGCTAGGTCGCGCGCCACTTTCGAAAGTCATGTTAGTTGCTTCCTTCAATTTGAGTGCATTCTTCTTTCGGAGTTGAAATTTGATAAATCGTAATAATGAAGCTAGCGCCTACAGCCACCACTTTCGCTAGAGTCTCTAGCGATATCTCGCTTTTATAGTACGGCTGCACATTACCACTTTCAAAACCAAAATTAAACGTTTTTGACTTTGCTCTGCTCCATAATTCTTTGAGTTCATTAGGAAGCTTAGCAATCTCTTCTACAAAAAATTTGGCGCAGTTTTCTGGCGTCTTTTCTTGCTCGCTAAACCAGCATGGTTCTAGACTCAAATAGTACAGACTATCTACGCGTTGATTTCTAAGAACAAATGCAGGCTCTTCAAAATAATTTGCCAAGGGCGTCAAGTCTTCTTCCGAGACGATATCAACATCAAGCGTGATAAAAGTTGGTGGATTACATGATTCCATAGACAACCAAGGTGTTTTGAAGTGAAAGAAACCGAAGTTAACACAAACATGTAAATTGAGCAACGCGGTTTCAACCCGCTCGCAAGCCTTACTCTGATTGGGCTAATTTTGTTGAACTATACAAACATACAGTTCAACATTGGGAAGCTAGCATTAAGGTCTTTCACACGTATCCAAAGAGTGATACTTGCTCAGCAGCCGTCGACTAGACTCCACAAAATTTCTGCTGATGAATTTAATGACGAGGGCATACGAATAGAGCTGAGCAAGGATTTATTGCGAGTCCTCTGTTTCGAAATACAAAACCACATCATGATTGCGATGCTTATTCTTTGCGCTCAACAAGTGGCCCTTCAAACTTGATGCTTAGTGAAACGCGGGGCTAGCGGCGGGAAGTTTAATGGTTTAAGGTATGCTCGGCTCGACGAATTCATTCAGTTTAAAATCACATCGAGATCAGAACACTTAAACCATTGTCGGGCTTGGGAATATTTTCTGGTTTATACGAAGCCATAACGGAGGATTGAAAATGCGACCATCTAAGAATTGCTGCTGACCCGCATACCAATTGATCAACCGGCCTCGGCCGCAAAAAGAAATCTATCCACCATTATAAGTCACTGCTCGAACTGATGATTTCATTCCATTCAGATGGACCGTCATTGTGACGAAAGTATAGTCACCGCAGCACGTGTCAGCCCCTGGTTCGCAAGTGCTCTCGGTACCAGTCGTCTTTAATTCGACTAATACCTTTCCATCTTTGGATTTGTAACGTGTAGTAGAAGCAAGCGCATCCTGAAATGGAAAAACAGCCAGCTTTTTTCCGTTCACAGAAATCAAGGCACGACCATCTTTTGATGCTGGAAAACCGAGAACACAGGTCCCGTCCCCTCCAGCAAGAAGTGTTTCACCTTTGCGATAGCCTACAAATGGTGGATGACGCCGCCAATACCCCATTGTTTCCACTTGGTTCTCTTCGTCAACAAATGAACAATCGTCGCCTGAAAGATCATTCACTGTCAGTGTGCCAGCGAACGAAATCATGGGCAAGAATAGAAGAAACGACAGACAAAAAATTCGAGATAGTTTTTGCATAGTTTTCATTGTCAAGTTAAGGTTGTTCACCGTAGTAGACGAGGCCCGGCGGTGGGATTAGCAAATCGTAATCGCGCATGTTTTGAGGTCTACCACAGGAGTTAAGAAACGTCATGTGCGTAGGATTCAAGGCGACCGCAACTTTGACAACGGTAGGTAACGACAGGCATTTTCTTACTTTCGGATTTGACGGCAGACGTACGCCAGAACGAAGTATTGGGATCTCCACTTGCCCATGTAGCCTGACTGGCAACGTTATAGTCACCGTTATCAATCACGAAGCCTTTTTCCATTTCTCCGTCACATCGAATGCATCTTTCCATGTTTACCTCGATTTATATGAAATGATCTTACTGCACCCATAGCATGTATTACTAAAACTCCGCAAAAGCATCACTACAAGTTGCTTGGATTCTACCAAGCTTTGCCTGGCAAAAGTGGAAAGACAAGCAGTCGCGAATACTACAGGTCCGATTTTATCCCGTGCTGCGACAACCACGCATAGGCAGATTCCATGTCTGAACTGCGTTCGTAAGGGACCAATTGCATCGCTCGTTGCGACAAAGTATCGACCAAACGCACGTGTAATTCAGAGGGTAGCAAACCAGTGAAGGCGATCATACCGTGCTGTACACCTGATTCGAAAAAATCCCACCAAGCTTCGATCGCTTCGGGCGTGGCGCCCGTCCATGCGCGGGCATCACTTAATAGCCCCCATGCCCGTGGTCCATGTTCTTGCCACATTGGTTTGGCCTGCGTCAGCAAATCACGTGCAGTAATATCGTTCCAGGTATCGATGTACTCAACCACAAAAACATCGCCTTGCCACCGCAACTTGAACTCGCTATGAGGCTTAGGTATAAATCGCATGATTGTGCGCTCCAGTGAGTGGAGACAATCATAGCTAAATCACCAGCACTCGGCAATCCTGTGCGCATTTGGCGCAGCGATTATTGGGATAGTTTCTGCCGACATCTTCGGAAATGCGCTTAGTCGATAAGCTCCACCTTCAGTCCTCATTATCGACCGCGCGAAGAGATATGATCCTTCTACCGCAAATCCTCAGTTTCGAAATACAAAACCACACCAGGGCTGCGATGCGTATTCTTCGCACTCAACAGGGGTTTCTTCAAGCTTGATGCCTCGGGAAACGCAAGGCTAGTAGCGGGAAGCTTAACGATCTTGGGTAAGTTCGGTTTGGTGAATTCATTCAGTTTAAAAATCACATCGAAATCCGGGCGTCGATCAATTTCTTTGACGAGGAATCGTTCCTTGCCTTGTCCGATCACGTGATAGTGCCCTAGCGTTTCGGTTTTGTTTTCCATCCTGAGGCGTCTAAACATCATGACCTTGTCGACGATGACGGTATGACTGACGTAGCGTTGTTGACCGCCACGTTCGAAATGCCCTTCGAAGAAATTCGCGCTGAATTTTCTTAGCGGCGTGGTGTGAGCGGGCGAAAGTCTTTGTAAGTCAAAGTCTTCTGGGTCCAAGGACCAAAACTGTGATTTGTTTGTTAGCGCTTGCGCTAATTCATCATGCACCTTGGTGTCAGCCAAATGGAATTGAATAAGCACTTGAAGATCATGCGGCGCATGGAACATTGGCATGTGGGAAGCAAACAAAGCTGTTCTACCGCCAAACACGACCATGCCATGTTTGCCCCAACTAGCTGCCGCTGCCTGCGCTGGGGCTGGTGCTGGTGCTGGTGCTGGTGATGGTGATGGAATAGATTGCTGCGCCTCGCTGGTGCAAGACAAAGCAAGAAGTAATGTGAGGCATATCGCCCTTGCTACTGAAAAAAGAGTTGTGTTCATGTGTACATCGCCTAGCTTTAAAGTCACTGCATCGAAACAATGCATCATGATATTCCGTTTGCTGTCGACCAAAAAGCAACTTAAAATCCATAGCTGTGCACTTATTGGAATCAGGGCAGAAGGAGAAATGATGGAAATCTGCGACTTACGGGCATTTCTTGTTATTGCGCGTCATGCCAATATTCGTTCTGCGTCTGTGGAGTTATTCCAAAGCCCCTCTGCACTTTCTAAGGCCATGAAACGGCTTGAGGTCTCTCTTAACACGCCACTATTCGACCGCATCGGCCGGAGCTTACGACTGAATCCCGAAGGTGAAGCCTTGCTGCGACGAGCCGAACAACTGGTGAGTTTAGCGAACCAAACCGAAGCCGAATTTCGGGGTGAAGCTCAGCAGATTCATTGCCGCATTGTCGGGCCAGCCATTTTGCAGTGGCATTCCGGCGTGCATTTATCCACTATGTTGCAAACCCAATTCCCGGGTAGCGGTATTGCCTTCAGCTCGCAATTTGAAGATGCCGCCATCAACGCGCTCAACAAAGGTGCTGCCGACTTCGCTCTTGTCACCCAGGCCGCGATTAGCAATACGTTAGCCTACGGATTAGAAGCTATTTCACTCGGTAGTTTTACAATGAAGTTATGCGCCAGCACCGCCCATTCTTTATCAGCGCATCTCAGCCTACAAAGTCGTAAGAAGAAGTCGATCAAACTCAAGATGAACGATGTGCTAGCTTACGATTTTGCCAGCCCAGATCGTTCTTTATTTTGCGGCATCGATCGCGGCGTGCGCTCAGACGGATGGAAAGACCAGCAAGCACCACGAAAAATTCGCTTTTGGGTCGAAGATTTACAACTACTCTTGAGCCTAGTACAGCGCGGCCAGGCATTGGCCTATTTACCCGACTTCGCGCTAGACGATCCGAATTTGTTTGCGATTGACATTCGATCAAACAATAAGGAATCGAATCAAGATTGCCTCGAACAATGTTGGTTGGTATGGCGCCCGGCGGTGGCGAGTGGGTGGCAGAAACGTTTTGTTGATCGACTAGGGCGTTGATAGAATTCGAAACTTGGCCACGAAATAGATAGTCACGCGAAAGCGGCTCGGAAGAAACGACAGTACACAACGATCAAATTATGGAATCTAGCGACATCACGATCTACTTCACTTTGCTTCTCAACTTCGTATTGGCATCTGTGTGCGCGCTGCATTTTCGGCGTGCGGTGTTACATCAAAGACTAGAGGAAGCGAGCGGCAAAAGGAGATTCACTTGGCTTTGTATCGCCAGTAGTCTCTTTTCGGGAATCGCTGTCTTCTTTACGATTCTGGTGGTCTTCAATGTGGGTACAGGCCATGGCACGCTACTCATCATCGGCCCTGTGCTTCACCTACTGCTGTGTATTGTGCTGGTAGTACTTGGACGGATTTTGGTGGGGTGGGAGGCGATGTCTTGGTAGCACCTATTTAACCCGAAAAAAGAATTGACAAGAACAATCGCTGATTATCAGGTTAACGTGGAATCAACAAGCGTAGACGCTGCTATTTTGGCGTTCGCGTAGAGCGATCATTCGTCATCGATGTCGAGTGGCGCTTTTCAAACTGGACGTCCAACTGATAGCTGATAGACGAGGGTTGTTCGCGCTACGCTCGGAAAGCCTGCGCAATGGCCATAACAATTGCAATTGCACCGAGCCAAGAGCCGACGCGCTTGATTAGCGCGGTGTCTAATGCTCTTGCATTGGCAGTCTGGCCATAACTGAAGCCAACTACAAATGCATGCGCTGGAAGAACCACCACAAGCAGGAATGCCACCACCAAACTCATGGTGTCGTTGCCAAAGTGGGACCAAAGTATAGGCATGACTATGCCTGTGAAGACTCCAGCAATTGCCGCACTGATCGGTGTAGGTGTGATTTTCACGGTGTCGTATCCATCTTTCTTGAGAACGAAAAGTTTAGGGTTGCGTGCGCTGCTAATGATAATGATAATGAGAGGGCGCATCTGAATGCTTGATGCCTAACGAAGCTGTATAAAAACCCAAAAACCAGCGAAACGGTTCGCTGATATCTCTTGCGTTTTTAATGAATTAGTAAAACTTGCTTTCATAAGCAGCAATGTGCCACAAAGCAGGATATGGAGGCAA
>CANHZI010000114.1 GCA_947464955.1 Oxalobacteraceae bacterium
TCCTTTTCGCTTGGTGATGGTCTGCGTCCGGGCTCGATTTACGATGCTAATGATGAAGCGCAATTGGGTGAATTGAAAACGCTTGGTGAATTGACGCAAGTCGCGTGGAAGCACGATGTTCAAGTCATGATCGAAGGTCCTGGCCATGTTCCGATGCATATGATCAAAGAGAACATGGACCTGCAATTAGAGCAGTGTCACGAGGCACCGTTCTATACGCTGGGTCCGCTAACCACTGATATCGCGCCAGGTTACGATCACATCACGTCGGGCATAGGCGCCGCACAAATTGGGTGGTACGGTACGGCGATGCTGTGTTACGTCACACCGAAAGAACATCTGGGTTTGCCGAATAAAGCGGACGTCAAAGAAGGTATCATCACTTACAAGATCGCTGCCCACGCTGCCGACCTGGCGAAAGGACATCTAGGCGCGCAGATTCGTGACAATGCGCTATCAAAAGCACGCTTCGAATTCCGTTGGGAAGATCAATTCAATATTGGACTAGACCCAGATCGTGCACGTGAATTTCATGACGAAACTCTGCCTAAAGATTCTGCCAAAGTGGCGCACTTCTGCTCCATGTGCGGCCCCCATTTTTGCTCCATGAAAATCACGCAAGAAGTGCGCGACTATGCAGCGAACCAAGGCATCAGCGAAATCGAAGCTTTGAAAAAAGGAATGGAAGTTAAGGCGATCGAGTTTGTTAAAACCGGTGCTGAGATTTATAAAAAATCCTAGATCGTAATATGGAAATACAACTCAATGGTGAGCCTCGCACCTTGTCTCCAGAGGCATGCTTACAACATTTGATCACCGAACTCAATATTGGAAATCAAGCCATCGCTGTGGCGGTGAATCGCCAAGTAATTAGCCGGTCTTTATGGCCCAAGCATAGGTTGAGCCATGGTGATCAAGTGGATGTGGTTAGGGCCATCGGTGGAGGATAGCTACCGATCCGACAAGATTAATTAGGAAAAATCATGACAACAGAAACAAAACCAAATGGCCTGACGATTGCAGGCAAAACCTACCAATCGCGTTTGTTGGTGGGTAGTGGTAAGTACAAAGATCTCGAGCAAACGCGGCTCGCAACTGAAGCGAGTGGCGCGGAAATCATTACGGTGGCAATTCGACGTGTGAACATTGGACAAGATCCGAATGCGCCTAGTTTGCTCGACGTTGTTCCACCATCGAAGTACACCATCCTGCCAAATACGGCCGGGTGTTATAACGCCAAAGATGCGATCTACACCCTGCAGCTCGGGCGTGAGTTATTGGGCGGCCACAAACTATGTAAGCTTGAAGTGCTCGGCGATGAAAAGACCTTGTTTCCGAATATGCCGGAAACCTTGGAAGCCGCAAAAGTCTTAGTTAAAGATGGCTTTGACGTGATGGTCTATTGCAGTGATGACCCGATTCAGGCACGCATGTTAGAAGACATTGGTTGCGTGGCAGTGATGCCGCTCGCCTCCCTAATTGGTTCCGGCATGGGCATCTTAAATCCATGGAATCTCTCGCTCATTATCGAACAAGCGAAGGTGCCCATCATTGTCGATGCCGGTGTCGGTACAGCATCGGATGCAGCGATTGCGATGGAGCTGGGATGCGATGGTGTCTTGATGAACACCGCGATTGCAGGTGCGCGTGATCCGATCAGGATGGCACGTGCCATGGGCTTGGCAGTAGAAGCGGGGCGTGAAGCTTTTCTCGCAGGGCGGATCGCGCGGAAGTTCGTGGCTTCTCCTTCTTCGCCTATGGCCGGTCGCGTGGCGCTATGATGGTTGACACCAATCGCGCTTGTGTCTTGGTATTTGCAGGGCATGACCCCAGCGGCGGTGCCGGAATACAAGCAGACATCGAAGCGATCGCTGCGCAAGGCGCTCATGCGCTGCCGATAATTACCGCGCTCACCGTCCAAGATAATAATCAGGTGTACGCGGTGCATCCGATTGCATCGAGCATCATCGAAGCGCAGGCCCGTGCTTTGATTTCATGTATGCCGATTCGTGCGGTGAAGTTGGGTATAGTCGGTCATCGCGAAAACGCAGAAGTCATCGCCAGTTTGATCGATGAACTTCAGCAGCAAAAGCGTTTCGAGAATCGAGATCTTCCGATTGTATTAGATACCGTTCTTGGTAGTGGTCGTGGCAATCTCTTATCACTCGATGATGCTTGCTTTGCGATGGCGCCTCTGATTGATCGTGCCAGTCTTTTGACGCCCAACTTGCCCGAGCTCGCCAAGCTTGCGCCGCATGGCTTGACGAGTGCGCAAAAGGCCATGTCTTTGCTCGGCGGTAGTTGTCGCGATGTATTACTCAAAGGTGGACATGCCGATGACGAAGTGGTCATCAACCGTTGGTTCTCAAGCGATCATCCGCAGCAGGAAGTGCAGTGGAGTTGGCCGCGCTTGGCCGCACAGTTTCATGGCAGTGGATGCACTTTGGCTGCCGCGATCTCCGCACATCTAGCGCTAGGGAAATCGATGCAACAGAGTTTGTTCGACGCCCAGGAATACACGCAAATGAGCTTGGCAAGTGCGTTTCAGATTGCTGACGGCCAACGTATACCGCAGCGGTTTAGATCTGCTTAAGGTAAATAAAATGAAGAAAGAATTCGAACATAAATTGGCTTGGCAGTCAGGACTGTACTTGGTGACGCCTAATTGGGATGATACTGAACGCCTACTTGCCGTCACTGAGCAAGCGTTGCAAGCGGGTGTTTCACTGTTGCAGTATCGGCATAAGACCGCGTCAGCCGCTTTACGATTTGAACAGGCGCAGGCCCTGTTGAAACTTTGTCGCCACTATCAAGTGCCTTTGATTATCAATGATCATATCGACTTATGCACAGAGCTTGACGCCGACGGCGTCCATGTTGGTGGCACAGATATGAGTGTGGCTCAAGCGCGTAGTTTATTGGGTAAAGCAAAAATCATTGGTGCTTCGTGCTATGGAGAACTGGTCTTGGCTGAGAATGCCTGTAAGCAACAGGCCAGTTATGTCGCCTTTGGTGGTTTTTACCCTTCGGTGGTGAAACAATATCCGGTCACTACTCCTGTTGATATTGTTGCTCGCGCCCGATTGATAATACCACTTCCAATAGTGGTCATTGGTGGTATGTCTCCGGTTCTAGCAAAACCTCTGGTTGAAGGTGGTGCTGATTTGGTTGCCGCCATTAGCAATGTGTATAACAGCGAGAATCCGGCCCATGCTGTTAGGGAATTTGTTTCTCTATTTAAATAAAAATAAGCCCTAAGACCACTCGCGTGTTGTGAAAAAGTTGTAAAACTGTTGCGATAGGTTAATTCGCGTGTAAAAGCATGACTTTTATGCGCGTTTTTTTTGCGGCATCACTGCTTTATTGTATGATCTTGTCACAGATTGCAAGAATCTCTCCCTAAAATTTCCGATGAGAAATTGGGAGGAAAAATAAGGTTTACACGTTCACAATGACCCAGTCCAGCTCCATGGTGGCATCCGTAAAGGGTAGCCATCGTTTTGTATTAGAAATGCGCGGATTTACCGACGCCGAAAAAAGTATGCTGACATCGACATTCCGACTCACGAGCCGGCGCGAGATGTCTTATGTTGAGCCTGAAACGGGAGATGTTCGCGCTGATATTTACCTAATAAACGCCGATAATCCAGAAGCCTTAGAGGAGCTCGCGAAGCACGATATTGGTGTCCCCAATGCACATTCCCCAGCGGTGGTGATTGGACGAACTCCGGTAGAGACACCATGGCCCTTCGTTCCTAAACCTATCCACTGGATGCGTTTGTTTGAAAAATTAGATGAAGTCATGCAAGTCGCCTTGCAGGAACGCAATCGTCGTGCAACACAAGCGTCAAGCCAATGGGATGGAACCAGCCTACGTCGTTCTACCGATCAAAAGCTTAAGCCTGTGGCTGCCGTTGCGCCTATCGCCAACCGGGAATCGGTCTTGGTCGTCGACGACAGCGCTACGGTACGGGCCTTTATGCGAATTAAGCTCTCGCCATTTCAGTTTGACGTTGATTTCGCGGAAACCGGGGAACAAGCAATTGAAAAGGCCAACCAGAAAAAATACACCTGTATTTTCCTCGATATCATGATGCCTGGCATCGATGGCTATGAAGTTTGCAAACGCATCAAAGGTAACGCTAAAACCAAATCGACGGCAGTCGTCATGCTGACTAGCAAGTCCTCTATGATCGACAAATTCCGCGGCAGCTGGTCGGGGTGCAATGCCTACCTTAGCAAGCCCGTAGCAGAAGACGAGTTATTAGCAACGATTGCTAAGTTCTTGCCTAGTGCTTTGGAAAGCATACGCGACTAAGTTTGACGTCAATTACCTGTCTTAAGTCTTAGCTTATCTTTATTTTCCCTTCTATAATCGGGCTGTTGCGATCACTTATCGCAGCAGATCCGATATCCATCGTTCAAAAACCAGCGCTAATCGCATCCATATCGAATTGACTTCGCCCTATGCATACACTGCCCAACATCATTCAACAAACTTGGAAAGGTGAAATGATGAAACAGTGGAAAATGGTCATGAGTGCTGTATTGGTTGCTATCGCTGCAAATACATCGTTTGCGGACGATACGAAAACGAATTTACCCAAAGGATGGGAATTACATACATCAAGTAAGGGTAAGTATGAATTGAGCTTCGTGAACCCTCCTGGCTCAAGTTATCGACGATTTGTACTGCGATCAAATTCAAACGCTTCGGATTCCGACTTTGTGGCAATTACGAAGGTGGTCGACGTGAGTAAACTACAAGGAAAGAAAGCTGTCTTTTCTATTTTCTTGCGTGGTACTGGTCCCTTAGAACATAAAGATGTGTGGCTTCGTTACTTTGGAAAGAATGGGGAATTGTTTTCTCAGCAAACGGAAATTTTCGCGGATGATGACACGATCCTCAAAGATAAATTATCACCGTCATTCATGACTACGATAGTTCCAGTTGGAGCAACGCATATGGAAGTCGGGATGGGAATGCAGGGGCTGGGCACGCTGGAGTTAGGACGGTTGATGTTTCAACTGGTTGGTAAATCTCAAGACATGCCAAAGATGGTGCAACGCGATCCTTTGGTGAAAAAGTTAGAGAGCGTGGGGCCCTTGAGTTCTACCGATGCCTTAGCGCTTGCTTTAGATGAATGAAGCACTTACTTCGCTTCTCTTAAGAAGTCACTTCAGAGCTGAAGGACACGTATGAAAAATTGGAAAATAGTATTGGTAGCGATCTTGGTTGCTATCTCCGCCAACATATCAAAAGCGGACGAGAGCGAGGTCAAAATCCCAGAAGGTTGGGTTTCTCATGGGAATTTGGGTAAGGCTTATAAGACTGGATTTTCTGCCCCAGAAATCGATGAGTGCACGACCGCTTGCTTTATGCTGGTAGGCCCCGATAAAAATGACGGCGTTTCGGATGACGAGTTTGGTGCGATAACTAAAACGGTAAATGTGGGGCATCTTCAAAATCAAGAAATGCTTGTTGCATTTAGGTATTCGCAAGAAGGCAAACTAGAGAGCAAGGATGTCTGGATACGATTCTTCGATGAGAAAAACGAGATAGCTAAACAAAGACTTCGTCTGACTGAGCAAGCCAATGATTGTTTTGTCTCTGCGAAGATGAATTTTCTGGTGCCCTCGTCAGCGGTGAAAATGGAACTAGGATTTGGGATGAGTGGCTATGGTCGCTTTGAATTTGGTGACTTGAGGCTAGCTGTTTATCCTGCAAGCCATTCTATCTCCGGTCGAATCAATGCAGAAATGAATGCGCTTCCTGTTGATCCTCTGACCTTGAGTGTTGATCGATGAGCGAAGTGTCGTCATTTGATGTGCCTGAACACACGGACAAAACAAAGCAATGGGTTTTTAAGCAAGATTGGGCGCTTGTTCCAATCTTGTGCGTGATCCCATTGATCGGTTTGAGTTTGCTGTGGCATCGCCATCCCGTTATGGCGGATTTGTGCGCAATCCTGATCTGTTTTGTGCTGTGTAAATGGGCACTCAATTTAGTAATGTTTTGGCGGGCGCTGGAGCAATCATGGATGCGCTGGTTTGCGCTTTCAGTTGGCTTTCTTTTGGCAGGTCTCATTGCGATTAAAGTGCAGCAATTTCTATGGCAACCAAAGATCGCTCCGCACCCTGGTTGGTTGGTGCCATCGATATTGGCGATTTTTGTTCTGGTTTTTATTTTGCCGGGAACGATAAGCGCTGAGGTCACTCGTCGAACACAGTTAGCCATCGAGCAAGAACATCGCAAACATCGATTGCAGAAACAATTGTTGGAAGCAAAACTCGCTGCACTGCAAGGACAAATTGAACCACACTTTCTCTATAACACCTTGGCAAATGTACGCGCATTGATTCGACAAGATGCGGCAGCCTCAGAACTAATGTTGACGCATTTGATTGCCTATTTAAGAGCGGCGATGCCAGACCTGCGTTCTCCGACTACAAGCTTGGGACAAGAACTTGAGCGTGCCCAGGCTTACTTACAAATTATGCAGATACGCTTGGGTGAACGATTGAGATTTAGAATAGAAGCAGCACCCGATACCTTGCGCTGTTTGATTCCGCCATTGAGCCTGATGACCTTGGTTGAAAATGCGATAGAACATGCGGTAGAGCCGCAGCTTCATGGTGGCATGATTCATATTCGTGCGTGTCAAGATGCGCGAAGTTTGACTATCGTCGTAGAAGATAATGGACCGGGTTTCGCACAAGAACTTGGAGAGGGTGTGGGGCTACTTAATCTCCAGGAACGCTTGCGCGCAATGTATGAAGAGCGTGCGCAATTGAACTTTGAAAGTGATATGGAAAAAGGATTGCGAGTGACAGTACTCATCCCAATTGAGGAAACACAGGAGAAGAAATAATGACGGCAACTGCGATCATCGCAGAGGATGAACTCATATTGCGTACCGAGTTGAAAACGGCTTTGGCTCATGCTTGGCCGGAGCTAGAGATTATTGGTGAATTTGGGGATGGCATTTCTGCCGCGCAGTCGCTGAATCAACTAAAGCCAGACTTCGCTTTTCTCGATGTGCGTATGCCAGGCTTATCGGGTATCGATGTCGCTCGACTCTCTGTGCATAAGGCACATATCATTTTCCTGACTGCGTACAACGAATATGCGGTTGATGCATTTGAACAAGGTGCCGTTGATTATTTACTCAAACCAATCGATATGACGCGGCTAGCGCTTACCGTTCAAAGAATGAAAGAGAAGTTGTCGTCGGCAGCTTCCGACATGTCGGGACTGACCGTTGAGAATCGCAAAAGTGCTTTACGTTGGATTCAAGCTTCACACGCGAATCAAATCAAATTTATCGATATCAATGAAGTGCTCGCGTTTCGTGCTGACGCGAAATACACGAAAGTGGAAACCGCTCAATTTGCTGCGCACATCCGCACAACGATTAAAGATCTCATGTCGCAATTAAATCCGGAACAGTTTTGGCAGATTTCGCGCAGTGCGATTATTCAACTCGGCGCGATCGATTCAGTGAAACGCGTTGATGGAGGCTTGTCGCTACGCATGCGACATTCCGATGAGTGGTTGCCCGTGTCACAGGCATATCAATATCAGTTCCGCCAAATGTAAGTAAGATAGGACTTACGCAAAACAGACGCAGTCGTTGTTGCGTTCGCCTCGCCAGCGCAATTTTTCGCAAGTTCAATAGGACATCGAAATTATCTTTTTTACATTTGTAAAGGGCAAGCAAAGCTTCATATTGTTTGCTGATCTTGTTTACTAAAACAGCTAAACTGCATCATTTATCCCCCTCGTAGATTGACCCACAAAATCAGCACAGACTAATATCTGCTGTGGCTTTCGCATGCTCAGTGCTACTCTTGAGCCGCAAAGTTTGTTTATTAGAATGGAAGGGGGCGTTCCCCTCAAGGTCTTGCTGAAAGTGGGTTGGAATGAGTGTCACCATACGCGATATTGCAAAATCGACAGGTCTGTCTTTGGGCACGATATCGCGCGCCTTGAAGAATCAGAGTGGCTTAACCGAAGCGACGCGGGCTCGTGTGTTCGCGGCGGCACGTGAACTTGGTTATGATTTATCTAAGCTGAAAGTGGGGCGAGTGCGTCGCATCGCTTTTCTATTGCATCGCCAACACAATACTTTATCGAGTAGTCCGTTCTTTTCTCCAGTCTTGCATGGCGCAGAAGCGGCATGTCGCCGTGAAGGTATTGCACTGTCCTTTGTCGCGATTGGGCCTGCTGAACCCATCATGGAGCAGATACGTCTGCATCAGCCTGATGCGATTTTGTGTGCAGGTTTTTTTGAGCCAGAAATCTTACATGCGATTCGCGCGGCAGGAAAACCCTTGGTGTTGATCGATATGCACCTACAAGATTACACCTCAATTAACCCTGACAATCGACTTGGCGGTTATTTGGCGACACGTCATTTAATCCAAGCTGGACGTAAACGTATCGCGATGTTGAGCGGCCCGAGTGCCCATTACAGTATTCAAGAGCGAGTTCACGGTTTTCGTAAGGCCTTGTTTGACGCCAAAATTTTGGCGAATCCCGAATTAGAAATCGCGATACCGCATCATGCCAACGAAGAGCTCAGCGTCAAACAGGCGATGTTGAAACTGCTGGCCATGACACAACCACCCGATGCGGTATTTTGCTACAACGATACAACGGCATTGACCGCGATGCAGGCCTGCCTTGAAGCAGGTTTGAAGATTCCGCATGATATTGCGATCGTCGGTTTTGACAATATCAGTGCCGCCGCTAAATCAAATCCGCCATTGAGCAGCATTCATGTCGATAAGGAAGCCTTGGGCGCAGAAGGTGTCGCTATGTTATTGCGCAAGGAGCAGGACGAAGCAATCGATAAAACTTTAGCAGTACAACTGATAGTGCGTGAAAGCAGTACTGACGACTTGTAGTTCGAACGTGCGGCTGTGTCGTATGCATTTCTTCTTTCAAGGATTTCCATGTTAACTCGAAGCCGATTTATGCTAGTAGCGCTCACCGTGATGGTGAGTAGTAGTGTGACTTTCAGCGCCTGCGCTGCCGATAAAAATAGTCCAGTCGCCGCGGTGAATGTATTCATCGGAACTGGTGGAGATGGGCACACTTTCCCTGGTGCGACACGACCGTTTGGTATGGTGCAGTTGAGCCCCGATACGCAAGTGCGACACTTCAAACAAAGTTATCCTTGGGCAGCGGGTTATCGTTATGAAGACGATTCCATTCTGGGTTTTTCACATACGCATTTCTCTGGCACGGGTCACTCTGATCTTGGTGATATTTTGGTGATGCCCTATAGCGGCGAAACGAAATGGGAACCTGGCTATCCAGAGCGTGCCTATAGCGGCTATCGTTCGCGCTTTAGTCATCAACAAGAAAAGGCGGAGCCTGGTTACTATTCGGTGAAGTTGCTCGACCATGATATCGATGCTGAGTTGACGGCGAGTGATCGTGTTGGCTTGCATCGCTATCGTTATGCAAAGGGCGAAGAAGCCAGAATGATCGTCGATTTGCGCAGCAGTATTTACGATTACAAAACAAAGAATTTGTGGTCGAGCATGCGTGTGCGCAGTAACACCTTGGTGACCGGTATGCGCGAGACGCGTGGTTGGGCGCCTGGTCGTCAGCTGTATTTTGCGATGCAATTTTCACGTCCGTTCCTAAGTCGTGACATCCAAAACCGAGAAGACGGTGTGGAGTACCGTGGCTTCGCTGGGCCTGGCAGCAATGGTAAGGATAAAGTCAAAATAGAAGGTAAGGCCATCGTCGCTTCATTTGATTTTGGTATGCCTACGGATCAGACTGTGTTGGTTAAAGTGGCGATCTCAGCAGTCAGCGAAGAAGGTGCGATCGCTAATCTTCAAGAAATGCCGTCTTGGGATTTTGCAGTGGAAAGACAAAAGGCGAGCGATGCTTGGCATCAGGCTTTGTCTGCTGTTCAGATCGAAGCCAAGCCTGAGATGCGGACGATGGCTTACACTGCGCTGTATCACAGTATGATGGGCCCAAGCTTGTTTATGGATATTGACGGCCAATATCGCGGCCCTGATAATCAAGTTCATCAAGCAAACGGGTATCGCTTCCACTCGACCTTCTCTTTGTGGGACACATACCGCGCATTGCACCCTCTGCTAAGCTTGATTCAACCCGCGCAACGTAATACAGATTTCGTGAAATCCTTAGTCGCCTCGCAGCAGTATAGCCCAGATGGCATCCTGCCTGTGTGGCAGTTCCATGGTTTGGAGACTTGGTGCATGATTGGATATCATGCAGTGCCCGTCATCGCCGATTTGTATATGAAAGGCATCAATGACTTTGATGCTGACGCCGCCTTAAATGCCATGGTGAAAAGCGCGGAGTATGGTCCTTACGGCGGCTTGCAACATTACATGAAATACGGTTACGTGCCGACCGATCTTGAACCAGAAGCGGCATCTAAAACAGTCGAATATGCCTTTGACGATTGGACGATTGCACGCATGGCCGAGAAAATGGGCAAGGTCGATATCGCTAAAAAGTTTTATGCGCGTGCCCAGAATTATCGCAATGTGTTTGATGTGAAAACGGGCTTCATTCGTGCCCGTAAGGCCAATGGCGAATTCCGCGTGCCTTTCGACCCAGCGGTCTCTAATTTTGGTAGTGATTACACCGAGGGCAGTGCATGGCAATATTCTTGGTATATGCCGCACGATAATGCGGGCTTGATTTCTATGCTAGGCGGCGATGTGGCTGCGATTGCTAAGATCGACCAAGTGTTTGACGCCAAAGTTGATGAGAAAATCTATGCCCACATGGAAGATATTTCGGGCTTGATCGGTCACTATGCACACGGCAATGAACCCTCACATCACGTTGCTTATCTCTACAACTATTTTGGCGCGCCATGGAAAACCCAAGCTCGATTACAACAAATCGTTGATAGTCAGTATCAAGCGAAAGCAGATGGTTTGTCCGGGAACGACGATTTAGGACAGATGTCAGCGTGGTTGGCGTTCACCAGTTTTGGTTTTTATCCTGTGGCGCCTGGCAGTAATGAGTACATCATCGGACGCCCTTTCCTCGATAAAACTGTATTGAATCTTCCTAATGGAAAACGCTTTGCGATACGCGCAGAAAATCTGAGTAAGGCGAATATGTATGTGGGCAGTGTGCGTTTAAATGGTCAAGCCTTGCATCGTAATTTCATCACGCATGATCAGATCACCTCAGGTGGTGAATTAGTATTTGTGATGCAGTCCAAACCGAATAAGGAATGGGGTAGTAAGTTAGATGCTCGTCCGTATACACAGACGAGCTATCAATGAAATAAGGATTTCATCCATTTTTTTGAAAAGTGTAGGCGCCTTTGGTACCCACACTTTCTCAATTAAAAGCTATGTTCAAAATTGAGCCTGAGGTATCGATATGGCTTGGTATCGTTGTAACGCCAAGTAGTACTTTGAGGCTCTAGGTATTGGCTTGCGCTGACTTGTTTTCGTTTGAGGATATTATCTATTGAGAGACGTAGTTTGGTCTTTGTCGACACTTTCCAAAGCCCATAAACGTCAAGATCAACAGAAGGATGGCTGAAATTGCGTTGCAAGGTGCTAATCAGTATGGGATTTGCGTCTTGGTAGCGCAGGCTGCCGCCAAGATTGAAAACTTGGTCTTTGGTCTGGTAATCAAGGCCAAGATTGGCGCTGAGTTTGCCTGGTACCAGCAGGTTGTCCGGCTTTGGCAGATATGATACCGACGACCAAGTACGCCCAACGTAAAAATTGAAATCGAGTTTGGGTGCGTCGGCGATGAAGCGTTTTAAGGGGAACTGCGTTTCGAAGCTGAGAACTTTCGACAGTCCTTCTCCGGAGTTAACGTACTGACGCCACCAGATGTTCTCAGAAAAGCTAAGTTGCATTCGATGAATGTCACTGATTTTTCGGAGCACTGCCTTAATGCTGTAGCTGAGTTCCTCTTTGTCATTGTGTTCGAACGAGCTTTGTAAAGACCAAGCGAGTTCTGGCTTAAGCGCAGGGTTGCCGCGTAAGCTTGGATTTTCCACCGAATTATTGATCACGACAAATTTAGGTGAAATCAAATAAAAGTTCGGTGGCGCTTTATAGGTCCTTGAAATTCCGAAGCGAATACGATCAGTATTTTCTGCGTTTAGCTGCCACAGTGTTTGCGCAATAGGACTCCAAACGCTTGATGAGTTTTCTACGCTTGTTTGGGTATTACCCTCACTCTTGACCCTGACACCTTCCCAACGCAAGCCCAAATAGATCGATGAATTTTTGCGAAATTTCCATTCATCTTGTGCAAAGAGGGCGAGATTGTCGACAATAGATTTTGTAGTTTGCAAACTCTCGTCCACACCAGAGTTATTGGCGTAGCTGTCTACTTGAAAACGGCGGTCTTGGCTGCGAGCACTTGAACCGTTCCACCCTGCCACGATGTCATGCTCCTCATTGCTTGGAATCGTCATTCTCAAGCTGCTATTGATGCCGCCGTTATTCATGTGATTATTTGTAGTGCGAATAAAGGCGAGTTGTTGCGGATTACTAAAGTTTGTTTCGTTGCCAATATAGCGTGAAGTGTATCCACTTACGCCGAGGTTGAAGTCGAGCTTAATGCCGTCAAAAATTTGATCATTAATTCTGATCGAGCTACTTCCACTCTGGCCACTTGATTTTGAGCTCTTTCTTGAGGACTGAATGGGGTAATTTCGACCCAAGATGAATTGATAGTCCTGAACAGATTTGTCTTCGAATTCAACAGCTGATATGGTCGACATTGATCGAATACTGAGGCCGTCTTTATTCTTGTATTGCAGAATTGGCGTTACGAAAAGTTGTTTCGAAAATGCATCTCCATCGGTGTATGCGATGTTTTTGTGTATCAGTTGATTCTTTTTGTCGAACTCTTCAGTGGTGTTTGTTTGTGGAAAGCCGAAACCAAATTCCGAAGCTCTTAGCGATAGCGAATAGGATAGGTCGCCACTTTTGTCTGAAGAAACCCATTCCGCACTCTTGGTCGTTTTTTCTGTATGGGTCAATGAAAACTTGAGTTGCTGCTGTGCCGAGCGAGGTATTTTTTTGAGAACGATGTTAATTGTTCCAGCGACACCTTGACTACTAAATTCAGCACTTCCTAAACGATAAATTTCAACGCGTTCGATGGTACTCATCGGGATGTCGTTGACGCTGATGCCGCGCGGCGGCTCGCCATCGACTAGAACTTGGGTATAGCCCGCACCCATGCCCGGCAATTGCATAACACCTTTAACCACTGTCACACCTGGCACGCGCTTCATTGCTTCGGCGACATTAGTATCGCCGTAACGCATAAGCTCTGCATTGCTAACGACGGTTTTCGCAGCAGCATCTTTGCGGCCAAGCTCGACTTCAGTTTGTGCTTTGATTTCGACTTGC
The DNA here is from genome assembly GCA_947464955.1 of Oxalobacteraceae bacterium. Taxonomy (GTDB): domain Bacteria; phylum Pseudomonadota; class Gammaproteobacteria; order Burkholderiales; family Burkholderiaceae_D; genus Undibacterium. The sequence continues at coordinate 13,402 of CANHZI010000114.1, forward strand.
TGTGTTTTTGCGGGTTCCGCATCTTTTTTTGCGTTTTGGGGTGCGACTGTCGCACTTGAGGATTTACTGCTTTCTTGCGCAAGAGCGCTTGTGGTGGCGAGTGAAAAGAGGGAAGCGATAGAAAGGCTAAGTGTGCCTTTGGTGAAATGACGCATAAAGAATCAAATGACGTTTTAAAAAAGACAATTATTTTCTAATGAAAATGCAATTTAGTCAATTTTATTGATCAATGAATGGCGTGGTTAGGGACCTCAGTTTTGAATTGAGACTTAATTGAGCTCATCCATGGTGTCGTCACTCAAATGCTCAATCTGCCCCCACTGAATTAGCTTGAGCTGGCCCTGACTAAAGCTAAAACGATTGATGCTGGCATTGAAAATGGTGACCGTGCGTTCGGCATTTAGGGGGAGACCGGTGGCCTCGCGCCATGCGCATTCCAGTACACCGCCATGGGCGACTAAGGCAATGCGTTTGCCAGCGTAGAGCTGGGCATAATGCTGAACGCAGGAAATCACGCGGGTATGAAATTCTCGTATGCTTTCGCCTCGATTTCCGCTGCCGTCGTTTTTGGCGGGGAAGTGGAAATCAGGATCACGGCTGCGCCACTGCGCATACGCTTCAGGGTAAATCTCTGGTAATTCGCTATACAGCTTCCCTTCGAAATCGCCGAAACAACGTTCGCGAAGTTGTGGGGTAATTTGCAAGGACATGTCTTGTAATTCAGCGATCGCTGCCGCAGTTTGCATCGCCCTTTGCAGATCGCTGGAAATAATCGCATCGAGTTTCTCGTTTTGCAAATGCGCTGCCAATGCTTTGGCTTGGCGTAGTCCTTCTTCATTCAAAGGAATATCGAGATGACCTTGCAATTTGCGGACGGCATTCCATGCAGTCTCGCCGTGGCGAATCAAGAGGATCTCAGTCACTGGTTTTTCTTTGCTTTGGTTTGCAGCCAAAAGGTGACTGGTCCGTCATTGGTCAAACTCACTTGCATGTCGGCACCGAACTGTCCGGTTTCGACTTGGGGATGCTGCAGTCGTGCTTGTGTCACGAAGTAATCAAACAATTGTTTACCCAAGGCCGGTGGTGCTGCAGGCGTGAAAGAAGGACGCGTACCTGATTGCGTATCGGCCGCCAAGGTAAATTGCGGAACCAATAAGAGTCCTCCTGCCACGTCTTTGACACTGCGATTCATTTTTCCTGCCTCGTCGCTAAACACACGATACGTCAACAGCTTACTGAGTAGCTGCTGCGCATCTTGTTCAGTGTCTTCGCGTTCAGCGCAAACCAAAACCATTAAGCCTTTGTCGATCGCACCCACTAAGGCGCCATCGACTTCGACTTTGGCATGGGTAACACGTTGTAGCAGAGCGATCATGCTGATAGGTTAACTTTAGCGAATTTACGTTTCCCTACTTGCAGCACCACGGTACCTGCTTGTACTTGCAATGCTTTGTCGCTAATGACGGTTCCATCAATACGCACGCCACCTTGATCGACCATACGCATTGCTTCGGAAGTAGAGGTGCAGAGGTTGGCTTGCTTTAATAATTGAGCGATACCGATAGGCGCACCGCTGAGACTGATCTCAGGGATATCATCTGGGATGCCGCCTTTAGAACGATTGACGAAATCCGTTAATGCATCATCCGCCGCTTGTTTACTGTGGAAGCGTGTGACGATCTCTTGTGCGATGGCCACTTTGATGTCGCGTGGATTTTGACCTTCTGCAACCGATTTTTTGTACTGCGCGATTTGCTCGAGCGAGCAGAAAGACAGGAGGTCGTAGTAACGCCACATCATTTCATCCGAAATACTCATGACCTTGGCGAACATGGTATTGGCGGGTTCAGTAATCGCGATGTAGTTGTTCTTGGATTTCGACATCTTTTCGACGCCGTCCAAACCCTCGAGCAGAGGCATGGTCAAGATACATTGCTGCTCTTGGCCGAAGTCCTTTTGCAATTCACGACCCACTAACAAATTGAATTTCTGATCGGTACCGCCGAGTTCGAGATCGGCATGCAAAGCCACAGAGTCATAGCCTTGCATCAATGGATAGAGGAACTCATGCACGGAAATCGGTGTGCCTGCTTTGAAGCGCTTCGTGAAATCATCACGTTCCATCATACGTGCCACTGTGTAGCGAGA
>CANHZI010000115.1 GCA_947464955.1 Oxalobacteraceae bacterium
TCTTGCCATTTTCGATTTGCCAGGCATGCGGTGCGTCTGCCGTACGGGTGGTCACGGTCAATACCGCCACGGATGAAATCGATGCTAAAGCTTCACCACGGAAACCCAAAGTCGCCACGTTTTCAAGTTCTTCCAGCGTTGCAATTTTGGAGGTTGCATGGCGCTGCAGAGCTAAAGGCAATTGATCAGGCGGAATGCCGCGGCCATTATCGATGATAGCGATGCGCTTAACGCCGCCTTCTTCGAGCCGAATCGTGATACTACTAGAACCTGCATCTAATGCATTTTCGAGTAGTTCTTTTACTACTGCGGAAGGGCGCTCGACCACTTCGCCAGCGGCGATTTGGGAGATCAAATGATCGGGCAGGGCCTGTATCGGGCGGTACCCTTCAGTAGGATTTGAAGTATTAGCTGTCATGCCATGATTATACCTGCGAACTCTTAGTGTATGATGTCGCGCTGTGAGCATGTGCTGCACTTTTACGTCTTACAGTGAGCACAGACACTACCCGCCAAAACGATTAGGAGTCATATGGATTTGATGCAGTTGCTCGACATGGTTTTGCATGTTGATAAGTCATTAGGTATCTGGATTGAGCAATATGGTACGTTGGTCTATGCCGTGCTGTTCGCCATTGTGTTTTGTGAAACAGCCTTCGTGATTTTTCCTTTCTTACCTGGTGATTCACTGCTCTTCATCGCCGGCACTTTCTGCGCGACTGGTGCCATGAATCCATGGATTCTAGTGGCACTACTGATTTTCGCTTCCATCTCTGGAAACTCCGTCAATTATTGGATAGGCAGTATGGTCGGCCACAAGGTAATGGAACGTGATTATCGTTGGATAGACAAAGTTGCCTTGCAAAAAACTCACGATTTTTATGAAAAGCACGGCGGTAAAACTGTCGTGTTGGCGCGTTTCGTTCCTTTGGTTCGTACTTTCGCACCGTTCGTAGCGGGTTTTTCCGAAATGAGTCATCGCAGCTTCCAGTTCTATAACGTGCTTGGTGCTTTCTTGTGGATTATTTCGCTCGTCGTCAGTGGCTACTTTTTCGGCAATATTCCCATTGTTAAAGACAATCTCAATGTCATCGTCTTGGTTGGCGTTGGTGCCGCGGTAGTGCCAGTCGTCCTTGGATTGGCTTGGAAATTTGGTAAATCGATGTTTGGTAAGGCACAGTAATTCGCCTCATCATTGAAAGAGACAAAGACGGGGTTGTCGATCTATGCAAACACAGAAAGATTCGTCCGATGTGATTTGGTTGAAAGTCGATGCCCCAACAAAGCCGCAATTGGGTGATGCATGCAATGGCTGCGGTGTGTGCTGCGCAGCGGAGACTTGCCCGGTTTCTCGTGTATTTCTATGGCAGTGGCGAGGCAGTTGTCGTGCTTTGGAATGGCATGCAGACCTGAAGCAATATCGTTGTGGAATGTTATTGCATGCATCCCATTACCTTACTTACCTCCCTCGCTCCTTAGAGGGGCGATTCCAACAATGGATACGGCGTTGGATTGCAGCCGATACGGCGTGTGATTCGAGTGCTGAAGTGCGGTGCTAGTTGTGCCTACAGATTGGCAAGAGCAAAATCTTATGCATCATCAATACGAATCAGAATCCGAAATTCAATACAGACTGCACGTCGAATTTCTTCAAAATTAGATGACTTTGGGTCTCCTGGACCCCTGCACGCTCACGTAAGCTCTCGATCAGACGTACAAGATCAAGTTGATCGGTACAAGCTACGCGTAGCATGTAGTCTGATTTTCCGGTGAGTAGGGTTGCCTCAAGAATCCCAGGAATTGTTTGAATTGCTTTTTCGAATTGTTTTGCACTCGTCCCTGAGGCCAGTTTCACATCGATAAGCGCTTCGACTCTTAAGCCGAGTGCTCCAAGATCGATTTCAGCCGTGAAATTTTCGATGATTCGCTTTGAGATCAGATGTCTAATTCTTTCCGCAACAGTGTTTGCACTCAGATTGACTTTCTCACCTAGATCTTTGTAACTCATTCGTGCATCGTGTTGGAGAAGTTTGAGGATTCGTAGGTCAATTTTATCCATTGCAGAGTTTTCTTCGGTGAAGTGAGTGATGTCTCGCAGATTATCGCAGAAAAAATAATTGTGTTAAAGATATAATGACTAGCAAGTTTTATGTAAATGACTAACGAGGGAGTTGAGCATGTTGAGGATATATGCAAATAGATTTTTGCTAATGGGACTGATCTCACTTATTTCATTAATGGCCAATATCGCCCTCAGTAAAGATGCAATAAGCTCTGACAAAAACATTGGTGAGATTGCGGCTCAACACGCAAAGTCCTACAAGCTCGACGCTAGAACACGAGAGAAACTGGTCAAGGAAATTTCTGAGACGATGCTAATCAATTATGTGTTTGAAGAAGTCGCGCAAGAAATGGGAAACGATTTGAAGCGTCGTTTATCCAACGGTGAATATGATGCCATCGAAGATGCCGGCGAACTCGCAAGGAAGCTAACAAAAGATCTTCGAGATGTGAGTCATGATCAGCATATTGAAGTCATCCTGTGGGAGGATAAAGTAGAGGCAGAACCAACCTCTGAAGAACGAGAAAAAAGGAGAGAAGAGGCAAAGCAATATGCGAGATTACGTAATTCTGGTATTCAAAAATATGAGCTGCAGGACGGGAATATCGGGCTCTTGGAACTCAATGAATTCATCAACAAAGAATTCGCAGAGCCTACCATTGTCTCTACGATGGCGCTTGCTTCAAATTCAGATGCGCTCATTTTTGATTTGCGCAAAAGCCGTGGTGGCGACCCAGAAACCGTTGCACTGATTTGTAGTTTTTTGCTTGGTGGTGAAAAGGTTCATTTGAATGATATGTATTTTCGTCGCATTAATTTGACCAATTCGTATTGGACAGAACCTCAAGCAAAGAACCTGCGGATTCCAAACGATAAACCAGTTTACGTTCTTACTAGCCGCCAAACTTTCTCCGCCGCCGAAGAATTTGCTTACGATTTGCAAAGCTTGGGTCGCGCGATCATTATTGGGGAGCGGACCAGAGGTGGCGCACACTTTGTTAATAGGTTCCAGTTGAATGAAAGCTTTGCCATGTACACGCCAATTGCAAGGCCGATCAACCCGATCACGAAAACGAATTGGGAGGGAGCAGGTGTGATACCGAATATCGAAGTTCCAGTGGGCGATGCACTAAAAGAAGCGAAAAAACACGCACTTAGATATATGATCGAACGTGAGCAAAACTTGGACAGAAAGTCAAAGTTAAAACAATCACTTGAGCAGCTCTAAATTTGTCTGCAATTGCGGATGTACTCTTCTATTGGATACCTTGGGGCTGATCAGCGCTATACCAACTTATTCCGCGCCAGTGGCGGATTCTTCGCTAAATACTTCTTAATTCCACGAACAATCGCATCGGCCAATTCTTCTTGATAGGCTTCGTTGGTCAGCTTCGCTTCTTCCTCTGGATTGGAGATAAAGGCAGTTTCGATCAAGATGCTTGGGATATCAGGCGCTTTCAAGACCGCGAAACCTGCTTGTTCAACCGAGCCTTTATGCAGGCGATTAATGCCGCCGATTTCTTTCAACACCACTTTGCCCAACTTAATACTGTCGTTGATTTGTGCCGTTGTAGAGAGGTCGAGTAAAACGCTTGCCAGGTGCTTGTCTTGAGTGTTGATATTGACGCCACCGATCAAGTCGGCATCGTTTTCTTTTTGGGCTAACCAACGTGCTGCTGTAGAGCTTGCACCTTTTTCAGATAGCACGAAGACCGACGAACCGCGCGCGCTTGGCTGGACGAAGGCATCAGCGTGAATAGATACGAACAAATCAGCTTGTACGCTGCGGGCTTTTGCAACCCGTGTTTGTAAAGGCACGAAAAAGTCACCGTCGCGGGTCAACATGACGCGCATGTTCGGCAGGTCTTCAATTTTTCTTTTGAGTCGTTTTGCGATCGCCAATACAACATCTTTTTCACGACTTCCACCGCGGCCCGAGGCACCTGGATCTTCGCCACCATGGCCGGGATCTAAAGCAATGGTGATCATGCGGAGCATATTGTCGGCTTTGTTTTTGTCGTCCTCGCGATGGGCGACGGTTTCATTCGCTTTGTCGAGAGACTTTTCTTTGTGGGTTTCGCTCGCCAGTTCAGGTTTTTTATCGCTGAGTTTGTCGCTCGCCTTTAATGTAGTTTTGTCGCCAACGTTTGCGATTTCTTTACTATTATTTGCTGAAGCACTTGCCGGCGTTGATGTTGGGCTAGGCAAAGGGCTTGCGACCGTTGGTGTTTCTTTATCCCATTCGCCTTTTTCTATCAAAGCTGTAATCGGATCGATTTCGACTGCTGGGTAAAGATCAAAGACCAAGCGGTGCTTGTAACCGCCGACTGGCTTCAGCGTGAATACCTGGGGTTTTACTTCGGCTTTGAGATCGAACACTAAACGGACGACATTCGGGCGATTTTGTCCGACACGAACCTGTTTGATGTAGGGATCATTCGTTTGAATCTTGGCCACGAGTTCTTTCAAAGTCGCGTTTAAGGTCAAACCTTCAATTTCGACCACGAGGCGATTGGGATCCTTGACTAAGAAGTGCGTCGCTTTTAATTCGGCATCGTTTTCCAGAGTCACACGCGTATAGTCAGCTGCTGGCCAGACACGCACCGCCAAAATTTGCATCGCGTTGGCACTATGAGGCGCGAAGACGGACAACATAAGTGCGCCGCCCGCTTTGAGAATAGTTCGACGATTGACAGGTGGCAGGTGCTTCATGATGATGTGCTGGAATGTGCTTCAAATAAGAACGAATACAATTAGGCGAGAGAATCAACTTGGCCGCATTATAGCGTTTTCGGGTGATTTCCCGTTCTCCCCACAGAATTTTTCTGGGCGCTGGAAGGAGATTATAGGTTCGGAGCGAAATGTAGCTCGGCTAAACTCGCTTCTCCGGCTTTAGTATTGGCTTTGATCGTTAGTGCCCGACCTTCATCAAGAATATCAATCACCACGTCCAAATCGGCTGCCGGCAACAGGCTATCGGCTTTCTCGGGCCATTCGATGATGCAGATGGTATCGGCATTAAACTCGTCACGAAAACCGGCTTCAATGAACTCATCGGCGCTGATCATACGATACAAGTCAAAATGCATGATCTTGCAAGCCTTGCCATGGATTTGCACTTGATAAGGCTCGGCGAGGGTGTAGGTTGGGCTCTTGACGTTACCTTGATGCCCTGCTGCATGTAAGATGGCGCGGGTGAGGGCGGTTTTTCCTGCCCCAAGGTCGCCATGAAGGTAAATGACTAATCCGGGTTGTAGGCAACGCGCGAGGCTCTTGCCTAAGGCTTGTGTGGCGCCTTCGTCGATCAGGCTTGTCTTATAATGTTGCATTCTTCGGTCAAATAAGCTGCTTAAGCCGCAAAACATAACATAACATGAGTGATGTCGTCCAATCCGCGCCAACAAGCTTTCCGCTAACGCCCGACCAAGCGCAGGACTTGGTGCGCCAGATCAAGCAGCTCGGCAAGCGCGCAGGCTTTGCCGATGTGCGGATCAGTGACGTCGACTTAAGCGCGGTCGAGGCGCGTTATCATGCGTGGATAGAGGCGGGTTACCATGGCGAAATGGCGTATATGGAATCGCATGGCAGCAAACGCTATCGGCCTGATGAGCTTGTGCCAGGCACCGTGCGCGTGATTTCTGTTCGCATGGATTATTTACCGAAGGCGACCGAACCGACTTGGCGTGAAACCGAGAAGTCGCATGCCGCTGATACGGCAGTGATTTCAATCTATGCGCGTGGGCGTGACTACCACAAAGTGTTACGCCAACGTCTGCAACAGCTGGCCGATCAAATTGCAGCCCTAGTCGGCCCTTATTCGTATCGCGTATTTACCGATTCCGCACCGGTGATGGAAGTCGCCCTCGCCGAGAAAGCAGGTTTAGGCTGGCGTGGCAAACACAGCCTATTGTTGACGCGTGAAGCGGGGTCTTTGTTTTTCTTGGGTGAGATCCTAGTCGATATCCCCTTACCCGTCGACCCACCAACTTCCGAACATTGCGGGCAATGTACTAAGTGCATGGACGTTTGCCCGACGCAAGCGATCGTGGCGCCATATCAGGTCGATGCGCGTCGTTGTATTTCTTACTTGACGATAGAACTGCATGGCAGTATTCCGCTTGAGTTTCGGGAAGCCATAGGGAATAGAGTATATGGCTGTGACGATTGCCAGTTGTACTGCCCTTGGAATAAATTTGCCCAAGCAGCCGAAGTCGATGATTTTGACGTGCGTTATGGCTTAGATCGTAGCCGCATGGTGCATTTGTTTAGCTGGGACGAGGAAACCTTCTTGCGCAAAATGGAAGGCAGTGCGATTCGTCGTATTGGTCATGAGCGTTGGCTGCGCAATTTGGCCGTGGGCATCGGTAATGCATTAGCGCTTGTCAAAGAGAATGAGGCGCTTAAACAAGAATTGATTGCGGCGTTGCAAACGCGTGTAGATCATCCCTCTGAGATAGTACGCGAGCATGTGCAGTGGGCATTGTCGCGAGCCTGAGTCTAAGTCTAAACACAACCCTAAGTCTTGAGAAGACCCGCAAGTTCAACCGCAGATTTGATCTGCATTTTGTCGAAGATGTGCGCACGATGAACTTCTACAGTGCGCATACTAATGCCAAGATCGTCGGCGATTTGCTTATTCATACGTCCTTGCAAAATCAAATCCAAGACTTCGCGTTCGCGTTGCGACAAACTTTGCAAACGAGTTTGTACATCAAAAGCGGCTCCCGCTTTGATTGAGGCCTGCATGGCTTCTTGGACGCGATCAATCAAACTATTGTCGTTAAATGGCTTTTCTACAAAATCGAAGGCACCACGCTTTAAGGCGTCGACTGCCATTGGTACGTCACCATGACCAGTCAAAAAAATCACCGGCAAACGTTGGGTTAGTTGTTGTGCACTAAGCACGTCGAACAGCGCGATACCATTCATTTCTGGCATACGCACGTCGAGCAGCAAACAGTCTCCACCGCTACTAAATGGCAGACCCGTATGCACAAGATCGAGAAACTCGCGCGCACTGCCAAAGGCTTGCGCTGGTATTTGTCGCGATTGTGCGAGCCACAGTAGAGCGTCGCGTAAGACTTCTTCATCATCGACGATGTATAGCATCTCAGGTCTCCGTGGATGTGCTTGCTGCCAAACTAAATTCAAAAATGGTGCCGCCTTGTGGGTTGGCTCTGTGGCTCAAATTCCCGCCATGAAATTCAATCGCGGTACGGCAGATATTCAATCCCATTCCCATGCCAGAAGATTTGGTCGAGAAGAAGGGCGAGAAGAGGCTTTCTGCGATTTCCTGACTAATCCCATGACCGCGATCAATGATCTGTATTTGCACACGAGGCGTGGTGTCGAAGCCAGATGCCTCACCTGGAATTTGACGGGCGATAATCTGTAATTGACGCTGCTCGAAAGGCGTATTCTGCATGGCTTCAATCGCATTGCGCGTGAGATTGAGCACGACTTGCTCCAGCAAGACTTTATCTGCCAATACCGTTGGCAAGCGCGCCTCGATATCGAGCTGTACATGAATATGTGCGCTATGCGCTTGCAACTCAACTAAAGGCATCACGCTATGCAATAGTTCTTCGAGTTGCAGCGGTACGCGTGCTGTTTCTCGTTTGCGCACAAATTCATGCACGCTCTTAATCACTTGGCCAGCACGCTGGGCCTGTGCTCTCGCTTTTTCTAAAGCAGCATGCAGCAGCGATGGATCACTTCCTTGTTGTTCTAATAAATTGAGCGCCCCAGTCGTGTAACTAGAAATTGCAGCTAAGGGTTGGTTCAACTCATGCGCTAACATCGATGCCATTTCACCCATGGTGGCCAGACGTGCATTGGCATGGAGTTTTTCTTCGTGCTGCCGACTGAGTTCTTCTGCGCGTTTAAGTTCAGAGACATCTAAAATCGAACTCATCCACCCCGTTTGTTTGCCGTGTTCGTCGACCAAAGGTGACTCGTGAATTAGCACCGGAAAACGTTCGCCATTGGCACGCTGATAGATGGTTTCATAGGCCTCGGGTTGCACTGTGCCGGTGAGAATTTGGGCGAAGCGTTGTTCATATTCTTCTTTGACTTCAGGTGCCCAATAGGGCATCGGTGGCAAACGTCCGACGAGTTCTTCCGCAGGTACGCCTATCATATTGCAGAACGAAGGGTTGACGTAGGTTAAGCGACCTTCCATATCGCGGGCGCGCAGCCCAGTTACTAGCGAATTTTCCATTGCTGCACGAAATGCCGCTTCTTTGCGCAGAGCACCTTCAGCACGCAGACGGCGATTGATGTCGCGCCATAGGGCAATCAAACTCCAGACTAAACCTAAGGAAAGTAAAACCACCGACAATACCAGCAAATTCGATAGCAATTTAGGTTCGGTCTTGATGCTATTGGTGTGTAGGGTAAAGCTGAGTTGCGGTAGCTCTAACGCACGGTTGTGGGTATATACATTCTTACCAGGCCCGCCCGCTGTGCGCTTGGCGATCACTTTTTCATCGGCGTCGAGCAGGGTGATTTCATTTTCTTGAGCGAACCACCAAGGCACAGTCTCGTCGAGCAAAGTTTGTAGCCGATAGGTCGCAAATAGATTGCCCGCGACTTCCCCGTTCAGCAAAATCGGGAAGCGGCAAATCATGCTGTCTTTGGTTATATTGCTTTGTGCTGTAGTACGAAGGCACTGCGATTTACTTGACTGCAGTTGCAGCTCGGGTAACTGTAAATAACTTTGACGTAGTGTTTCGCGCTGATTCTGTTCGTTGAGCGCGGAGAGAGTGCCAACGATGAGCTGCTGATGCTTGTCGAACAAGGCGAGTTGCTGAATTTCGTGATTGCTAGTGGCGAATAGGCGCAAACGCTCATTCAAGGTTGTTGCTTCGCCAGGTTTATTAATGAATTCTTGGCCGATGAGGCTGAGGTTTTCTTGATTTCGGGTGAATTGAAATTGCAGCGCTTGCTCTACCCACAGCGTATCGGCAATTAATTGCTCCTGCCGCTCATTGGCTTCCATTCTTTGCGCTTGCCAAGGCAGCCAAATCAGTATCGCCAAGAAAAGCAGTACCAACACGATAGGCAGCAGCCAAGGAAAGCTTCCCTTGAGCGGAGTAAAGCGTCGGCTGACAATAGTTGGTTGGCGAGGTATAGGCATGCATAAAGTGTAGCCGAAAAGGCTGCCAATACCGCGACTGTTGCGATTTGTATAAAAGACGCGACATTGTGGTTTTCCACAATTGCTCGATGCCCATTATTTAAGCAAGATCAATGGGCATAACAAAATCGGTCAAACCGTACCCTTAAATCCTCATCAGGAGACAACCATGACTTCACGTTTTTCCAAGCGTAAAACCCTGCTCGCCCTCGCTACAGCATTTACAGCATCGGCATTGAGTCTGAGTTTCAGCACTACCGCTTTTGCGCAAAACCCCATCATTATCAAGTTTAGCCATGTAGTGGCGGCCGATACACCAAAAGGGAAGGCGGCAGAGCGCTTTAAAGAATTGGCCGAAAAAGCCACAAAAGGTCGCGTCAAAGTTGAGTTGTATCCAAACAGTACTTTGTATAAAGACAAAGAAGAGTTAGAAGCCCTGCAATTGGGTGCGGTGCAGATGTTGGCGCCGTCTCTAGCTAAATTTGGCCCGCTCGGCGTGAAAGAATTTGAAGTATTCGATCTTCCTTATATTTTCCCTAATCGTGATGTCTTGCACCGTGTGACAGAAGGCCCTGTGGGCGCGAGCTTGATGGCGAAACTCGAAGGCAAGGGCATTACTGGCCTCGCTTTTTGGGACAACGGTTTTAAAGTGATGTCATCCAATATACCGATGAAAGTACCAGCGGACCTGCGTGCGAAGAAAATGCGTATTCAGTCATCGAAAGTATTAGATGCTCAAATGCGTGCCCTAGGTGCGAATCCTCAAGTTATGGCTTTCTCTGAAGTCTATCAAGCGCTGCAAACCGGTGTCGTCGATGGTACAGAAAATCCACCATCGAATCTGTACACACAAAAAATGCATGAAGTGCAGAAGCATGTCACGGTGACGAATCATGGCTATCTCGGTTATGCGGTCATCGTCAATAAGAAATTCTGGGATGGCTTGCCAGCCGATATCCGTACTGAATTGAACAACGCGATGAAGCAAGCGACGCAGTACGCGAATGCGATTGCGCAAATCGAAAACGACAATGCGCTCGAGGCTGTCAAGAAATCGGGCAAAACCACAGTCTATAACCTCACCGACAAAGAACGCGCCGAATGGGTAAAAACGCTGACACCCGTGCAGAAAGAAATGGAAAGCCGCATTGGTAAAGATTTGATTCAAAGCGTGAACAAAGAAGCGGCAGCTTTGGGCTTTAAATAATCATAAGCAGAGCCGTGTGATAGAGCGAAATTGCAGGTGAATTCGTAGCACTCGGCACTTAATAAAATGGAGGAGTTCGATCATGAAGATACTTGATCGCCTTGAAGAATATTTGATCGCCTTTCTGATGGCCTTGGCGACGCTAATTACTTTTGCGGCAGTGGTACATCGTTACTTGTCTGGTTTACCAATTCCACATGTTCAAGATTACTTGATTAGTTTGAATTTTAGTTGGGCACAAGAGGTAACAATCTTCTTGTTTATTTGGATGGCGAAGTTTGGTGCGGCGTATGGCGTGCGTTCTGGAATTCATGTTGGCGTGGATGTTCTGGTTAATCGCTTGAGTCCACAGTATCAAAGGATCTGTATTCTTTTTAGCATATTTGCAGGGATTGTGTTCACAGGAACGATCGCATATCTGGGATTGGAGATGGTGAAAAATCGATATGAGAATCAAATGACCACTGATGTTCTTGAGATGCCATTGTGGATTGTTTACCTAGTAATTCCAATTGCATCATCCTTGATGGCATTTAGATTTATGCAGGTCGGATGGAAGTTTCTCAAGACAGGCGAAATGCCTAAACATGACCATACCCATGTCGATGGCTTAGAAGACGAGGTTGCAACATGACCGCCACGATCATTTTTTTGATGTTAATAGTACTCATGCTCACGGGGATGCCGATTTCGATCGCGCTTGGACTTACCGTATTGGGTTTTTTTTATACGATCTCGACTTTGCCTCCAGAGCAGGTTGCGCATAAATTGTTTTCTGGTATAGAGAAGTTTGAGATCATGGCCATTCCGTTTTTTATTTTGGCTGGTAATTTCTTGACCCATGGCGGTGTGGCACGACGGATGATTAATTTTGCAGTGAGCTTAGTTGGACACTGGCATGGCGGCCTTGCTTTAGCTGGGGTGGTGGCTTGTGCTTTGTTTGCTGCTGTCTCTGGCTCTTCTCCTGCTACCGTCGTGGCAATCGGCTCGATCATCTTGCCTGCGATGGTAAAGCAGGGCTATCCGAAAAGATTTGGGGCTGGCGTGATCACTACTTCCGGTGCGCTCGGAATCTTAATTCCTCCCTCAATTGTGATGGTGATGTATTCAGTTTCCACTAACACATCGGTAGGGAAACTGTTTATGGCAGGCGTTATTCCTGGCCTTCTATTGGCATTCTTTCTTGGCTTGACGACTTGGGTTCTCGCGAAGAAACATGATTATCCTCGAATGCCAAAGGCAACATGGAAAGAGCGTTACCTTGCATTCCGAAAAAGTGCCTGGGGGCTTTTCTTAATTGTGATAGTGATGGGCGGCATTTACTCTGGAATTTTTACGCCCACCGAGGCGGCTGCCATCGCCGCCGTCTATGCCTTCATTGTGGCAGTGTTTGTTTACAAAGATATGACGCTGAAAATGGTGCCAAAGGTTCTGATCGAATCTGCTTCTTTGTCGGCGATGCTGCTTTATATCATCACGAATGCAGTATTATTCTCGTATCTGATGACAAATGAAAACATCCCACAAGAGCTAGCGGCGTGGATTTTGGCGCATGGTTTCGGCATGGTGAGTTTCTTGTTAGTCGTCAACTTACTTTTGCTGTTGGCCGGTAACGTGATGGAACCTTCCTCCATCGTTTTGATCATGTCACCGATCTTGTTCCCAGTAGCGATGAAGCTCGGTATCGATCCAGTTCACTTCGGCATCATCATGGTCGTGAATATGGAAGTAGGTATGTGCCATCCACCAGTGGGCTTAAATTTGTATGTCGCTTCCGGTATCACGAAGATGGGCATTAGTGAGTTGACCGTCGCCGTACTGCCTTGGCTAATGACGATGATCGGTTTCTTGTTGTTGGTCACCTATGTGCCAGCATTGTCGACATGGTTGCCGAATTTGATCTACAACTAAGCGACAAAATTTGAGAATGATAAAATAGTTCTCAAATAAAACATTTCACCAAGAAAATACTTCTGTAGTGCCTTGGTGAAATAAATCAGCGCAAATGAAAACGAAACTTTCATTTGCGCTTTTTTTTGTCGAAATTTATGCGAATTTCCCTCGTAAATTTCCACTTGGAAATGATTTGAATCGATTCGCGATTAACACAAAATTTTTATCTTTTCCGATCTTTCTCTGCTGCAGAAGCACAAATGCAACAAAGCTTTTTTTCTCAAAAAATCTGCGTGTGTTTTGCACAAAAGGCATGCTATATTCTGCCCACGTTGCGACATGCTGAACGAATCAATAACAGAACTTCACAGCGTGTTGGCAAGCATGGCAGAAAATGGAAGTGCAATAATAGCGTCTCACAGGGCGCAGTCAAAAAGGGGGGGAGATTCGCGTTTCAGATAAGCTGAGTCCTACTTAAGAGACTAAACAGCACGAACGTGAAAAATTTTGGAAGGCGCATCTAAGGATGCGCCTTTTTTCTTGGTACACTGCTTTTGTTATGTGATGGTGCGGTATCCGATCTTGTGATCTTCGTCATGAAGTGAACAGTTTCGGCGCACCGTGTTTGATGCAGTTTTCCAATGGTTTGACATGTCCCAATCTGAATCAGAAATTTTCTCGGCGATCGTGCCTGCACCGTTTGGTTATATGGGCATACGCACTGAAGCCAATCAACTTGCCGAGCTCGTTTATTTGCCAGATCGCTTTTCAGAAAAAGCACCGAGCGACGCCTGTGCAGAACAAACGGCAAAGCAAATCGAAGCCTACTTCGCTGACCCTGATTTTCGTTTTGATCTACCGCTCAAACAAGTGGGTACTGAATTTCAGCATCGCGTCTGGAATGCGATTTCAGCGATACCGCGTGGCCAAGTCAAAACTTACGGCCATATCGCCAAGCTGATCTCATCCGCGCCGCGTGCAGTCGGCCAAGCTTGCGGCGCCAATTGGTTCCCCTTAGTGATTCCATGCCATCGTGTGACAGCCAGCGGTGGCCTAGGTGGCTTCGCGCATCACGATGATGAAACAGGCTTTCATCTTGGGGTGAAGCGATATCTGCTGCGTTTGGAACAAGTACCCGAATACAGTGGCGTTAAGCCAGTGCAATTGCAGGAGTCATTGTGGTAAAGCGCAAAGACGGTGAGGCCGCTCCAATGGAAGCGGCGAAACCATCCAAATCAAAAACGCAAAAGAAGGCGGAAACGACAGCGGAAATGATAGCGGAACCTAAGCACAAAACAATTCCGAAGGCAAAACGCGTCCGCAAAAATGCGGAAGAAACTATCGAGCTACCAGCGCTAGTGCAATCACAGATCGATCAATTTTGCGACACACTATGGTTGGAAGATGGCTTAGCTAAAAATTCGCTAGAAGCCTATCGCCGCGATCTGCGTCTGTTCGCTGAGTGGCTACATGTGAACGGACAAAAACATTTGCTGCAAGTGACGGAGTCCGATATTTTTTCTTACGTGGCAGCTAAACACAGCGTATCGAAAGCCACGTCAGCCAACCGTCGCATGACGGTGCTTAAACGCTACTATCAACAAGCGTTTAGACAAAACCAAATCAGCATCAACCCTTGCACCAAACTGCGTTCTGCCAAGCAAGCCAATCGTTTACCGAAAACCCTGAGCGAAAAACAAGTTGAAGCGCTGTTGCAAGCACCAGACGAGACCACGCCACTGGGCTTACGTGACCGCACCATGTTAGAGCTTCTCTACGCCTGTGGCTTACGGGTGACAGAGCTGGTGTCCTTAAAATCGTTCGAAGTCAGTTTGAACGACGGAGTATTGCGCGTGACAGGTAAGGGCAGTAAAACCAGATTAGTCCCCTTCGGCGAAGTCGCCCGCCTGTGGCTGCAGCGCTATCTGAGCGAAGGCAGACCCGCCATCCTCAACGGCCAAATCGACGACGCCCTATTCGTCACCGCACGTGGTGGCGCCATGACCAGACAAATGTTCTGGGTCGTCATCAAAAAATGCGCCGCTCAAGCAGGCATTACTTCACCACTATCACCACACACTTTACGCCACGCGTTCGCCACGCATTTGCTGAACCACGGTGCAGATCTACGCGTGGTTCAATTACTTTTGGGGCATGCCGATATTTCGACGACGCAGATTTATACGCATGTGGCGAGGGAACGATTGAAGCAGCTTCATGCGCAGCATCATCCAAGAGGATAGTTTTGCAGTAATTTATGTACTAGGCTTTGGTACTCGAATTAACTCAAAATCGAATGCAAGGATCACACCAGACCCTCACGGCACCGAATGAAGTTGGATCGATATAAAAAATACCGTTGTTGATAAAGTGGATAAAGATTGAAAGGCGAAGGCTCCCAGAGAAGTAATAAATTAGGCTAAAGAGAATCCCTGGCACAGCAACATAGATCCATTTGTTGGGTGAATGTGCGAGCGTAAACAGAATTGCTGAGATGCCGCAGGCCAGAAACCAATGCATATTGGTCTTCAATAAAGTCGACAATAGCACGCGTCTAAAAGCAAATTCTTCAATTATGGGGGCGAGGATTAACCCCAACTCAATCGACGAAGTTGATATCGCTCTATAGGAATTTGGATTATCTGAGACATCTCTCACAAAGAGGTAATAGTACTCGAACATTGTGTAGAGGATGGAAACTAAACATAATGCCACCGCTAATTTAACAGATCTTCCTGCCGGTGGTGTGAGCCTAGAATATTTGATAGCTAGGAACGAGACTGGTAAAAATATGAGATAGAGAATAATTTGGCGAAGGCCAAAAAACATGGTGTAACCCACTACCAACAGAAAAAGTAGTATCACAATTAATGATGGAATTTTGCTTTCTATTGTGTCAGGTTCTCGCATGCGTAGCCCTTGGCTTTTTTCGTAATAAATTATGGTGCCTTAATTTTTAGTTACCAAGAGCCTGTAAAAAATTCTGTGTAAATGCCGCGTAACAAATCAGTGATCGTATGGTAATCCCCCCATTTTTAATGCGGCCGATAAGTAGAGGCTAAGCGGCAAGTGCTAGCTTTTGTTTTGGGGTAATGCCGCCGATCCCAGTATTGGGACGATCATGATTGTAAGTCCATAACCATTTGGTTGCAAAA
>CANHZI010000116.1 GCA_947464955.1 Oxalobacteraceae bacterium
TCAATCGCAAATTTATGCGCCTTTGAAATATCTTCCTGAGCACGACGACGAATGTTTTCGCCTTCGGCTTTAGCTCGCATAAACGCATCTTGCAATTCCAACACTTTTGCTTCGAGCTGGGCCACAACTTCAGCCGAAACACCGGGTTCAATTACAGTCTCAGCAGCAACTTCGGGGGTCGCTTCAGACGCAGAACTTGCTTCAACAGCTGGTTCAGCACTCGCGTTATTCGCATGCACTTCAGCCTGTTCCTGGTTTTTTTCTTGCTCTTGCATTAACAATCTCCATAAAAATCGCATATCAGCGACCCTATTTGACACCGGAATCGAGGATTTCAAGGGTAATTTTCTGTTTTTTTCACCGAATTTTGAACTTTTTTGTAGAAATCACTGGTTTCCCGGGTCTAATCCGCCCCCACTTGACGCAAGTGATTGTTTTAACAATTAAATATTTCAATCAACATCTCGCCACCATGTCTTATTTCCAAGCAAACTTGCTACAAACCCCCGCATTCAGGAGTAGATGTCGTAAAATTGCGGGCTTTCATTGACAATTTCAACCTGGGTTGCTGCTTGATACCATATTTTGGTACGAGCTTGCTGCGGATAAAAAGAACGGATTTTTTATGATTTTAGTGACTGGTGGTGCAGGATTTATTGGCGCAAATTTTGTGTTGAACTGGCTTGCAAGTCAGTCCGAGCCAATAATTAATGTCGACAAACTCACTTACGCCGGCAATTTAAACAACTTGGCCAGCCTCAAAGGCGACTCGCGTCATATTTTCGTTCACGCAGATATCGGTGATAGTGAGACGATTGCCGCCCTACTGGCACAACATCAGCCACGCGCGATTGTTCATTTTGCTGCAGAGAGCCATGTTGATCGCTCCATTCACGGCCCAGCCGCATTCATTGAAACGAATGTCAATGGTACTTTCCGCCTCCTGGAAGCAACTAGGGCTTACTGGCAAAACTTGGACGATGAGGCCAAGCAAGCCTTCCGTTTTTTACATGTGTCTACCGATGAAGTTTATGGCAGCTTAGAAGCCACCGACCCGCCTTTCAGCGAAACGACGGCCTACGCGCCCAATAGCCCCTATTCTGCATCAAAGGCAGCATCAGACCACTTAGTGCGCGCCTATCATCACACTTACGGCATGCCAACGCTGACTACCAATTGCTCAAACAATTATGGTCCCTATCATTTTCCAGAGAAGTTAATCCCATTGGTCATCACCAATGCTCGTGCTGGGAAAGACTTGCCTATTTACGGCGATGGTAGCCAAGTTCGCGATTGGCTGTTTGTCAGTGATCACTGTGCAGCGATTCGCCGCGTACTCGAAAATGGTCGCGTCGGAGAAACCTACAACGTTGGTGGTTGGAACGAAAAAACCAACCTAAATGTTGTGCACACGATATGTGACTTACTGGACGAATTGCAACCGAAATCAGCCGGTAGTTACCGCGATCAGATTCGCTTCGTCAAAGATCGCCCAGGGCACGATAAACGCTATGCCATCGACGCTAGAAAGCTCGAACGTGAGCTTGGCTGGAAACCGGCGGAAACCTTTGAAACGGGACTGCGCAAGACAGTGGAATGGTATCTAGCGAATGATGCTTGGACCGATCAAGTGCTCTCTGGCGAATATAAAAATTGGGTCGAATTACAGTATCAGTCCTAAACCAATCACAACACACAATAAAATAATAGGAGGCGCGATGTCGCTCACTTCAACTCAGGCTAGCCGTCGCAAAGGCATCATCTTAGCGGGTGGTTCAGGGACCCGACTCTATCCGGTCACTCAAGCTGTTTCGAAACAACTCTTGCCTGTCTATGACAAGCCAATGATCTATTATCCGCTTACATCCTTGATGTTAGCGGGCATTCGCGAAATATTGATTATTTCAACACCGCAAGACACACCTCGCTTTAAAGATTTACTAGGTGACGGCAAACAATGGGGCATCGACATTCAATATGCAGTGCAACCATCCCCTGATGGACTAGCGCAAGCCTTCATTATCGGCAAAGAGTTTGTAGGCGATTCTCCATCTGCATTAATCCTCGGCGATAACATTTACTACGGACATAATTTCGAAGCACAATTGATGGCGGCCGACCAAAACACCGATGGTGCGACGGTGTTCGCCTATCACGTTAACGACCCAGAACGTTATGGCGTCGTCGAATTTGATGCGGAAAATCGCGCTGTGAGTATCGAAGAAAAACCAGCTAAACCAAAGTCGAATTATGCAGTAACAGGTCTTTATTTCTACGACCAACAAATTTGCGATATTGCAGCCAATATCAAGCCATCAGCACGTGGTGAACTTGAGATCACTGACGTTAACAATGTCTACCTCAAACAAAATCAGTTGAAAGTACAACTCATGGGTCGCGGCATGGCTTGGTTGGACACCGGCACACATGAATCCTTACTCGAAGCAGGTCAATTCATTGCTACCATCGAGAAGCGCCAAGGCTTAAAAGTTGCTTGTCCCGAAGAGATTGCCTTCCATAAAGGCTATATCGATGCCGCGCAACTAGAAAAGCTAGCACAACCACTCAAGAAAAATGAGTATGGCCAGTACTTACTTCAACTCATCAAGTAAACAAAACTAAGAATATTTGCGCATGAAAATTAAAGAAACGAGCCTCCCTGGCGTTCTACTAATTGAGCCCACGGTATTTGGCGATGATCGCGGTTACTTCTACGAAAGCTTCAACGAAAAAAAGTTTGCTGAACTCACTGGTTTGCACCTTAACTTTGTGCAAGACAATCATTCCAAGTCTGCAAAAAACGTTTTACGTGGCATGCATTATCAGATTCAGCAATCACAGGGAAAATTAGTCCGTGTCATTGCTGGTGAAGTATTCGACGTGGCGGTTGACCTACGCAAAAATTCTCCGACCTTTGGTCAATGGACTGGTGCTTATCTTTCAGCAGAAAATCGCTTGCAAATGTGGATACCCGAAGGCTTTGCGCATGGTTTTGTCGTGACTAGCGAGAGCGCTGAATTTCTGTATAAAACCACAGATTTTTGGGCACCTCAGTATGAGCGTTGCTTACAATGGAATGACCCAAGCGTGGGCATCGAATGGCCGCTTAGTGCAGTGCCGCTGCTTTCGACGAAAGACCAAGTGGGCAAACTGCTAGCAGACGCTGAGGTCTTTGCATGAAAATCCTGTTAACAGGAAGTTCGGGGCAAGTCGGCCACGCATTGCAGACAAGTTTGGCTGGTTTCGGAGAAATTATTGCACCGAAAAGAGAACAACTTGATTTGAGCAATACCAAGGCCATTCAAGAATTTGTAGCAGCAAGCCAGCCAGATCTCATCATAAATCCAGCCGCCTACACTGCAGTTGATCTAGCAGAAGACGAAGTCACACTGGCTCATGCAATCAATGCGCAAGCAGCTAAAGCCTTTGCCGATCAAGCTCATACCTTGAATATACCGTTGATTCACTATTCCACAGACTATGTTTTCGATGGTGAGAAGCGTGACGACCAAGGTAATTTTTGTCCCTACGAGGAAAGCGATGACTGCGCTCCGATTGGCGTCTATGGTGCCAGCAAACGTGCAGGAGAACTGGCGATTATGGCGAGCGGATGTCGTCATCTCATTTTGCGTACGAGCTGGGTCTATTCTGACTTTGGCAAAAATTTCATGTTGACGATGCTGCGTTTAGGCGCCGACCGCGATCAACTCAAGGTAGTCAAGGATCAATGGGGCGCGCCTACTTCAGCACTATGGATAGCAGATAAAACCGCAGAAATCGTAGGTCAAATCCAATCTGCCGATAACCCACAAGAATGGTGGCAACAGCACCAAGGCATTGTGCATCTGACTCCGGCAAATAGCACCAATTGGCAAACTTTTGCGCAAGCCATTTTCGAAGCAGCGTTTGAGCTCCAGCTGATGACAAGAAAGCCAGAAGTCTTAGGCATTCCGAGCAGCGAATATCCAACGCGCGCCAAACGTCCTCACAATTCCATGTTATCGACTGCGCGTCTGAACAAACTTTTTGGCATCGATGTGCCAAAATGGGAAGATTGCCTTCTGGATTGCCTGCGGCAAATGAAAAACAAACAGTTAACCAAGGAGCTCGCATGAGCATTCCATGTGAGAATCCCGCATTTCGTCTGCTCGGCGATGAGCGCGGAAGTTTAATCGCGGTCGAGGCGAATAAAGATATCCCTTTCGCTATCGCGCGGGTGTACTACATTTTCGGCACCAAAGAAGGTGTGGAGCGCGGCTTTCATGCGCATAAAGAATTGAAACAGGTAGCCGTGGCGGTGCGGGGCTCTTGCATCATGAAGCTCGATAATGGCAGGGAGCAGCAAGATATTCTGATGAACGATCCTGCGAAAAGCGTTTATATCGCACCGATGATTTGGCACGAAATGCGCGAATTCAGCGAAGACTGCGTGCTCTTGGTATTTGCCGACCAAGCCTACGATGAAAGCGATTACATTCGCAATTACGCGAAGTTCTTAGAAGCGATTGAGCATCAGGGAAGAAAACCATGATACATCCTAGTAGCGATGTGCAAAGCACACAGATCGGTGCCGGTACGCGTATCTGGCAATTCGTCGTAGTGCTTCCCGGTGCCAAGCTCGGTGCCGATTGCAATATTTGTTCGCATTGTTTGATCGAGAATGATGTCATCGTTGGTGACAGAGTGACGGTCAAAAGTGGCGTCCAATTATGGGACGGGATTCGAATCGAAGATGAGGTGTTTATCGGCCCCAACGTCACGTTCAGTAATGACCGCTTTCCGCGCTCTAAGCAATATCCCGAGGCGTTTCTACAAACTGTGGTCAAAACTGGTGCTTCCATCGGTGCCAACGCAACACTCTTACCTGGCATTACCATCGGCCGTAATGCGATGATCGGCGCTGGCAGTGTCGTAACGAAAGATGTGCCAGACCACGCACTGGTTGTCGGTAATCCAGCCCGTATCATCCGATTTTTGCCCGCTCATTGAATCATAAAATCATGACTATTCCTTTTCTCGATCTCAAGAAACCTCATCAAGATTTGCGTGATGAACTCACCGCGGCATTTCAAACCGTGCTCGATAGTGGTTGGTTCATTATGGGCCAACAACTTGTCGAGTTCGAAAAGGAATATGCGGCCTATTGCGGTAGCAAACATTGTATCGGCGTTGGCAACGGATTAGACGCGTTACATCTCATCTTGCGTGCCTATGATATTGGCGAAGGTGATGAGGTCATCGTTCCCTCCAATACCTATATCGCCACTTGGTTGGCCGCCTCCTTTGTTGGGGCGACACCGGTTCCGGTCGAACCGAATCCAAATTCCTACAACTTGGATCCGAACAAGATAGAAGCCGCGATTACGTCGCGCACCAAGGCAATTATGGCTGTTCATCTCTATGGCCAAACTGCCAACATGACACCGATTAACGCCATTGCCAAGAAACATGGTTTAAAAGTGATCGAGGACGCTGCTCAATCGCAGGGCGCACGTTATCAAGGAAAACGTGCTGGCGCATTGGGCGACGCCGCGGGTCACAGTTTTTACCCTGGAAAAAATCTCGGCGCATTAGGCGATGCCGGCGCAGTCACGACCGACGACGATGAACTCGCACATAAGCTCCGCGTGTTGCGTAACTACGGCTCACAAATCAAATACAAGAATGAAGTCAAGGGTTATAACTCGAGGCTGGACGAGCTCCAAGCTGCGCTTCTTCGGGTCAAATTGCCGCAACTTGACCGTTGGAATGAACAGCGACGCGCCCTCGCCGCCATTTATCTGGAAGAACTCAACGATGTGGTGCAGATTCGCTTGCCTCAGACCGATGCCGATAATGAGCACGTATGGCATGTATTCGCGATCTTACACCCACAACGCGACGCACTACAAAAACACTTGCAAGATGCGGGGATTGGTACCGTGATTCACTACCCTATTCCGCCACATCTACAAGACGCTTATGCGGAACTGAATCTGGGTGTGGGGAGTTTCCCCATTTCGGAAGCCATCCACCAGCAAATTATCAGTTTGCCTTTAGATCCTTATTTGAGTATCGATGAGGTTCGTCAAGTGGCAGCAGCTGTGCGCAGTTTTCAAGCCTGATGGCGAGTACTACAACCTCGATCGCAGCTTACTGATGTCACTGATCCGTACTAGCCTGCTCAACGCCATTGCGGTTGCCATTCGCATGCTGGCAATGCTTGGCCTCAATAAGGTGCTAGCAGTTTTGGTCGGGCCAGCGGGCTATGCTCTATTCGGTCAATTTCAAAATGCTGTCACGGTGATCAACACCTTTGCCAGTGGTGCGATCAATACCGGCGTGACCAAATATACCGCGGAGTTCCAAGAAGATGCCGCGCATCAACAACGCCTTTGGGGAACTGCAGGCAGCATCTCACTCGCTTGCTCGATCACAGCTGCCGTTTTGATCGCCCTGTTCCATCAAAGCTTGGCCAAATTAATACTCGGTGATGAAACTCATGCCCCCGTATTATTATGGCTTGCTGGGAGCTTGGTGTTATTCGTACTGAACACCTTGCTGATGGCCATACTCAATGGCAAAAAGGAAGTGAGCCTGTATGTCCTCGCGAATATTAGTACCAGCATCGTTACTTTACTGGCCACTTGGTTCTTGGCACAAACTTGGGGATTGCAAGGAGCATTGATTGCCTTGAGTATCAATCAGTCGATCGTGTTCTTTGTTACGCTCACGCTGTGCTGGCGCCAAGATTGGTTTCGTTTCCGCTATCTACTTGGTCGTTTTGATCGCGATCTCGCGAAAAAACTAGCCGCTTACGGCTTAATGGCTATGGTCACTGCGATCGTGGTACCACTGAGCCAAATTCTCATTCGGAATCACTTGGTTGCCGAATTCGGTTGGGAGCAAACGGGCATGTGGCAAGCGGTAACGCGCATGAGCGATGTGTATTTAATGTTGATCACGACGACCTTGACTGTGTATTACTTGCCACGCTTGGCCGAGATTAAGTCAAGGTCCGAGTTGCATCAAGAGATTCTAAAAGTCTATCGATTTATCTTGCCGCTGACGGCCTTTGGCGCCATGCTCGTGTATCTCTTACGAGATTGGATTATCAGTCTTTTATTTACCCAAGAATTCAGCGCCATGCGTGAGCTATTGGCGTGGCAACTGGTAGGGGATGTAGTCAAAATTGGCAGTTGGATTTTGGGCTTCGTGATGCTAGGGCGCGCTATGACCAAAGCCTATGTGTGGACTGAAATCATTTTCGCCTGTAGTTTGTTTGCCCTCACCTATTTGCTGACGCCCTATTTTGGTTTAAGCGCTTCGGTCATCGCATTTTTCATCAACTATGTCGCGTACTGGATCACCACTGCCTTCATTGTTTCACAAGTAAAGTTTGATTAAGTATGCTCAATACCTTTATCGCTCGCGCCGAAGCTCTAGTGAGAAACAGTACCTCGTTCGAACAAGCGATGCGCCGCGCTCGTTTTTTGGGAGAACTGTGCTGGAAAAACAGCATTGGCTGCTATCAACTTATGCAACTGGAAAGCGACTTACTTGATCGATATGCACCGCTGTTTCAAGAAACAACGCGGCAACTTCAAGAAGCGAAGGAAACAACTTCTATTCCGTATTTGCATGTACTCACAAAAGCATACGACACTGGTGGACATACACGTGTCGTAGAACGGTTTATCAGTAGCCAAGCATTGCACGAATCAGCCGTCTTGGTCACTGAAAAAGTACAAGCCAACACCCAACAACGTCTAGCACAAGCCAAACATGGTCTCCACTGTTTGCCAGCCAAACTCGAAGCGAAAGAAAAAATTGAGCATCTATTAGGGCATTTTGCTCGTGCTCAAACCGTCGTTCTGCACATTCATCCAAATGATATCGAGACCGCCTTCGCTGCAGGATTAGCAAAACGCATGTTTGGGAGCCAGGTTTTGTTCTATAACCATGCTGATCATGTTTTTTCTTACGGCTATGCTTGTGCCGATAAAACGCTAGAACTGAGTTATTTTGGCTGGACGCTCACCCAAGAGCGTGGCGTCGACAAGAAAGCGCACTTCGTCGGCATTCCTCTCAAATTGCCCAAAGCAATTACCGAGATCAAAGTCCCTAACCAATCATCGAGTTCTGGGTATTTGGCCACTTCTGGATCGCCTTACAAGTTCAAACCCAGCCAAGGCTACTCTTTTCCCGAAGTGGCGAGGCAATTAACCCAAGCCACAGGCTTAAACATGGTATTGGTTGGCCCTAACCCCAAGCGAGATTGGTGGTGGTGGCTGCCGCGACTACAATTCGGCCGACATCTTCGCTTTACGGGCAAACTGCAGCATCAAGCCTATTTGGACTGCATTAGCCAAGCCTCCGCGTACATTGATAGCTTTCCGATGACAGGTGGCACCAGCTTTTCAGAAATTTTGTGCCAAGGCGTGCCTTGTTTCGGCATTTTGACCGGGGCGCACGGCTATTCGCCAGCGGATCAGTTGAAGTCCAATGACGCAGATTCACTTGTACAGGACGTGGTCAGCTATCTGAAAACGCCAGACCTAGTCCAACAAAGAATGAAGCAAATCCAACCTGAAGTCGTACATGCCCACGACCTCGAGATCGTTGCCGAACGGATCGTGAGTGCGGCTCGTTCAGATTCTGCTCTGCAGACACCGCCTTGGCATAATCCAATTCCCGTGAACACGCGTTTTTATGAGAAAATCTGGCAATCGCAGTTCTTTTTTAGTGTGCCAGTTCATAGCCGCCCCGATTTACGCGTCGCAATGCACTTTTTGCGTTTTTGGATGGTTCAGAAATTGCGCCCGCTAAAATAGACAAGCTGCCGCTCACAAGCAACAATTCATTAAAAAAGCTTTGTGAGCTAGATGCTAGCCGCATTAAACCGCTACTTCGCCAAATTATCTAAAATACACTTGCGAACAATGAACCATATCGCCATCATCAGTCATGGACACGAGGACTTGCTAATCAACAGCAAGCTCGGTGGTTTATTGGGCGCAAAATCTTGCAGAATTTGGCTCAAAGACAATCTCCCAAGCCTTAAGCTGAAATCTTTCTGCGCTGAGCACGATGTGTTTTATAGCGACGTTTCACCTGGGCTTGGATTTGGTGAGAACAATAACTTTCTGTTTCAACAGGTCGAACAAGAGATTGGATTCACACCTGAAGATCTCTTTATCGTGATGAATCCCGACATCACCATCAGCGAAGACACACTGCTCGCTTTTGCGGAGAAAATGCACAATTCGCAGCATGCTATCGCGACTTTGAATTTATTCCGCGACCAAGCGATGCAGGTGCCCGACACCAATATCCGTCATTTCCCAGGCGTGCTCTCAATTATCAAAATGCCCGTCGTCAATTCCTTCAGTGAGACTTACGATAAAGAAAAGCTAGCGGCCAGCCTCAATGATATTGAAGTGGAGTGGGCGTCTGGCGCATTCTTGGGCTTTACGCCCGAGCATTATCGCAAGCTCGGTGGATTTGACCCTGCCTATTTCATGTATTTCGAAGACGTCGATATTTGCTATCGCTCGCGCAGATTCTTCAAGCAAAATGTGCATTTTTATCCGCATTTGAAGGCCATTCATTTAGCCGCGCATAAAAATCGCAAGCTGTTTTCACAGCATGCAAAATGGTTCTTCCAAAGTTTTTTCCAGTTTCTGCTGCGCCGTTACTTGCGCAGCACGCCTGCCCACCCGTCTAGCAAGGTGAGCAAATGATGAACTCGAATACTGCAGCGCCAAGCAAAATCCTAGTCACAGGCGCGAGTGGTTTTGTTGGTTCCCACCTAGTCGCTTATTTGATGGAGCAAGGTCATCAAGTACGTGTTTGCAGCCGTCAAGCTTGGCCTACTGCGCCAACGGACAATATCGTGGTGGGCAATATTCATGCGCAGACCGACTGGAAAGCCGCGCTAGAGGATATCGAGGTGGTAATTCATTGCGCGGCGCGTGTCCATATCATGAACGATACGGCGGCGGATCCACTCAGTGCATTTCGCGAAGTCAATCGTGATGCAAGTGTGCGCTTAGCGCAGCAAGCTGCTGAGGCTGGCGTCAAACAATTGATTTATCTGAGTTCAGTCAAAGTTAATGGCGAAATGACTGAACTCGGCAAGCCCTTTACTGAGTCAGACCTTCCTAGGCCAACAGATCCTTACGGCATCTCCAAGTTTGAAGCCGAACAAGCTCTGCTGGCGATAGGCGAACAAAGTTCAATGAAAGTGACGATTATCCGTCCGCCTTTGGTCTATGGTGCTGGCGTTGGTGCGAATTTCTTGAGTCTATTAGGTTGGGTGAAAAAAGGGATCCCGCTGCCGCTAGGCGCCATCTACAATCGCCGTAGCTTTGTTTTTGTCAAAAACTTGGTCAGCTTTATTTCGCATTGCATACTCAAGCCCGCTGCCTACCAACAGCGCTACTTGATATCGGACGACCATGATCTCTCGACCACCGAGCTGCTAAAAGCAGCAGCTGAAGCCCAACGAGTTCCCGCGCGCTTATTGCCGATACCGGCTAGCTGGATTTCTGGCGTCGCCACCTTGGTCGGAAAAAAATCGATCTCAGACCGCCTTTGCATGTCGCTGCAAGTCGACATTAGTAAAGCGAAAAACCAACTGCAGTGGCGGGCTCCCTATAGCGTTGCGGAAGGTCTGCGTGAATGTACCAAACTCGACCCAACACCTCATCATTGATCCCACTATTCTTATTCCAAACGATGAAACGCCTTGCTGATCTCATTCTCGCTCTTATCGCTAGCTGTCTGTTGCTAGTTCCTGTAATCATTGTCTCTTTGATGGTTCGATTCACATCACGAGGACCCGTCATTTATTGGTCTGATCGCGTTGGTCGCTATAACAAAATCTTTAAGATGCCCAAGTTCAGAACCATGTTGGTCGACACACCGGCAGTCGCCACGCATTTACTCAGCAATCCAGATCAGTACCTCACCCCAGTTGGATCTTTTTTGCGCAAATCTAGCCTCGATGAATTGCCACAGTTATGGAGCATCTTGATTGGCGATATGAGTTTTGTTGGCCCACGCCCCGCTTTGTACAATCAAGACGATTTGATCGCCTTACGCACTGAAAAGAATGTGCACACTATCGTGCCTGGTCTAACAGGCTGGGCGCAAGTAAATGGACGCGATGAACTGCCGATTCCGCAAAAAGTCGAACTTGATGCTTATTACCTGCAACACCAATCGCTGCCACTCGACATTAAGATCCTGTTCTTGACATTTTTCAAAGTGATCAAGCGCGATGGTGTTACACATTAATACAGTCAAATTGCTAGCGCCCAGTTATAGTGAGCGCCGCATTCTGGTTTAGTTTTTCCTTATCGAAGGTTCTGAAAATATGATGCAAGCCCTTGTCAATTTACCGCGATTAAAAAAGCAGATGATCGCTGGCCTAGTTGACTCCATTTTCTTACCGCTCGCCTTCATCTTGGCCATCATGACTCGCTATGAGTCAGTCAATATCGAATTGCTCAAGCATTACGCCTGGTTGATTTGTGCCGCACCATTATTCTCAATTCCTATCTTTATCCGTATTGGCTTGTATCGTGCGGTCATTCGATACATTGACGAAAAAATGGTTCGCGTGGTGGTGATTGGCGTCACCTTCTCTGTCGCGGCACTCGCCTTTTTCAGCTTTATGCTACAACTGACAGGTATTTCTCGCGCGGTGTTTATCATCTATTGGTCGGGTGCCATTCTCTATGTCGGCGCAAGTCGATTACTCGCTCGCGCTTACCTCTCTGGCATAAGACGCAATCCACACAGCGTCAAAATCGCTATCTATGGTGCTGGCAATGCTGGTGTACAACTAGCCAATGCCCTACACGCAAATGAGGAATACGATTGCGTCGCTTTCATTGACGATAATCAGAATCTGCAAGGCTCCTCGATTGGCGGTGTCAAAATTTACGGGCCCGAGCAAGTAAGTCTATTAACAAAGAACTTGCAGATAAAAGAAATACTACTAGCGATGCCGCGGATCTCAAAGGCACGCCAAAAACAGATTCTCGATCAACTTGAAGAACACAAATTACGCATTAAAGTAACACCTTCGATCAAGAGTTTGGTCAACGGTGAGTTGCGAGTGCAAGATATTCGCGATGTTGAAATCGAAGACTTACTTGGGCGTGACCAAGTTGAACCTGATGAGCAATTGTTAGCGGCCTGCATCCGCCAGCAAAACGTTCTGGTCAGTGGTGCTGGTGGCTCAATTGGTTCTGAACTTTGCCGGCAGATTCTGAGGCAGCAACCGAGGCACTTGGTTTTGCTAGAGATGTCAGAATTTTCCTTGTACTCGATTGAACAAGAATTGACGCAGCTTCTGCCGCAGCTTGCACCGGATTGCCGCATCACACCTTTCCTCGGATCTATCCATGATGGCGCCAAGCTGGAAAAGATTTTCACCAGCTTCAGTATCGACACTGTGTACCACGCAGCTGCCTATAAACATGTCCCATTAGTGGAACATAATCCTATTGAAGGCATACGCAACAACGTCTTCGGTACTTTGCAGCTAGCGCAGTCGGCAATCGATGCCAAGGTCAAACAATTTGTCTTAATTTCGACCGATAAAGCGGTACGCCCTACCAATGTGATGGGTGCAACCAAACGTCTCGCCGAACTTATCTTGCAAGCAAATGCGCGCCGTCAAACGGGCACCCGTTTTTGCATGGTAAGGTTTGGCAATGTATTGGGCTCTTCTGGATCCGTAGTTCCGCTGTTTCGCAAGCAAATTATGCAGGGCGGCCCAATTACCCTCACGCACAAAGAAATTACGCGTTACTTCATGACGATTCCTGAAGCTGCGCAACTCGTTTTACAAGCGGGCGCCATGGGTCAAGGTGGTGACGTGTTCGTCCTTGATATGGGCGAACCTGTACGTATCATTGATCTTGCGCGTCGTATGGTGCACCTGTGCGGGCTTGAGGTGAAATCCGAGGAGCATCCTGAAGGCACGATTGAAATCAAAGAAGTCGGCTTACGCCCTGGTGAAAAACTATATGAAGAGCTACTGATCGGCGATAACGTGACCGGTACCACTCATCCCTTAATCATGCGCGCACAAGAAGCAGAATTAGAATGGCCTGTCTTGAAGGCTTCACTTTCTGAATTAGATGCCGCCTGTGCGCACTTCGATTATCAAAACGTTCGCCGCTTGATACAAGAATTAGTGCAGGAGTACCAGCCACAATGTGGCATCGAAGATTTTATTTGGCGTGAAGAAAACAAGACCTGAAAGTAATTGAAACAAGGCCGCGCCAAGCAACACACAATTTGTATTTTTTAATGAGATTATTATGTCCCTACTCTCCAAGAGCATTTTCAAAGCCTACGATATTCGCGGCATTATTGATAAAACCCTAGATGCCGACGTCGCATATTCGATCGGTCAGGCGTTTGGTAGTGCTGCACTCGCCAAGGGTGAAAAAACCGTTGTTATCGGTCGTGATGGGCGCTTATCTGGCCCTTCCCTCGCAGCCTCGTTAGCCAAAGGCTTGCAATCAACTGGCGTCGACGTCATCGATCTGGGCGTGGTAGCAACACCGATGGTGTATTTTGGCACCAATGTGCTTGGCGCCAGCTCTGGCATTATGGTCACTGGTAGCCACAATCCTCCGGACTATAACGGCTTCAAAATGGTACTTGCGGGTGAAGCGATTTATGGCGATACCATCTTGGCCCTGTACGACCGCATCGTCGCCAAAGATTTTGTCACAGGTAATGGCCAGTACAGTACACACGATATTAAATCTAGCTACCTCGAACGCATAATTAGCGATGTGAAATTGCAGCGCCCAATCAAAATCGCCGTGGACTGTGGCAATGGTGTTGCCGGCGCTTTTGCAGGCGACTTATATCGCGCTATGGGCTGCGAAGTGATCGAACTGTTTTGCGAAGTCGATGGTAACTTCCCTAACCATCACCCTGACCCAGCGCACCCAGAAAATTTACAAGATTTGATTCGTTGCTTACAAACGTCCGACGCAGAAATCGGCTTAGCATTTGACGGCGATGGCGATCGTCTGGGCGTGGTCACCAAAGATGGCCAGATCATTTATCCAGACCGGCAATTGATGTTGTTTGCGGCAGATGTCTTATCACGCAATGCTGGCGCACAGATTTTGTATGACGTGAAGTGTACCCGTCATCTAGCGCCATGGATCAAGTCACACGGGGGCCAGCCATTGATGTGGAAAACAGGTCACTCCTTAGTCAAAGCCAAACTCAAAGAAACGGGTTCACCACTCGGCGGTGAAATGAGTGGCCACGTATTCTTCAAAGATCGTTGGTATGGATTTGATGACGGCTTATATGCCGGTGCTCGCTTGCTTGAAATCTTGAGCAAAGTCGCGGACATGACCAAGACATTAAACGATCTGCCACAGTCAACCAGCACGCCTGAGCTGCAACTCAAACTCAACGAAGGCGAGAATTTCGCCATCATCGAGCAAATGCAGAAGAATGCGAACTTCCCAGGGGCCACTGAAATCATCAGTATCGATGGCTTACGTGTGGAATATCCAGATGGCTTCGGCTTAGCACGTTCGTCAAACACGACTCCGGTGATTGTGATGCGCTTTGAAGCAAAGTCAGCAGAAGCCTTGGCACGTATTCAAGCTGCTCTAAAGACAGCAATCTTGGCGGTAAAGCCAGATGCGGTATTGCCCTATTAACCGAATCGATTGAGTCATGAGCAAAGAAAAGTATCTCGCTGTTTTAGCACCGGGCCTCGTTTCTTTGCTTCTCATTTCATACGGACTAGCCGTCCAATATTTCATACATGCCAACTTTAGCATGATCGAACATTGCGGATTTAATCGCTGTTTATTCACACGAAGCTTATACTGGTTGTTTGATCGAAGTGTCGCAAATCAAATTATCGGAAACTTGTGCATTTACTTCGGGGTCCTACTTGCCTACTTCACGATTCGGAAACTGATCAAGAAACCAATTCTTGAAAATAGCCCTCAGCAATAACTCAACATGAAAATCCTCTTAATCCGCGTTTCTTCTCTCGGCGATGTCTTGCATAACATGCCCATCGTCGATGATATCAAGACTCATTTTCCTGAGGCACAGATCGATTGGGTGGTCGAGGAGGCTTACGTCAATTTGGTCAAACTTCAACCCAAAGTAAATAAGGTCATCGCCTATGCACAACGTCGTTGGCGCAAGAGTTTAGGCAAGAAAGAAACGCGAGCAGAGATTAAGCACTTTTATCGCACGCTGCGAGAAGAAGAATATGACTTCGTCCTCGA
>CANHZI010000117.1 GCA_947464955.1 Oxalobacteraceae bacterium
AGCAGCGCGGGTTGCACCCGCCCTACATGGCTGATTCCCTAGCCTTTGCAAATTTTTTCTTGTAAGTGCTCGAAGTGGTTTTCGCTTTGCCCGAGAAAATCCATTAGTTTGTTCATTGGCACAAGAAAGCTGGCATTCACAATTAATCTCGGAAATCTGTCTGTCGTTTCCTCGCCCGCAATAAAGCAAACTTCTTTACCTTTGCCCGTTTCTGCTTCTAATTCAACGTTTAGGCCTTCTGCACCATACTTCGCACTGATTGAAACTCGGGTGATGCTATAAATTTCATATTCGCCGTCACCTGGAAAACCGATAGGGCCGTCGGTATAGGAGCCTAGAGAACTACCTTCCATCTTGATTTGATATCCTTCATCGACTGCTTTGCCCCAGAACATCTTTTGATTAAACGGTTGTACAAGCAGTGTATTCTTTCGAAAGGCACCCGAGATGTTTTTATGAATTGAAATCTCATATTCAGTAACATGGATGGATAATTCACCATTGACAATGGTCATGCTATTTTCGACCATTGATCCATTTAAGATAAACTTTTTTTCAGGCATTTTGTATTTGTTTTCTGATGTACTTGAGGTGAAGGAAGTTATGCGCAAGAATGGAATAAGCAGCTAAACTTTGCTCTATCAAATTTGAACTTTGCGGATTTTCAAAAGTCATTTGTACCTAGGCGAAGCTACGTTCATTCGAGCTAAAATCATTAGAGATGGACTATAGGGGCAACTCGAAGTCTTCTGGCATTCGACCTCGCTGTAACATCACAACGTGAGTGAGTTTTGAAGCAACGATGACTTTAGACCATTCCGGTAAACGAATAGAAGCAATATCGTCTCGTATTATTTTTGGCGTTTTATCACAGAAGGCGTTCATCTGAAAGCTTACTTCGCGGATGAGATTCTCTTCTTCCTCGGTAAATACAGGTCCGTTGAAGTGATGCTCCATTAATGGAATCGGAACCCAATCTTCCCACGCATTCACTAACTCATTCATACCTAATTCTGGTGGCGTGCTTTCACATTCGACTATCCACTCCAACATTTCAATGATTCTATTTCGAATTCGTTGATATACAAGTTGTGAAGTCATTATTTGTGTTCCGACTTTAATTGGGCTCGAAAGATAAGTTAACACATTTACAAATGGCAGGCAACAGAGTTGCAGGTGTGTTTAATTTTTAATCCCTCAACCCGGCACCCCTAAAATAACAGCAGAAGCCTTAAACAGTCCTGTAATCTTCTGTCCTTTCTTCAGCCCCATTTCCTCGCAACTTTCATTGGTGATCACCGCCGATAACACGGCGCCGCCGGGGAGGGCGATGCTGATGTCAGTGTTGACTGCGCCGGTTTGGATGCGCGTGATTTTTCCGGTGAGGCGGTTGCGGGCTGAGAGTTTGCCTTCTTGTTTGGCGTCCATCAAGATTACGAACGAGGCGCTCACTAAGGCGAACACTTCTGCGCCTATTGTCAAGGCGAGTTCTTCTGTGCTGTCGTGGGTGATGATGGCGATCAGAGTTTGTTTGCCTGCGATTTGAATTTCGATTTCATCGTTGACCGCTCCGGTTTTGATATGGCTGACGATGCCGCGATATTGGTTGCGTATGCTGGTTTTCATATTCATCTTTTTGATCAAGAGCATTTCATCGGCCAAGCCGGTTGCGAGTTGGTTGAGGCGCGTGATATAGGCGTGGTGTTCACTTGCTATCAGTTTGAAGTTGTCGACCAATTGCTGGCCGCGTGCGGTGAGACGTGTGCCGCCGCCACCTTTACCACCGGTGGCACGTTCTAAGAGCGGCTCACCTGCGAGATTATTCATCTGCTCAATCGCATCCCACGCAGCTTTGTAGCTCATTTGGATATTCTTTGCTGCTTGCGTGATGGAACCACATTCCGCCACTGCCGCGAGTAAGGCGATGCGCTGCGTACCACCGAACTTTTCACCATTCACTTGCAGCCAGACGTCGGCTTGCAGCGCGATGTTTGGGGATTTTTTTTTCGTCGCGCTGCTTGTTTTTAGCTTTGTATTTTTCGTCGCGCTCATGGTGTGTGATTGCTTCCTTGATGCAAATGTAGGACGGCGTCGCCAAATTGTTTGACATCTTGCTCGTCATGGCTGATTAAGACCAGCGGTATTGCCAGCGTGCTTTGCAGTTGTGCTAGCTCTTCGCGCACTCTGTGTTTGAGAGCGGTATCA
Organism: Oxalobacteraceae bacterium; assembly: GCA_947464955.1. Classification (GTDB taxonomy): domain Bacteria; phylum Pseudomonadota; class Gammaproteobacteria; order Burkholderiales; family Burkholderiaceae_D; genus Undibacterium. The sequence continues at coordinate 2,206 of CANHZI010000117.1, forward strand.
AGCGCGGCGAAGGGCTCGTCTAGGAGCAGGGCTTTGGGCCGTGTGATTAGGGCGCGGGCTAAGGCGGTTCTTTGTTTTTGTCCACCTGAGAGTTGATGCGGATATTGCTGCGCTGAATCAGTGAGTTCAAAACGTTCTAGCCATTGTTCGACTTCATCGTTCTGCATTTCTTTCGATGGATTGCGCCAAGATTTGTTGAGGCCAAAGGCAATGTTTTGTTGTACGTTCAGGTGTGGGAACAAAGCATAATCTTGCGCGACATAGGCAAAGCCGCGTTCTTGTGGCTTCACAAAACAGGCTTGCGTGCTGTCGAATAAAGTACGGCCACCGATGCGGATATGGCCTTGGTCTGGCGTCATCAGGCCAGCAATCGCTTGCAGGCTGAGACTTTTGCCCGAGCCAGATTCGCCAAAGATAACGATACGTTGCGCTTGGGTTTGCAAACGCACGTCGAGCACGAATTGCTTGTTTCCGTTACCTAGGGTTTTATGCAGATGTAGGTCGAATTCCATAGTGTCGGTTTGCGCTATTGTTTTCTATTGTCGAGGTGTAAGGTGCGCAATGCGGCCCGGCGCTAATTTACCCGCTGCCAGCAAGATCACAATACAAACGATGGACGCCATGAGCACCATGGTATTCGCTAGTGCATCGTCACCAGCCTGTACCGCTTCGTAAATGGCAATCGACAGCGTCTGTGTTTTTCCCGGGATGCTACCAGCCACCATCAAGGTCGCGCCGAATTCTCCGAGTGCTCGGGCAAAGCCGAGTAAAACGCCCGCCAAAATGCCGCGCCAAGCCAGCGGCAAAGTGATACGGAAGAAGACCGCCGTTTCGGATAAACCCATGGTGCGGGCGACTTGTTCGAGTTGGCTATCAACGCCCTCAAACGCCGCACGAGCAGGTTTGATCACTAATGGGAGAGCCACGATTGCAGCAGCGATGGTGGCTGCTTGCCAAGTAAAAATAAGATTGATACCAAAGTGTTGATACAGCCACGCCCCCAGCCAACTTTTTTTACCGAGCAAGACTAGCAGGTAGTAACCCAAGACAGTAGGTGGCATCACCATCGGCAAGGTCAAGATGGTATCGAGAATCTCACGTCCCCAAAAACGTCGCCGTGCCATCCAAAAGCCTAAGCCTATGCCCAGTACTAAATTGATCAAAGTCGCGAGTCCAGCGACTTTGAGTGAGAGAAGGAGGGCGGTCCAGGCGATGTCCATGTTGGTCTGTTTTTACTGAAGTGGTGAGTTACAGTGGCTTAAAACCATATTTGCTGAAAATGGCTTGTGCAGTGGGTGAAGCTAAAAACTGCACAAAACGTTTAGCTTCGATTTGATTATTGCTATCCTTTGTAATCGCCAAAGGATAAGTAATGGCTTTGTCGATTTTGATCTGCGCAGCAACTTTGACTTTATCGAGCATGAGAGCCGCATCGCTCGCATACACAAAGCCCGCTTCGACTTCATCACGTGCCACGTAGTCCAGCGCTTGGCGCACGTTCAAGGTATTGATCAGTTTGCCTTCGATTCTGGGCAAGACACGCGCTGCCTGCAATGCCGCTTGCGCGTAGCGGCCGACCGGTACGCTCGCAGGGTTGCCGATGGCAATGCGTTTCACGGCTGCTTGTTGCAATTCTTCAATGTGTTCAATTTTGATGGTGGAGCTTATCGGCTGAATCAACACCAAGCTGTTACGCACAAAGTCTTTTCTCTCTTTGACCAGAATCAGGCCTTGTTTTTCAGCAGCATCCATGGTCTCTTGATCGGCTGTCGCTAACACATCGACCGGGGCGCCTTTGGCGAGTTGTTGCAGCAGCGTGCCAGAGGCAGCAAAATTGAGCTGAACTTTGGCGTCTGGGTATTGCGCTTGATAACTCTGCGCGATGTCTTTGAAAGCATTGGTCAAGCTAGAAGCGGCTGAGACATTGAGCTCGCCTGCAAAAGCTGGGTCTGCCATGCTAAAGAGCAAGGCAAGGCTGAAGAAGAGGCGTAGCAAAGTTGTCAGCATCATAGCTTGGTTTAGTCCTGAAATAGCTGGGCTAGAAAGCGTAATATACACGGGTATATAGCGCTTTGCTATTTGAAACGCTGAAAACTTGATTTGGAATAGGTAGATAAAAATAGGAAACAAGCATCGGTGAAAGGATGGGCCTCGAGGATGCCATTCTTGCGCGGGAGGAATCGAGTTTATGGACGTGCATTGGAGAACCATCGATACCAGCTTCGATCTTTCTCATTTCTCTGCTACCATATCGATCTATATTGTGTCTGTCGCCATGCTGATTTGAATCAAAGCCGGCAGTTTAAATCTGGTTAGAATTGCGAAATTCGCAATTTGCGTTGGGTTGAAAAAAAAGACTTAACCAGAACCTGCGTAAATTTTTTTCTCTTTGTGCTTTATTAGACTTCCGTATTTTATTCATATGCGTCAATTAAGACATCAACGTATCTTTAGCTGGATCGCCATTTTGGCGATGCTGCTCAATACGTTCATGCCTTTGGTGGCGCAAGCGGTTGATCTTGAATATGGTAAGCGCTCAGCACAGTCTATCCCTGCAAAGGTCGCTAGTGATGGGAGTAGTTGGCAAGAGTTGTGTTCAACCTCTGGCTCGGTTTGGATTAAAGTCGCGGCCGATGGCGCAGTACTTGAACGCAGTAGCAAAAAGCCAGCGGAAGCTCCAGCGACGATTCATCTTGAGCATTGTTCCTATTGCGTAACGCATGCGGGTAGTTTTGGTTTGTTACCGAGTGAGCATGTGCTCGGTTTTGAGTCCTCAACTCTCTCTACTACCGGTCGGATTAGTTCCACTCCTTTCATTACACATGCAGCATGGATGATTCCTGCTGTGCGTGCCCCACCATCTTTCCTCTCTCTTTAAGTTAATTTTTCTTGTTCATTGACTAGGCCTGCTCTGAAAGCAGCATGGGTCTCATGGACGGGTTTATTCACGCATAAAGCTCGGTTCTGATTGGACCTGGGCTGGGAGTAGATATGAAAAATCATTTAACCCATCGTAGTTCACGTAAGGTCAACGCTCGCGGATTGCTTTCTGCGGAAGACATGCAAATATTGTGGCGTATTGAATCTGGCACCATGCGTATCGATAGCGTTGACAACACAGGCGTTGTTAGTTTTGTCCGTTTAGCTATTGCTGGTGATCTTTTGGGTATGGAAAACGTTGCGGGTGTCGAGGAGAAATTGATCATCCGTGCGTTAACTCCGGTCACGCTATTACCTGTAGACGTAGCAGAAGAGCGTCAGTTAATGCCTCTTTTGTTGGAATCTTTAGCCAAAGCACATCAACGTTGCCGTGAGGTCGTGAGCCTACGTACTGGTGCCGTTGAAGATCGCGTAAAACGCTTGTTACGCATGTTGACCGCGGCTGAAATCAGCGAAAGAGAATCCTTAAGTTGTAGTTTGCCAAGTCTTGGCAATATCGCAGAGATTGTCCATTCCACGCCAGAAACTGTATGTCGTGTGTTGGCAGCGATGCGCAAACAGCACGTTCTTGAAAAAACCACGCCAACCAATATCCGAAGCAAAGGTCTCGACTTTCATCGACATCGAATTGCGGCAGAGGTGTTGGCAGCGTAGAAGTTTCTCATAAATAGTAGTTCTACTTGGTTCCATCAAGCCGTGAAAGTGGCTTGATGGGCAATAATGTTCGAAAGAGTAGGCACTTTGAAGTACATCTTGAATTTATTCATAGATCGTTGATCGACTCAAACTCTTCTGTGACCTTGTGAAGGCTCGTTTTTCTTGTACCACTCGAAGCACCTGTTGTAGGGACAAATTTGTTTCGTCAAAACCGCCGACGCAACAAGTTCCGTACACTCAAAACGATGCCTGTTACCATCATTAACATGGCAAAAATTGCCGCAATTCGCAGTAGCGTGTTATTAAAGTCCTCGCCTTCGGCATAGTCCATCACATGTAGTCGCCAGAAAAAGTCATACCATACCCATGCGTCGGTACGGACCGTGATGAATTCACCCGTTTTGCCATCGAAATAGAGACGTGTGCTTTGCTCGTCTTTAAACTGGGCTTGCCAAACATTGGCGCGCCCACCTAATTCCTTGACCATGCCGAGCTGAATCGGGACTTGAGGTAGCAATTGTGCTTGCATAAGCTCGCCATTACCGCGATAAGCTTGTCGCGCGAAAGCTTCGATTTGAACTTGGCTTGGACTCGCTAGCTGTGATCCGTGTTGATCAAGCAATAGCGTTTTTTTCTCAAACTGCAAACGTAGTGCGGTACCTTGCGGCACCAAGACGCTTTGCAGTGCGAGTAGTTTGCCATGTTCGCTTGGAAGGTTTTGCAATGCCTGGGGCCAGTCTTGAATGAAGACCGCTTCAGGTTTCGCAACGAGATCTTTGCCTTTGACCGCTGTTTGAAAGGGAACGATAGCAAAGAACACCCCACCGGCAATCCATGCCAGCAGCTGTAGGCCGATCAAGTAGCCGAGCCATCGATGCCAGCGGAACCAAGTAGCAGGGCGTTTCCAATGGTGTACTTTGGGATGTTGCATGATGCGTATCGCCTAGTGCTGATGTTCTTGGGTAGCTTTCGCCTCGACTTCTAACCCAGGCGCTGGTGCTTTCAAGCCTTTCGCACTTTGTCCCTCGGCAGGAATTTCTACCCAATCCCAACGACCTTTCTCGCACAATTGAGTGACTTTAAAATAGATTTTTCCCGGAGTGTCGGTAAGTTTGACCTGAATTGAAAATTCATCGTAATACGCATCAGGCAAGAGGCCGCCGCTCCATGTCACTTCTCGCACGTCTTTGTCGATGTTCTTGCCGTGCGAAGTGTAAGGCTTGCTCAAGGGGGAGGTCGTAGTGTCGATTTTCCATCCCGCTTTGGGCATGGGTTTGGCACCCATCGCTGTTTCGGGCAGGCTTACTTTCACGGTGTGTGTGCCTGTGCCTTCGCAGCCGTGGCCGATTTTAAAAGTGAGTTTGTGATAGCTGCCAGCCACTGCTTTGGGTTGCTCAAGCCCGACGTGGGCTAGTGCGATGGGGCTCAAGGTGCCGACGAAGGCAAAGATTGAGAGGTGTTTGACCAGTTTCATGTCGTCTCTCCTTATTGTCGAGTAGAGTTGGAAGAACTAGGCTGACTGACAGCTTGCGGTGCTTCAAAGGGTTTGAGCTCGAGCCTAACCGTCTCAACGCTTGGAGAAGGGTTTGAAATACGTGCATGGTAAAAATTAAATGCATGCCAGACTGAGAGAGCGGTAATCGCTGCGACCGAGAAGCAGGTCAGTAGCATACGTAAATCGACGGTCGGTTTGTTCATGATTTTTCCTCTTACATTTTGTGGGAAGATGCAGTGAGCGATTTCGCCGTCGCTTTGACTTCGATATTTTCACGTTTCTTGTCTTTGTTTTCGACGACCAAGGTCACCGCTACAGTGTCGCCTTCCTTGACAGGTTTTACGAGGTCGATGAGCATAATGTGATAGCTGCCTGGTTTGAGTTCTACGGCCTTGCCCGCAGGCAGATCGAGGCTGGCGATCTCGCGCATACGCATGACGTCTTTGTCCATTTCCATCGTATGCAATTCAACTTTTTTTGCAGCGGCTGATTGTACCGCGACTAATTTCGCATCTTGTGTTGACGTGATTTGCATAAAGGCGCCTGTCACCTTTTGCGGTCCTACTGTAGCGCGTACCCATGCATCTTTGACGGCGACTTGCGCATGGGCGGTGAGTGTCATTGCAGCGCTCATCAATACCATAGCGATTGATTGAGTAAAGATTCTTTGCTTAGCTCGTTTCATGTGAATTTCTCCGTTTTTTGACTGTTGGTGCTAAAGGTGCTTCATTAATGTATTGATGTCAGCGACGTATTGCTCTGCTGTATGTTCGTGGCGCATGGCAAGGCGAATTCTTCCCTTGGGGGCAAACAAATAACTGAGCGTGGAATGGTCCATCGTATAGTCGCTGCCGGTTTTCACTTTCGCGTAGAACACCTTGAATTCGTCGGCGACTTGTTTGGTTTCTTGTGGGCTCCCGCGTAAGCCGATAAAGCTAGGATCGAAGGCTTTGGTGTATTCCGCCATGAGCTCAGGTGTGTCGCGTTCGGGGTCTATGCTGATGAAGATTACTTGCAAGCGTTCGCCATCTTTACCCATTTGCTGCTTCATGGCGGCGGCACGTGCTAAAGCGGTAGGGCAGATAGCAGGGCATTGTGTGAAGCCAAAAAATACCAAGACAAATTTGCCACGGAAGTCCTGCAGACTGCGGGTTTTTCCTTGCGGATCTTGTAAGCGAAAATCACGATAGGCGTCGGCCCCAGTAATATCGATAGCATTGTAACTAGGCGGTAATTTGTCGCAAGCAGCGAGGCCGAGCGTTACGAGGCATAGTAAGCTTGAAGCAAAGAAGCGATTGAACATAGTTATAAAAAATGGCTTGAATTTCATGTAGCTGCTCCTTGCGAGGCTTTACTGCTAACAAGCACCGCCATTATTTCGAGTGCGAGCAACAACGCGAGACTGATGCCGAACACGGGCAAGGCGTAAGCAAAAAACGCAAGTGTGATCCAGAGCAGTATGGGCACAGCACGTAAGGCTTTGTTGGAGACTTTGGGAGCAGAGATTGTTTGTGGCTTGCGACGTTTGAGCCACATGATGAAACCTGAAATCACGGCAAAAATCACTGAGCAGGCGACGATTACCAACAAAGCTTGGTTCCACCAACCAAATTCACCACGATGAAAAGGAATACCGACAGCGGTAGCTTTGGCGAGTAAGGGGAGATCTTGCCAACCGCTTTGATACAAAATCGCGCCTGAATAGGCGTCGACCATCATTTGAAAACGTTTAGATGGTTGTGTGCGATCGTAACTCTCTACGCGCCATACGCCGTCTTCCGTTTTGGGCGGGCTCAATTGCATTTGTATGCCGGGGACTTGCTTTTGTGCGATGTCGAAAATTGCTTGCGCAGAGAGGCGAGGCTGATCGTTAGGGTTTGAACGCATTTGCATCGGTGCTTTGGGTGAACTCTGGCCAAGCGCTGATTGCATTTCGCGGAAATTGGCACCCGCATATTTTGCCCAGGTAATGCCAGTGATGATAATGGTGAAGGTCAGCACCAAGCTACAGATGCTGAAGATGCTATGGTAGTAGCGCCAGTCACGACGTGATTTGTTGTTCGCGTTCGTATCTCGACGATCTCTTACAAAAACACTGCGCCAGTTAGCATTGCCCCTTGGCCACCATAGATACACACCGCTTACTAACATGAATAACATCCAACAAGCGCCGAGTTCAATAATCCAGCGCCAGTTTTCACCTTGTAAAAAAGAAGAGTGAAGTTTTCTGGCCCATTCTTTAAAACGGCCGTCCTCGGCAATGCTTCCTTGTACGTCTAAGGTGCCAGCATTGATGTAGGCGATGAAAGGGCCGCTGATTTTGTGTGCTTCTGTATTTGATTCGCTGTTTGATTCTGTGTTGGCCCCATTGTGTTGGTGTGAGGCGTGTTCGTTGGTATCGATTGCCTTGGTGTCGGAATGAGTAGCTGTTTTTTCTGCAGTTTTTTCTGCTGTTTTTTCAGACTGTACGCGCTTCTTCTTCTCACCAAAAATAACTTGTGTCGTCTGTTCTGTATCGACGCTAGGAATGATGCTGCGTATGGTTTTTCCAGGAAATGCTTCCTGCGCGGCGGCGATTTGGCGATCGAGGCTCTGTGCCGGAGCGATCGCATTCGCTTGGTCTAGTGAGGCGTGCTTCCAATTTTCAATCTGCGGCGTAAAAATGTATAGGAGACCAGAGAAAGCGGCGAACAGCACGATTGGTGCCGTAATTATTCCAGACCAAAAATGTAAGCGCCAAAATAGCTGCGGTAATAGGGTGCTGGAGTTGTCTTGTGTTGCCATTGCTACTTTCCAATCTCATAAAGACTAGGATGAGTGTTACTCGGTTTGAAGTAGGGCAGGCATCCTTACGGTTGTCTGCCCCTGATCAAGCGAGATTAATAATCGAACTTCAATTCCGCAACTAAGCTACGCTGTGTGTACGGATGAAAAGCCCAATATTTTTTATTGTTGAGGTTATTAATGCCAACAGCGGCTGTCCATTGTTTGTCGATTTTGTAGCGCACACGCACGTCAGCGACGAGGAAGCTAGAGAAGCCTAAGTAAGTGAAGGCATTGACATCGCTGTTGTCGAGGGAACCGTATTGGCGACCGCTATAACGGACACCTAATGTGGTCGACAGCTGATCGTTGACACGATAGCTCGCCACAAAGTTGGCGCGCCATTTGGGTACACGTGGTTGCCATTTACCGACGCTCTTGATGAACTTGTCATTCTTGGTAATGATGGAATCGGCGTAAGTCAAACTCGATGCGACATCCAAACCTGGCACGAACACATCACTCGCTTGGTAGGCGATTTCTAAGCCATTGGTGCGAATCTTGTCGACGTTTTGGATATTCGTGATATTCGGCGACACCAAGGTATTTGTTTGTGAATACAGGGCGTCGCTTGTGTCTTCATGGAAGAATGTGGTGCGCAACAAACCTTTACCATTGTCTAAAGACTGTTCAGCACTCCATTCGCTGGTCCAGGATTTCTCCGCTCTCAGATTAGGATCATTATTCACGATGGTTTGCGTCGATACCGTACCTTGATACAACTCAGAAACCGTCGGATTACGTACTGCACGACCGATTGATGCTTTGAGAATTAAATCGTCAGTGGCGCGGAAAGCCAGCGCCGCCTTGGGTGAAAATTCATCCTCCTCACGTTTCACGAATGGCAGCGTGGTCGTGGCATTAGACAATGCACCATCATGTGCTGACCATTGCTCGAAACGGCCGCCGATAATCGTTTTCCATACAGAGTTGATACGCCAAGCATCTTGCGCATAGAAGCTAGACAACTCTGAGTTGCCTTGGAAGGCAGAGAAACGTGTCGTTGCAGCACCGTTGATCCAATCTGCGGTGTTCGACACTAAGGTACGTAGTTTGTAAGCTTCACGTTGATAGCCAAACTCTACAGTGTGTTCGGTGTTGGGACGCCAGATGCCTTTGAGTGCCAAGGTATTCCAACCTGTGCCGCTGCCATCAGTGATGCGTCCAGCACCGCCTGTGTCGGCGCTTGGAATGGCGACTGTCGGCGCGCGAGCGATATCTTTTTGATAGTCGTAGATGCTACCAGCGACTTCCCAATCAAATTCGCCTTTGGTATTGCTCTTCACACTTAAGCCATGTGTCACGTGCTGTAAATCATTTTTGCTGTTGGCGATGTCAGTTGGGTTAATCGTGAACTTGCGTCCTGCGATGTTGACGTCGCCGCTGTAGACCGCTGCACCGTTAGCGTCACGCAGATAACTCTCTGCACCGCTATTCATATCGTTGCGCCAAATGCCATACGTATAGCTGGCACGCACAGTCGGTGTAATCTCATAGGCTAATTTAATTTTGGCATGATCTTGTATCGTGTGGTATTGCGTGGTGGCGCCGATCAGCCACCAGTCTAAACCTTGAGGATTGCGGCCTGCCACTGCGCCAGTCACAGGTTTGCCGGCAGTGCTAACTGTGCCTGCAGACAGCAATTTATTGGCAAAGACCAAAGGATGACTATCGCTGTCCATGCGATTCACGTTGACCCACCAAGAGAAAGCTCCTTGTTTATTGCCAAGGCTAGCGCTCAATTGATGACCACTGTAGCGCTTGTCAGTCGCTACTTCTTGAAAGTTTTCTGTGAAGCCAGCAAGTTTGACGTGGCCTTCAAATTTTTCTGGCATACGAGTGACGTAGTCGACTACCGCGCCAACAGAGTTGCCTGCATAGGCGGCAGAGAACGGGCCATATAACACGTCAACGCGTTGAATTTCCTCTGGTGTGACCAAGCCCCAGCGTGGTGTAAAGCCTGCACCATTGCCTAAAAGATTCGATAACAAAATGCCGTCTGCATACACCATAGAGCGTGCGCTATTACCTGTGCCAGAAGCGCGAGTCGCCAGCACGGCATGATTGTAGTCGCCATCGTAACGCTTACGCACTAAGAGACTAGGCAAGTATTTCAAAGCGTCTTCTGCATCGAGTGCATTGATCGTGGTTTCGATCGCCTTGGCGTTGATGCCTTCGATCGTGGTTGGAATTTCTGTGGGTAGCGTCGTCGGCTTGTCGCCTTTAATGATCACGCGTTCCGCTTTTGCTTTTTGGGCATCTTGGTCATTATTGTTATCGTTGGCAATTGCTGGAAATGCTGCAGACAAAGCGATGATTAAAGCGGTACGACGTAGAATAATAGGTGTAGAAGATTTCATTGTGTTCTCATTGCAATCATGAGCCAAGCGCACAATAAGGCGCTGGGTTTTTGGCTCGAGGTATCTTGTAGATGCCTGATCAAAGCGAGGTTCGGAGAAGCAAAGACGCGAGTTCGCGTGCTAAAACGTAAGCTTTTCGTCGAAGCCAATGATCAGAAACGGGAGCGATACCGAATATGAAGCCTCAAAGACAACATTGAGGCGAATTCAGTATCAGATTGCCTTGAGTGCGGGTGGCCCGCGAGGTGGAAGTGGTGCAGAAACAATGGCGGCTAAGCGCGCCGAAGGAATACTTTGTGTTGCGTATGACAGTGCATGGACCGGAGGTGCAGCATCGAGTTGTGGCAAGCTTGGTGTGATTGCGCTCGGCATACAGAAGGAGCAATCGAGCGTATGGCTGCTCGCTTTGCCATCGACGATTTTGCCTGAGGCGGTAACGAACTTAACGCCAGTGCTGGTACAAATCATTGAAATGCCTTCGCCATTTAAACTATTGATCACTGGCGCAGCAGTAGCAATACCGAGCGTTAATCCGTAAAGGAATAACACCGCGATAATCAAGCGACGTGATAGTTTGAATGGAGAAAAGGCTTTCATGAGGCGAGATTCTAACACCGCAGCACGTAACGTGGAAAGATGCCTGCATTTGACCGATGTTAAATCTGATCGAATCTTTTAGGCTATGCTGCTTTTATTTGATAACGAATTAAACTTTAAGGAAGTACCTATGCGAGTTCCACAAGCTTTGGCAGCATTCATGTTATTGGGTTCAGCCTTCTTCGCTTCGCAAGCGATGGCACAGAAGGTCGGTAGTGTAGATACGGCCTTTATTTTGATCGGGCCCGATCATAAAATCGTGGTCGATGCTTACGATGACCCGAAAGTCAAAGGTGTGACCTGTTATGTATCCCGTGCCAAGACCGGCGGTATCAAAGGCGGCCTTGGTTTGGCTGAAGACAAAGCAGAGGCCTCGATTTCTTGCCGTCAGGTGGGGCCGATCAGTTTTGAGAAGCCTTTGAAGCAGCAAGAAGAAGTGTTTAACCAAAGTTTGTCTATTCTGTTCAAGAAACTGCGCATCGTCCGTATGGTCGATGTGGAGCGTAATACCTTGGTGTATTTGACGTACTCCGACAAATTGATCGATGGTTCCCCGCAAAATAGCGTGACGGCTGTGCCGGTCGATAGAAGTACTTTGATACCGATAAAGTGAGTGATAGAGTAGATTTTTTATTATTTACTTTAGTTTTCAATGCGGCTTGAATTGATTTCCTTGTGGAAATAAGTTCTAATAGAGGTTAACTGAAATAAGCGCCTTGTCTGGCTGCAAGGCGCGGCAAATTGGGTGGTACTGGTGCAAACTTGACGCAGCGAATGGCTCCAAGTTAGTGGCCTAAAGTTGATTGCTGAAGTTTGCGTCTGCATGTTCCAATCTTATTTGAATCAAAAATATTCCCTAATCGATAAAGCAATGAATTCACAAGTCAAGCAAGTAGTCGCTGACAAGCAGTCGCTCGACAGTCTGGTGAGTACGATTCGTATTCCGCCGCGCCCAAGTCTCTTGGTTGAAATGCAAAAGGAATTGAATAAAGATGATCCCGACCCACGCAAGTTAGCGCGCATTATTGCCAATGATGTGGCAATGGCAGCGTCTTTAATGAAGCTGGCAAACTCGTCTTTCTTTGGATTGCGTTTAAAGGCGCAATCGGTAGACCACGCCGTGGATTTGTTGGGCATGCGTCAAACGGGTTTGGTCATGACCGGCATCATCGCGCGCCAATCAATTGCGACGCAAGGGCAATCTTTACGTAAGTTTTGGGATATTTCTTCAAAACGTGCGCAAGCTTTAAGTGCGATGGTCAAACGCTTGCCCGTTTGTACACCTGATGTGGCGCATACTTTCGGCTTATTTTGCGATATTGGTGTGCCGATCTTGATGGAGCGTTTTCCTGGCTATGCCGAGACGTGGAAGAAAGCAAATACCTCATTTGAATTTGCCTTGACCGATGTTGAGGACGAACATCACGTCACTAACCATGCCTCAATCGGCTCCTTGATGGCGCGCACTTGGGGTTTGCCTGAGCAAGTATCCACCGCTATCTTGCTGCATCATGATTATTCTAGTTTGGAAGATACGGCGACTGATGAGTCGGTGCGTGGCTTGATTGCGCTGACTGCTTTGGCTGAATACGCGATCCAAAAATATGAAGGACAGGAGAACTCTTCCGAATGGTTTAAGAGTAGCGAGCGAGTGCGTCAATTTTTAGGTATCGGCGTGCACGATGCCGAAGATTGGTGTGATGAGTTACAAGATCTGTTTAATCAACCCCACTGACATGCAATGGGGTTTCAATGGGCCTTGATCGGCAACATAAAAAGCGGACTAAGGGTCTAATGCCGTTCAGTTAAGACTGAGCGGCATTTTTTTATTTGGGACTTGTAAACGTTCCACTATCCTGTTAACCTTCGTCGCCATGCTCGACGAACCCATTCATTTCTTAGCCAATCATCTTGAATTGCCCGACTGGAGGCGACTTGGAG
>CANHZI010000118.1 GCA_947464955.1 Oxalobacteraceae bacterium
ACCGATTCGCCCACCTGCAATTGAAAATCAATGAGCTTGCCTTCTATCGGTGCCCGCACAGATAAAGCATCAAGATTCGATGTCACCAACTTCAGCCCAGCTTGCAAGCCATTAATACCTGTTTCCATCTGTTCCAATGCCACTCGACGGACTTTCTCTTCATTTGCCTGCGCTTGTTTCTCTTCGTTCACCGCAAACTGTTGTCGATCAAGTGCATCTTGCGATTCTTCAAGAGCGACCTGCGAAATGAATCCTTGCTCAGCTAACGCTTTATTGCGTTCATGCTTTTTCTTGAGCTGACTGAACTCGAATTCCAATGATGAAAGACGACGTTGGTGGTCGGTAGACGCCGCTTGAAAACCAACTCTCAAATTTGCCATATTTGAGATCTGTTGCGTGTGTTCTCCCTTGCGCTGCAAGAGATCGAGGTTGCGTTGTGGATTCGAGAGGCGAAATAAGAGCTGCCCTTTCTTAACCATGGCACCATCCTGTACCAGCACCTCTTCGACCCGGCCTGATTCCACAGAATCAAGAATCACCGAATTCAGCGGCTGCGCATTTGCCCGCACCGCAATTTCGTCCAAGAACAAGCCTTGCTCAACCGCTTGGATACGAATATCGCTCAATGCTACCTGCTGCCCCTTGGGAAGGAAGGACCACACCAGAAAGCCAATGCTGAGGATCGCAATCGTAGCAATCACTATTCTGTGCATCAGTTGTTTGCGATTACGAGGAATCACCTTGTCCATGGCGGCGCCAGTGACTGGTAATGCTACTTGCTGTTCCATCAAAAAACCTATTGTTGAAAATCGATGTAGATACCCATTGCAAGCTCTATGCCACGTATAAATGACCCATATTTCCGGTATTTCTAGGACTTTGCTTAACGCGATGTCCGTTTTCGGACAATAGGTGTTCGGTTTCCGAACACTAGATGCGCAGTAATTTATTCCAAAGAAACATGACTATAAATTAACAACATAATTAAAATGCACAACTCACATCACAAAAAGTAAAAGATGGCGTGGAAAGAATGCCGAATTGAAGTAAATAACATGCAAAATATGCACAAACAAAAGTAAACATAAATTTCACTAAAATCTTCTTAATTCATCTATACATATTTCCATAAAGTAAATATATCGCCCACATATTTCCTCCGCGTGAATTGTGCTTTACTGGCTTCTCACCGATCCCAGATCACTCAAAAAGTGGCACCACAGAGATCGAGTGAATGCAAGTTCTCAATCAAAACAATAACCGGACAATTTAGGAGGCAGTATGAAAAAATCAGCAAGCTTGAGCACCTTGAGCATGATGTTGCTCATGGCGGGTATCACCCAAATCGGACACGCTCAATCACTGGCTAGCACGCCACGTCAGCTAGGCACCGTGGACGCAGTCATTAATAGCCTGAGCAATCAACAATCAATTAACCCACTCTCTGCCCGCTCTGCAGGCGGGAACTCTGGTCTCGAAACGATCGTCAGCCATGTCCATAATAAAGATGGCTTGGTGTCGATCAGCGGTAAAGCAGCCGATTCCAACAATTCCACTTTTTATTTAAAGGGTTCGAACAAGTCATTGCGTGGTTACTTAATCAAACATGACAGCAAACAAGCCTACGAATACAGCACCGATGCCAAAGGTATGGTGTCGGTGGTGGAAGTGCCGATTGCTAAGGTCATTCCTGATTTCGACGCGAAATGGGTTGCTGCTACCAATGCGGCTACCGCCACCATCGCAAATGCAATTCATCCTGTCTACAGCGCATTCGCGCAACGACAAGCGCCGCACATCGGTCCATACAACAATGAAGATGTTACTAAGCTGGAAAGCAAACCAGGCAGCCCTTGGGTTTTCTACTTAAACACAACCGCAGTAATGAGCGGCTCTACACCACTCAACGGCGTGACTAAAGAAAACATGTATCGCGCATGGCAAGTAGTAGCGAGCCAATACTCGATGTACAACATCAATATCACGACCAATGCTGCGGTATACAACGCGGCAAAGTCTGCCAATATTTTGCGCACCGGCGTGATTAACTTCGTCAATCAAGATGGCCGCTCCAACGCGCCTTTATCTTCTTTTGGCACAACGTCTGCAGGGACGCTCTACCGCAATCCATCATCGGGTTTCGATTATGGCTACGGCATCGGTATGACAGCTGCGCATGAAGTTGGTCATCAAATGGGAATGTTGCATGATCACGGTGGTTCTGGTGGTGAGTACTTTGAAGGTATCGCGGCCTACCAATGGGGTCCTATCATGGGCAACTATTGGATGGGTGCGAATTGGGCGAACAGTCTATGGACATGGAGCAAAGGCGAGTACAACACGGCGACCAATTTCGAAGACGATCTACGTATTATGAACGTCAATGAAAATGTGCCCTACGTAACGGATGACAATGCGAGCGGGAAAGCGATGGTCATCAGCAATACAGGCGTCATCGGTCCAACTCAAAACTTTGGACAAATCGAAAAAACGGGTGACACTGATGCCTTCACCTTCACGGTGACAGGCAATGGCAAACTCGATTTAAAAATCGACCCGATTGAATACTTCGGTATGCTAGACGTCGATGCAAAGATCTACAACTCGGCGAACACTCTCGTTGCCAGCAGCAATAAAGGTGTCAATCGCTCAGCCGAGTTCGTTGCTCTCAATCTTCCTGCCGGAAATTACCGTTTAGTGATTGCAGGCGGTGCTGAAGGAACTCCAGCAAATGGATTCTCCAATTACTCTTCTTTAGGTTACTACGCCATGAGCGGCACCTTAGTTGGCGCTACTCCACCTGTAGATGTCGTTCTCACGAGTGGCGTCGCACTTGGTGGACAAAGCTCTAGCGCGGGGGCATGGAAATACTATGCAATCGATGTTCCTAGCGGCAAGACTAATGTCGTATTCTCAATCAATGGCGCCAATGGCGATGCTGATCTGTTCTCACAATTGGCTGTGAAACCGACGACAAGCTCCTACAAGTGTAAATCCGATGGTTCTACATCCGTTGAAACCTGTACCGTCTCTGCACCCGCTGCAGGTCGCTACTACCTCGGTGTCTACGCCTATAGTGCTTACAGTGCCTTGACTGTAAAAGCGACTGTCAACTAAGGCCGCAGTCGCAAGTTCTTGGGCATGTTCAGCTTGAACATGCCCTTTTTTATTGGCTTTCATGACAACATGGTCGTCATTGCATGTTCAAGATCGGTGACTGATAAAAATCAATATTGATCTCTCCCGTTTCTGCCGGAAACCTAGGACGAGTCGGCTATACTAGAGTCTTTGCCTGAAAGATTGTATGTCTAGCTTACCAGCCTGCCCAGTATGCGGCCTCGAAAACACCTACCCAGATGGTGATAATTACGTTTGCGCTGATTGTGGCCATGAATGGCCCATGCAAGCCGCCGAAGAAGAAAGCGATGAGCGCATCGTTAAAGATTCGAATGGCAATGTGCTCAATGATGGTGATGCAGTCGTCTTGATCAAAGACCTGAAAGTCAAGGGTTCCTCGACGACACTGAAACAAGGGACGAAAATTAAGAGCATTCGTATCGTTGGCGGCGATCACGAAGTTGACTGCAAAATGGATGGCGGCAGCTTCATGCTCAAAGCTTGCTACTTAAAGAAAGTCTGATTAGAGAGAGTCTGATGCAGTGGCGGCCAACGATCTAGTTCGGTGGCCACATCATTTTAAAGGTGGGCGATTGGCACGGGAAGTATCAAGCCAGTCACGTCTGACAAGGCCTTCCAAATGACGCCGACCAAGGCATTCCACACTTTCTCCACCGTTGCCAGAATAAGACCACGCAGCGTTTTCACGAAATTTAAACTCATATCCTCAATCGCATCCAGGAAAAAATCTTTGGTTTCATCCGTGATTTGTTTGGTGGCGATGCCAATCGCCACAAATTCAGTTTGCTTTGCAATCGCTTCCAATTGTCGCTCCGAAAAACCGCGAAATGCTGTCACATCGGCATTCAATTGAGCACTTGCAGCAGCCTTCATATCGATCACGAGTTGTGCGGTATCAATTCCCATAGGTAGTCCTCATCTTTGCTCTCAACACTACAAATCAACGTTGTAGAAAATTTTCGTACGTAATTGCCTGATCAAAATAAATACTTGCTTGCTGTTTAAAGGCAATGACTTCATAAGTCGTCAAACCTTGTTTCACATCGGTATCACGCATTTTGATCACCGTCTCAGCAATCTTGCGAATTGCCGTGACACTCGGTAAGCGCGCATCGCTTTTCTCAGCCGTTGCTGGCAGCGATTTGTCGAGCACCGCATTGACTTTGTCAGTCACTGCATTTTTTGGAACTGGTCTCGCATTGGCTGAAATTGCAAGCGCGTCGAGCTTTCCTATCACCTGCGCATATTGTTCAGCGCGGCTTGCGAAATCGTGTTTTTGAACGCCTAGGCTTAGGCTCGCAAATAGTGTCATAGCATCGGTATTCGCCGCATTCAATCCATCGCTCACCGCCTTATCGTAAGCTGGCGCCAAAGGCATTGCACAAGCATTCAATAAACAAAGCAAAAGTACGAGGCACTGCAAGCGCCACCAGGATGATAAATTGCGCACAGACATAGCGAGACTTTCCAGATGAAAAAGCATACCGAATTAGCAAAAAAACTTGAAATAAACCAAAACTTACCTAAACTGCTGCGTATCGGTTTTGTGGGCATTTGCGATCTGCAATCGCCACACCACCCCGATGCAGAATTAATCCACTTCAATCATCATTGAAACAATAAGCAATTATCATGAAAACAACAAGACAATTCACATTAAAGCTCGCCATCCTTGCTTTGGCTTTGGTAGCCTTAATGATCATTTTCTCTAATGACGTAGTGCCCCATGTGCCAAAACTGACCATACTCGCCTACACTGTGGGCACACTTTGCGCCTTGGCAGCCTGCCTCTTCACCGTGATCGTTGTGAAAGCGAGTATCAATCAATACGTCCTTAACCGCGGTGGAATCGATACCGCTTGGCTGTGGTTTGGCAGTAATCCGCAAGGCCTGAATCAAGTCCAAAACAGTAAAGAATAATCAAAACAAACTGGCGCTCATTTCTTATCAGCGCCAGTTTTGTTCGCACGTAGGTCTTTCAAAGCTCCCTGTAGCCAAGTAGCACTGTCCTGCGCGGCTTGGTTTCCACACTTCACCTGATATGGCTTGCCGCTCATACTACTTTTGCTGGCAGCCAGCTCAATAAATTGCTCGCTACTTGACACCATCTTTTTCTCAAGCACGTAGTCGAGTTTCTTCGTTAAATGACTTTTCGCTTCTTGAGCGCTATACCAACTGCCATTACGACTAAACTGACAACCAGAGGCGGCTAAGCGGTTGAGTAAGGCCTCAACTTCGGCACGACTACTCGCAGGCAGTTCAGCGGCACTGACATTCGATAGAGACATGAGGCCAGCGATGGCTATCGTTCCCAACAACATTTTTCGCAACAGTGTATTCATGGTTTAAGATCGTGGTTCATCGTGCTGGCATTCTATGCGATCCATGCCGACAGGCTCAAGTTAATCTATGTGGCAGCCTCTTCAACAGCTTCATTTTTCCTTCACATTCGTCGAATAGACTGGAATTTCTTGTATGAGGAAAGGAAGATATGAAATCACTTATTCGTTTTAGCCTGCCACTGGCGCTCGCTTTTGCCCTAACAAATTTTGCGGGTGCTCAGCAGGCCAACAAAGCCACGCAAACACCACCCGAGAAAAATGGAGCGCCAGCAGAGCATTCGCGCAGAGAGCCGCCACCACAGGCCTATGAAGCCTGTAAATCCAAAAAGTTGGGAGATAACATTGAGATCACGACGCCGCGCGGAGACAAAGTTAAAGCGACGTGCAGCGAATCACCGAAAGGTCTTTTCGCTCGGCCCGAGCATCCACCTGAACATCGCGCAGATGGCCCAGGCGAAGGTCGTGGAAAAGAAGAGCCTAAATCCAAAATGCAGAAACCCTAAACGCGGAGATCAATGGGCCGAACCAGGAAACATACGGTCGGTCCCATTTACTGATCGCCGAACAAGTAATACGATCACCAAACTAGATCACGCGATACCACGATCACAGCTTTAGAAAGCTAATCCAGAATACGGTTTTGACTTTCTCTTGCGAACTAAAACCAATGTGGCCCTGCATTTTTTCGACCAGCGTCTTTGAAATGTGTAGACCTAATCCCGCGCCTTCTTTTTGCCGTATCGACGAGTCGGTTGCTTGGGCAAACTTACCAAAGATCCTATCGTGAAAAGAAGCGGGGATACCACGACCGTGGTCCTCGACCTCAATCACGTATTGTGATTCTTGCTCCAGCAAACGCAATAACACGACATCGCCTTGAGATGAAAATTTCGCGGCGTTTGACAACAAGTTAGCCAACACCTGCATTAGTCGGTCGCTGTCTGCCAACACTAGAGCACGTTCTATTTTGTTGTGAAACTCATAGCGCACCTGATAGGTTTCGGCATAAGGTGCATTGGCATCGATACTCTGTTGTAGCAACTGACAAAGATCAAGCTCCCGCATATTCAAAATCATTTGCCCAGTCGCGAGCTTTTCCATATCAAGAATATCGTTCACTAGGGCGGTCAAGCGTTGACTATTCTTATGCGCAATTTGCACCAACTGCAGAGCTTTTGCAGGAAGTTCTCCGACTACGCCCGACTCTAACAAACCCATGGAGCCGCGAATCGATGTCAATGGCGTACGCAGTTCATGGCTAACGATAGAAATAAATTCGGACTTCAAATGATCGATACGTTTTTGCTCGCGCAGATCGAGCACAAAGCCGACCCATTCGTTTTCACTGTCCGCTAACTTTGAGACACCGAACATAATCGGGATAGGTTTGCCATCACGATCTAACAAGTGGGTTTCAAACGGTGGAGTCGACTCATTGCTATCTAAACTCCGAATCGCATTGATTTGCCGCGTCAATTCGGGCGGGTTACTCAATTCAAACCAGTTCACTTCGGAGCGTTCAATGGCGGATCGCTGTAATCCTAACATTTGCACCAAAACGTCATTGGCTTCGATCAGAGCACCAGTGGCGTTGCCTTGTATCATGCCAATCAAACTCGAGTTCATTAAGCGCCGCAAACGTTGCTCGCTGGCTTCCAATGCGTAATAGCTCTCCAGAACTTCTTGCTCCAACTGTTTCTGCTTCGCCTCGACCATCGCTTGTTCTGTAAAGTCGGCGATATAGCCATGCCATAGCACACTGCCGTCTGCCAGCTTTTCAGGTTGTGCTTGACCTATACGCCACCGCAGGCCCTGACGCGGTAACACGACACGGTACTGTGCATGCCAAGTGACGCAGTTTTCGGCAGAGCGGCGAATCGAAGCGACCACGTCTTCGCGATCATCAGGATGCACTCTCTCTAAAATAATCGCCGCGTCAAATTTCACATCCTCTGCTTTCACTTCGTACATTTTCTCAATGCCATCGCTGGCAAATGGGAAGCATGTTCGCCCATCAGGAAAACGTTGGTATTGATAAATGGTGCCTGGCACCAAACTGGAAAGACGCTCGAACAAATGGGTTTTCTCGAGCAGCTCGTGTTCAACGCGGTTGTGCTGAGTGACGTAGCGGTCATTGCACATCAGGATAAAACCGAATGGCAAGAGCACTGAGAAGAGGTAAAAAATGACGAGGGAAAGGTCCTTGAAACTACTGCCGCTAAACGGTTGTTGATCGGCGGCATTCGAGATGAACAGAAAATAGAAAACACGGGCCAGCATGAACACGCTAGAAAAGACATACAGGCCAATCATGAAGCGAGAGCTGGGCAACATGTTGGGGCGCGTATTCCACAGCAAGCGAGCACTATTAAAGGTAATGAGCGTAACTGAAGCAGAAACAATCGCCGTTCGGATCGCCAAATCTGGTTGTACCAACTGGTAGTAAGACAAGCCCGCCGCCATCAAAAATAGAAGGAAGAACCACGGCTCCCGTTTCACCGTCTGCCTCAAAAAGCCAGCGATGATGAGCATGTACACCAGTAACGACAGAACGATCAGGCTATTTCCGAGCACAACGGAAATTAGATCTGGGATTTTCCCGCGCAATAAGCCTGTGACAATCCACCCAAGCGATTGCATGCCTGTCGCCATTGACCATTGTGAGACACTCTTCAGACGACCCAATGGGCCACGAGCAACCAGTGCTAGGCCGAGGGCGATCAGCAATGTACTCAGTGTAATGATGAAAACTACGGTGCGTGCGTCGAGGGTCATCACAGTTCAAATTGCCTGTTGAGAGCGAGGTGGATCAATTAGAATAAAGAACATGCCGCATGGCAACTCTAAAGTATCACCGCGTGAATTGTTTCGTCATTACAATTCGCGTGAATTGCGGTATTCGTACCACAGGAAACCAAATAAAGCATGCTTTTAGCTATACTTTTTACTAATATTGCCAACAAAAAAACGCGGAGATTTTCCCCGCGTTTTCTCTTAAACTACATGAAGATTGGTTGATGTCAAACCGACTCGACTCACTTCTTAAGGCCGTCTAGCAGCTCACGAATTTTAGGCTCTGGCTTCCAATAATTCGGCCCCTTCATCACCTTGCCTCTCTCATCATAGATAGGCAAGCCATCCGCACCCAATTTTGAGAAATTCGATCGCATGATGATTGCCAACACCTGGTCTAAAGGTAGGCCAAATTTCGCCATCTCTGAAGCGCAGTAGACTTGAATATCACCTAATAAATCGGCCAACATCGTCAACACTTCAAGCGGATCTTTACCCGCTTGTTGGGCTGCGATAATTTCATCGATTTCATGCACTTCCTCAATCAAAATATCCTTGAACGCAGCCATACGTTCCGCCGCGAGCACTCCAACCTCAAGCGTGGGTGCTGTATTCACAGGCAGTTTATAAATGCCGTTAAATTTAGCGATATCGTTTGCAAACTCACTCATCTTCTCACTCACTCTCAAAAAATATAAACAAAGTCCTAAGTATGGCCATTTCCCATATTCCGCTCATTCGTACTAGCCACATCGATGCAAACAAGTAGGTATTTTCGGTTCTGCAATCACGTAGATTTTTTTAACAATGGACTACCGCTCAAACGCCAGCTCGCCCAGAGTGGCAGCAACCACATCGCTGGGGTAGTAAAATGAAAAAACACCGATATCATCAAGCAAAGCAGTATCCACAGCATGCATGTCCAAGCAAGGCCCTTGGAATACCGGGAAGCAAACAACAAAATGGCCGAGAGAATTGCGCAAACCACCAATACCGCGACAAACGCGATGACCTCAACGCGCCACAAATCAGCCTGGCTTTGCCCAACTTGAAACAGCAGAATCAAGTCATTTCTCACCATGCCAGTTGGCATCCATAACATATTCGCAGCAACACAAACGAGCATCGTCAATGCTGTTACGCTACGAAATCGGAATTGAAAACGCATCTAGGTGCTCCGTTAAACAGTTTTAAAATACTTCAAATACTTGCACAGAAAGATCACTTTAAGCGGACTTGCGCACTCGCTGAAAGCGGAAAAACACAACCGAAATCAACAAGGAGAGCCCGCTCGCAAGCGCGAGTAAATTCGCATCAATCTGACGCAATTGCTGTGGTTTTACGATACCCGCATCAATATGGTATTGGGCAAATTGTCTTTGCAAACCAGCCCTCACTTCTAACAGAATAACCCCTTTACCCATCGGTTTTAGTGAGAAGCTTTTGCTGTCATTAATCGCAAAAACTCCACCAGAAGAATTAGCGATAAGACTCATTTGGTATTTATTTTTATCATTCGCGTACGCTTGCCACTCAATCAGCGCTGGTCGTCCAGCCTCTACCACCGCGATCGGAAATTGCGCCGAGACATTTTCTTGGCTCGTATAGCGTTGCGCTGTTCCAAAGTAAAAAAGTGCTGACAAGATACCAGCCCAGCTGAAAACGAATACTGCAAGCGTACGTAGCCAAATAGGCAAAGAGACCATCAATATTTCCTCATAAGTTGTGCTCGACTAAGCGCATATGGTAACAAATTTCAAACCGAGCACTGTTGGAATTTAAAGTGAGTGTTGGCATAGCCCGAGTCTAGATATTCGTACGAATCATAAATACAGCACTACCACCATAGGTTTCAAGTTTTTTACTCAGGCTTGCATTGCCTTTGACAGCGATAAAACCTTGGCTCTTCCAAAACCCTGTAGAGCCTTGTACCGCGACCAAGGAAAGCTGATTGAATCCATATCGAGGCAAGTGTCCCAACAAATGCTTAAACATGCGGCTGCCCAAATGTTGCCCTCGCGCGAACGGTGCGATCGCTAAATCATGGAGGTACATACAATCTAGTAAATCCGGCAAGTCACAATGCTGAGAATTAAGATCTGGCGGGGCAGAGATATTCCAAGGTATCGCAAATAAGTAGGCTGCCAATCTGGCATCTTGAGTCGCTACAAAACAACTCGATGGCGAGACCACAAATTTGGCAAACAAAGATTCACGCGATTCTGGTAAGCCGTCAAAGTAACACAAGGATTGCAGTGCCATCACCGCCTCGAAATCAGACTGATGCATTTGACGTATCCTTATTTCTTCTTGCTTTTCCAAAGTCTATCCTTCAAAGCGGTGCGAATTCAGTAAAAATAATAAGCGCGTCAACACTCAGCTGAGCTAGTACTTCGCCTGAGAAATTGCACTGCTTAAACATTGAGCTCGCTTCTTCAGGAACTCAAGTCTAAGCGTAAGCGCAAACTCTTCTGTTGAGCCAACTGCAACTCACCATCACGATGCATGCCCAATTTTTGCACAACGCGAAGTGATGCTAAATTCTGTGGATGTACGAGAGCGAAAACGGCGCGCA
This sequence comes from Oxalobacteraceae bacterium, assembly GCA_947464955.1. GTDB lineage: Bacteria > Pseudomonadota > Gammaproteobacteria > Burkholderiales > Burkholderiaceae_D > Undibacterium. The sequence continues at coordinate 10,849 of CANHZI010000118.1, forward strand.
ATTTCGCCTCTTGCCTTAACCATACAATACAAGCGTTCGCAAATTCAGAAGCAAAGCCGTTTCCCCAAGTATCAGGGAAAAAACGATACCAGAGATTCGGCAGCTGTTGCCCATCAAAATCGCGCATGCTTACACCGCCTACGCCGATAGCCTGATATTCGCCATCATCTAACTTTTTCTCAATAATCCATATTCCAAAACCATGTTCTTCCCAATGCGCCCGCCATTGCTGGATTTTGGCGCACATCGCCTCATCACTGATATCGCTTTCAACTGGAGTAAATTGTGAAGTGCGTTGATCGGCATAAAGCGCCTGCAGCATTTGTCGATCCACTTCCCGCACAAGGCGACACTGACAACGCGCCGTTTCTAATTTCATGACTAAACCTTGTTCTGCATTTTTCAGATGTAGGGGAACCAATTGGCGCTACAATAATCGAATCTCTACAAGAGATATCCAACAGAATAAGATATTCCTCGAATTTAACCAAACCGACAGGATTAAACATCAACATGAAGAACTCAAGCCGCTTGCTAAGTATTGCACTCAGCATCGCTAGTATTGGCGTAAGCCATACCGCGTTTGCACAAGAGAATCTCAGTTACCAGACACCACCTAAGTCAATTTTGGACTTAGCCGATGTCGTACGAGCACCTTCTGTCCAAATCGACAGTAAGATGGATTATATGCTGCTGAGCTATCGCAATACGTTTAAGACTTTGGCCGAGTTAAATCAAAGCGAATTGCGCCTCGGTGGCTTGCGTATTAATCCGGTCACCAATATTTCAAGTTCGATGACTTATATCAACAACTTGAAACTGCGTAAAGTAAAAGACGAAAAAGAGATCACAATCAAAGATCTCCCCAAAAATCCTCTGATCGCAAATATCAGCTGGTCGCCCAATGAGAAGAAAATTGCCTTTACCAACACCACGGACAAAGGAGTGGAACTGTGGGTCATCGATATCGCGAACGCACAATCGAAAAAATTATCCACATCAAATTTGAACGCTAGTTTAGGCTCACCCTATCAATGGTTCAAAGATAGTGAAAGTCTATTAGTCAAAGTACTACCTAAGAACAAACCCGCGCTATTAGATGCGAGTAAAGACCTACCTGCAGGGCCGATTACTTCAAATTCCTCGGGGTCTGCGTCGCAGAATCGCACCTATGCAGATCTGCTAAAGAATCAAAATGATGAAACCAATTTCATCACCGTGATCACTTCGGAACTCCATAAACTTGATCTCAATGGCAAATCTGCCGTATTCAAGAAAGCTGATATGTATGCCGAAGAGAGTTTTTCTCCCGATGGTAAATACCTATTATTGAGCACGATCCAAAAGCCTTTTTCATACATCGTCCCGTATAACCGTTTCCCGACCAAAACCGTGGTCTACGACCTCACTGGTAAGGCGATCAAAACAGTCAATGAAGTACCTCTGACTGAAACCATGCCTAAGGGATTCAGCGCAACCCGAAGTGGCAAGCGCAGCCTTTCTTGGCGCGCTGATAAGGCAGCGAGCCTCGCTTACGTCGTAGCACTAGACGATGGCGATCCGGCAAAGAAAGTCGAATTCCGTGATGAAGTCTTCCAATGGGATGCCCCATTCGAGAAAACACCGGTATCCTTAGTTAAAACAGGCCAACGATTTGGCGGCATCGTTTGGGGCAATGATTCCTTAGCTGTCGTCTATGACAGTTGGTACGACACGCGCAGCGAACGCACATTTTTCTTCAACCCGTCGGCACCAGGCACTAAAGCGCGTTTAGTATTTGATCGCAATTCGCAAGACATTTATGGCGACCCTGGTCGATTTGAGACCAAGCGCAATCAATATCAACGTCGTACTTTAGTGATCGAAGACGGCCAACTCTACCTGCTAGGTGCGGGCCATAGTAAGAAAGGTCAATTCCCCTTCATTGACGCACTTAATATCGAAACTCTGAGCAAGAATCGCCTATACCAATCGAGTTTTACGGACAAAATCGAGAATTTGATTGCGATCGAAGATTCAAAAAAAGCCGATGTATTGGTGCAAATTCAATCTAAGACAGAGTACCCGAACTATTTCCTACGTAATCTGAAATCAGGTGCTTTGACTCCGATTACCCAATTTAAAAATCTCTATGAGAGTTTGAAAGACGTTTCGAAAGAAGTCATCAAATATCAACGCAAAGACGGCGTAGAGTTGTCGGGTACTCTGTATTTGCCGGCAGGCTATGACAAGGCGAAGAAAGAAAAATTACCGCTATTGATCTGGGCCTATCCAGCGGAGTACAAAGACAAAAATTCCGCTGGTCAAAGTACGCATAATCCAAACGCCTTCACTGCGCCCAATTATGGTTCTTTCATTTACTGGGCAACGCGTGGCTATGCGGTATTAGATGACGCCGCTTTCCCGATTATTGGCGAAGGTACGGTCGAGCCTAATGACAATTTTGTGCCACAGCTGGTCGACAACGCCGAGGCCGCGATTGATGCAGTTGATAAGCTCGGCTACATCGATCGTCAAAAAGTTGCCGTCGGTGGTCATTCCTATGGCGCCTTTATGACCGCGAATTTACTGACGCACTCCAAACTCTTCGCTTGCGGTATTGCACGCAGTGGTGCTTACAATCGCACCTTGACGCCATTTGGCTTCCAAAGCGAGCAACGTAATTACTGGGAAACACCTGAGGTCTATACCAAGATGTCGCCTTTCATGAATGCCGATAAAATGAAAACGCCGATCTTATTGGTGCATGGTGAAGCCGACAATAATCCTGGCACCTTTACCTTGCAAACCGAACGTTATTTCCAAGCGCTGAAAGGTTTAGGGGCTCCAGCACGCATGGTCATTTTGCCAAAAGAGAGCCACGGCTATGCTGCACGGGAAAATATCCTGCATCTCTTGTGGGAACAAGATCAATTCTTGGAAAAGTGTCTTAAAAAGTAAGTCAACAACAGCGCATCAAATTGATGCCCTGTTTGCACTCTAGATAAAGGGATTATCAGCGTGACTGATAATCCCTTTTTTGTCTTTTTAATCCCTGGTTTTGTGTCACATCAAGTCAATAGGCAAGAGAAAACTTGGCGCATTTTGCTTAGCTACGGTAGACTCAAAGCCTATCGATTTAAGGCCAATCCACGAATGAGTTCTCGCTTTATATCTCTGCTGACAAAAGCACGGCCGACCATCATTGCATTTGCGATATTGCTCAGCACTATGCATGGAGCAAGGGCAGAAAGCATCCCTATCCGTATCCAAGATTTAGAAAGGACGAATGATCCGATCGCGACTTACATAGTCGAAATCTTACGCTTGGCGATCAAGAAAAGTGGCGCAGATTACGTTATCGTCAAATCCAACGAAGCACCGGTGCCGCAAGCGAGACAGATTTTTGATCTGTCACAAAATCAAAGCAAGCTCGATGTCATTTGGACCATGACCAGCGACGAAAGAGAGAAGCAGATTCGTGCCATTAAGATCCCGATCGACAAGGGCTTCTTCGGTTGGCGTATTCCGTTCATCCATAGCGACAATCCAGCGCTATTGAAAAATGCGAACAGCATCGCCCAGCTATCAAAATTTCGCGCTGGGCAAGGAACACAATGGCCCGACACCGACATCCTAAGGCACAATGGATTACCGGTCGTCACAGGCAGTGATGAATCCTTAGCCAATATGCTTAGAGCGAAGCGCTTCGACTATTTCCCGCGACCCATCATCGCCATTTGGAATGAGCAGAAGAACGTGGAATGAGCTTCCCTCGATAATTAGTTCACCATCAGGTGAATGTCATGCAGCGAGATTCTCTTGATTTTGTTTCTTCATCCAGTCTTCCAGATATTGAACTGGAGAGCGGTAACCTAATGTCGAATGCTGCCGCGTTCGATTATAAAACACCT
>CANHZI010000119.1 GCA_947464955.1 Oxalobacteraceae bacterium
CGATAGACGACCAAGATACTTTGTATATTTTTTCTGAAGGGGCTGTCCTAAAGATCGTAAAAATTGGAGACACCCATCTCTGAAAGCAACAAAATCTCGCTCTGATTGCTAATTTTAAATCGTGTTTAATTGCTTTTTGGAGTGGGTGTCTTTTGAATTCTTCTCGAAGAAGCCTCACACTGAAGCAAGAGCTGTCCATCAGCAAGCACTGGTGCCACTTTGATCGCAATACTGCCGGGAATATGATTAACGAGCGTAACACATCCGCCGAGCGAGGCAAGCAACGCGAGGGACAACGATACAAGAATCTGCTTCTTAAAAAATGCGGGCATTTTATCGATCTAAAAGGTTGAAGTGGAATTCACGCACAACTATTTTTATTTGCCTCATGAATTGGTGAATTGAGGGCTAACTTTCCACAGCTTTTTTCTCCAACTCTGATAGGGGTGGAAGCTGTACTGCTGGGAATAAAACTTCAGGAAATCTGATAATTTCCCGCCAATTTTGTTTGATCGCCTCAGTACCGGTTCTGTCTTGAAGAAGTGAGCCATGAGCACCGACCGCTGTGTAAGCCCTTACAAATGCTTCTCGTACTTCCGGCTCAAGGTATAGGCAATTCTGTTCCCACCACTGTTGGCACGTGATTACAGCTGAGCTAGCATTATCTGTATGGACTGCGCCAATGAGTTGACGCCAAAGTGCGAAGGATTCTTGGTGTGCCTGTAGTCGTCTATCAATCGCAGCGAGACGAAGCTGATGCCTTGCGCGTAGTTCCTCTAACAATTGGTTATACGGCGCTTTTACCTCTTCAACAAGCGCTGTTATCTTTCCAATGTCTTCTTTTGTTGCGAGGTTCTTTCCCTTCTCTGATAGATAGGAAGCAAGCGAATGTTTTCCAATTAAATAGACAATAATGCTTGCGATAACTAAGCCTAAGCCGTAAACGGAAACATGCTTGTAAATGAAGGCTATCTCTTCAGGCGTCATGTAGTACTCTGTAAGTGTGTAAGATTTATTTGATTTGCTAACGTAAAGTTCGGAAATACGGGATACGTTCTAACATTCCTACATTCGCAAATGAAAAGTTTCGAATGTCGGCGCTGAGAAACTATTACAATTTTCAGTGAGATTATAAACAAACATTGGACACCCATCCCAAACACAACAACCAATTCAGCACTTCACACAGCAGCGCCAATCGATCATAAATCGGGATTCAGCGATTACCCTCGAAACAATCGCTTTTGAAGAAACGCCTCGAAATCTTGGCGCTCGGTGCAGATGAGGTACACATAAATGTGTTGTCGATGCTTATCGACTTCGTACACCACCTTGTTCTTTTTAAGCACTACCATTTGCCGCCAGTTCAGCATGCCTAGTTCTACAAGTTCTGGCATCGGGGTGCCGAGGAGTAGGTTTTCCTCTAACATCAGAATCTTTGTTTTGATTTCAATGTAGAGTTCATTGGCAAGCTTCTCTGAAAAATGGTACTTGATGTATGAGTGGATGTCCCGCAGATCCCGCTCCGCATCATCCAGCATATACACGGTGTAGCTCACTTCAGAATTTCCTTATCCATACGTTTGAAAACCTCACGCGCTGGCTTAAATTTTCCCGTCTCAATTTGCCCACGACCAAGCGCCAAAAGCTTGAGCAAGGCCATCGTATTTTTAGACTCTTCGTAACTTTTGATGTCTTGGATGACGCAAGTCGCCTCGCCATTTTGGGTAATGATGAGCGGCTCGCGTGTTTCAGTCATCTCTGAAATGGCCTTGGCTGCATTGTCTTTAAAATAGCTAATCGGTTTTACTTGTTCGGATAGTCGCATGGCATACCTCACTGGCGCGGATTGATTGAAGTCAGTTTAAAGTCTTAATTTAGACCTGTCAATCAAGCGTTTTTCACAAGAAATTGAAGGAGCCGCACTGGACTTCCCCTAATTCAGTAGACATTTAATAATGTCAAAAACTGAAAAGGAAGTACATCATGACAAACTGAATACTCATTTCAAATTCACTCTAGAAATTAAAATGAACGCCAGTTGAATCTACGAAACCGGAGTCAGTTCTAAAATTAATGCATCTTGCGCCTGAAAGTCGATAAAGAAATGGGCGCAAATCTGCGCCCATTTCTTTTACCTACATTTCAAAACAATCAAGCCAAACTACGCAACTCCCTCAACGCCACAGACACCGGCGCTAAATCCGCACCCTGGGTTGTAATCGTCGTCAACAATTGATTCAGCTTAAAGATCGCTTGCTCATGTTGTGCGCGCCATGTGGCGAGTGCTTCTTTGCGTGATAGCAGGCTGCGCGTGACTTGGCTGGCGATAGAGTAGACGTCGTCGCGGGCGCTGCCGCGGGCTTGTGTTTGCCACAGTGTGTCGGTTGGTAAGCGATTGATTTGATCGCGCCAGCCGGTGAGGCTGAGTTCTGCGTCGACGCCGAAGTAGGCGCGGGCTGTGGTTTCCAAATCGCTGCCTGTGTTTTGGGCGAGGTCGACCAAATCTAGGGCTGGGAAGATGAATTCCAAAGCGGCTAAGTTTTCAGCTAAGCCTGCTTCTACGCCTGCGTCACTCAACGCTTTGCTGGCTTCTTGCAAGCTGGCGTAGGCCGCTGCTGGTAACCATGCTGCCAAGTTGGCGCGGAGTTCGCGTGCGCTTGGTTGGTAGCGTTGGATCAGCGTTGGCAAGTCTGCATTCGCTGTTCTTGCGCGCAGCATCCAGCGTGAGGCACGTTGGGCGATGGCGGTGAGCTTGGTCAACAAGTCTAACTGCAACTTGGCGTCGACTTTGTAATCAAGCGCATCGATTTGATCCCACAGTGCTTCTAAGTCAAAAATCTCGCGGGCCAAAGTGAAGGCGCGAATCACATCGGCGGCTGATGCGGCAGCTTCGGTGGCGATGAAGTTGACGAAGGTAGCGCCAGTGCGATTGACCACGGTGTTGGTGATGAAGGTAGCGATGATTTCGCGCTTCAATTGGTGGTTAGAAATCGCTTCTGGGAACTTCTCAGACAATACTTTCGGGAAGTAGGCTTTCAATGCACGGCTGAAGAATGGGTCGTCTGGTAAGTTAGACGCCACCAATTCATCAAACACCGCCATCTTCGCGTAGGCCAAGACGACTGCGTTTTCTGGTGCAGTGAGGCCTTGCTTGTGCGCTTTGCGGCGGGCGATTTCTTCATCGGATGGTAAGAACTCAATCGCACGGTTCAAGCGGCTTTGGCGCTCTAAGGATTGCATCAAACGTTGCTGGCCGTCGAGTACATATAGCGGACGGTGGCATGCGATGTCGAGTGCTTGTGATTGATAGTAGTTGTCGGTCAAAACTAAGTGGCCGACTTCATCTGTCATCGAGGCTAACAAGTCATTACGTTGTTTGAGTGTGAGATCACCAGCTTCCGTAATCGCGCCAACCAAGATCTTGATATTGACTTCGTGATCGGAGCAATCGACACCGGCGGAGTTATCAATGGCGTCGGTGTAGATGCGGCCACCTTTTTGTGCGAACTCGATACGGCCGTTTTGTGTGCAACCTAAGTTACCGCCTTCTGCCAAAACTTTGCAGCGCAGCTCGTTTCCGTTAACGCGGAATGCATCACCTGCCTTGTCGCCGACTTGCGCATGCGTTTCATACGTGGCTTTGACGTAAGTACCGATACCGCCGTTGTACAAGAGGTCAACTGGTGCTTGCAAAATCACTTTGAGTAATTCGACTGGCGTTAAGTCTGCGGTTTCAATGCCTAATACAGCGCGTGCCTCTGGGCTTAATGAAATCGACTTCGCTGTACGTGGGTAGACGCCACCGCCTTTGGAGATCAAGCTCTTGTCATAGTCATCCCAGCTAGAGCGCGGCAAGTTGAACAAGCGTTGGCGTTCAGCATAAGACTTCGCGACATCCGGTGATGGGTCGATGAAGATATGGCGATGGTCAAACGCGGCGACTAATTTGATTTGCTCAGACAAAAGCATACCGTTACCAAACACGTCGCCCGACATATCGCCGATACCGGCTACGGTGAATGGTGTCGTTTGCGTGTTGTGACCGAAAGAGCGGAAATGACGTTTGACCGATTCCCATGCACCGCGTGCCGTGATACCCATTTTCTTATGGTCGTAACCAACTGAGCCACCCGATGCAAACGCATCGCCGAGCCAGAAGCCGTAATCAGCCGAGACGCCGTTAGCGATATCAGAGAAGGTCGCTGTACCTTTATCTGCAGCCACCACCAAATAAGGATCATCTGGATCATGACGCACCACTTTCGTTGGTGGTACCACTGCGCCTTTGACGATGTTGTCCGTGACGTCCAGCAAGCCTGACAAGAAGATCTTGTAGCATGCCACGCCTTCAGCCTGATAGGCTTCACGATCTGTCATCGGTGGCGCATTCTTCAAGACAAAACCGCCTTTAGAACCCACTGGCACGATGACTGTGTTTTTAACTTGCTGCGCCTTAACCAAACCGAGAATTTCAGTACGGAAGTCTTCACGACGATCAGACCAACGCAAACCACCGCGAGCAACTTTACCGCCGCGCAAATGCACGCCTTCGACACGTGGTGAGTAGACCCAAATTTCGAACAGCGGTTTTGGTTCTGGCACGCCTGGCACTTCACGCGGATTGAGTTTGAAACTCATATACGGTTTGAAGTTACCGTTGGCATCGGTTTGCCACAAGTTAGTACGCAGTGTGGCTACGATAGTGGCGATGAATTGGCGCAAGATGCGGTCTTCATCCAAACTTGCTACTTGGCTCATCGCCGCTTCGAGTTGTTCGCGGATATGCTTTTGAGCTGCATCGCGGTCACCAACGAAGTCTGGCTTGAAACGTGCGCCAAACAATTCAGCGATCAATTGCGTGATGCCATTATTTTTGTTCAATGCCGCTTCAATGTAAGTTTGGCTGTAAGCAAAACCAAGCTGTTTGAAGTAGCGTGAGCAAGCGCGCAAGACTACGATAGAACGTGCGTCGAGTGCGGTGTTCAAGACCAAGCGGTTCAAATCATCGCTTTCAACTTCGCCGCGCCATGCCATTTTGAACAAATCTTCGAAGCGTACTTTGACCGCGGCGAGATCGGTTTCTGCGGGTAATTGCAAACCGAGATCATGAATCCACAAGGCCGTGTCACCAATCGCCACGCGGTAGGGATGTTCGTCGAGAACACGTGCGCCCATGTGTTCCAAGACAGGCAAGGAATCAGACAAAGCCACTTTAGAGAGGTTGTAAATCTTAAAGCGCAACAAACCTGCACTGGCGTCGAGTGGACGATACAACTTCACCGCCAATGGAGAAGCCTCGGACAAACCCGCGAGGATATCGGCATCTTCTGCACCGGCTTGCGGTGAGAAGTCTTCGCGATACACATTCGGGAAAGCGTTCGCAAAGCGCGTCGCCAAATCGAGGCCACGGCCTTCGCCATGCGTGCGCAAGAGCTCGGTGCTGCAATCATCTTCCCAACGTTGGGCTAATTTAGCGATACGGGCTTCGAGGGCGCTGACGTTAACATTGGTGCTCATTGGCGCATCAGCTTTGGCACGCACCAAATAGTGAATACGAGCGAGTGGGCTGTCGGTCAACATCGGTGTGAATTCGATCGATTGGCCATCTAAAGCCGCCATCAATTCGCTACTAATTTTGACGCGCAATTCGGTGTTATAGCGATCACGTGGTACAAAGACTTGCGCAGAAGTGAAACGACCAAATGGATCGCGGCGCAAGAACAAACGTACACGCTGACGTTCTTGCAAGCGCAAAATACCAATTGCATGATCTGTCAAAGTGGTGGTATCGACTTGCAAGAGTTCGTCACGTGGATAGTCATCCAAGATCGATTGCAGCGCTTTTGCTGCATGGCTTTCTGGCACCACACCCGCCGCGTTCATCACCGCCGCGGTACGTTGACGCACTTGTGGGATTTCGCTGACTGCAGCGGAATAAGCGGTTGAGGTGTACAGGCCTAAGAAGCGCGATTCACCGACGACTTCACCGGCATCGTTAAAACGTTTTACCGCGATGTAATCAAGCCAGGCTGGGCGATGCACGGTGGCGCGCGTCATGGCTTTAGTGACCAATACCGTTTGTTCAGAATCAATCAAGGCCACCACTTCAGGTGGCAACATGGTTTCGTTCGTTTGTACTTTGCCGCGCAAGATGCCGAGGCCAGAATCTGGCAGCGCCACCAAGCTCACTTGATTGCCATTGCGTTTGAGTTCGTAATCACGTGCACCCAAGAAGGTGAAGTGACGGTCTTCTAACCATTTCAAGAAGGCGATGCCTTCGCCATGGCTTTCTTGTGACTTTGCGAATTTCTCTGAAGCGGCGGTCAAGGACTTCACGCGGCTTAACATAGCCTGCCAGTCTTCCACTGCGGCGCGCACATCAGCTAATACGCGTTGTAGTTCTTCGATCAGGGCTTGTTGGTCGGCGGCGCTAACGATGCGATCGCATTCGACCAAAATTAAAGATTCAACTGGGTCGTTACGGCCTGCGGCTGTTGCAGCGGCTACGGTACTGGCGTTATCGACCGTACCATCGGCATTACGCGCCACGCTCATCAAAGGATGAACGATCCAGTGCGCAGTACGGCCGGTTTTGTTGATCGCCATGGTGACGGAATCAACCAAGAAAGGCATGTTGTCATTCACGATTTGCACGACCGTGTGTTCGCTGACGAAGCCATCTTCAGCCAAGCTCGGGTTAAATACGCGAATCTTCGGCGTTTTAGGTGCGCGTTGGGAATCTAACAAACGCCAATGCGCGTTGGCTAAAGCAAACAAATTCGCCGCACCGCGCGCCGTGATCTCGTCAGGGTCGGTATTTTCAAAGTAGGCTGCAATAAAGCCGCCTTGACGTTTGCTGGTAGCGCTGGAATGTTCTTGGGCATATGCCATTAATTCGGCAAAGTGGGATGAGGTCATGCTTGGGATCCTTAGCTTGGTTTATTTCAGGTTTTGCGCCCTCCATATTCCGCTATCAACAGGGATTTGATCGCGGACGGTTTTCTAAGGTCTAGCTGCCGACAGAAGAAAAGACGCAAATTCTAAAGTTTAAGAAATGCTATTTCTCTATTTTCGTTGTAGTAGTGCAAGTATCCACTATTCCCTAGGGAAAGACAAACTTCCACGACCAAAACCATACAAGGAACGAGGGTAGAAATACCACTTCTTAAGATGTTCGAGAGTGTAATCGCAACTGGGCTAACACCAGTCAATATATCAACCCACTTTTGTGATGGCGCAAAGCCTGGTGTGTTGAGCGCGCAATAACAGAGAAATACCGCATTCTTTTTGTGTGCGCCGCACAAATTAACGATTTTCCGAGGCAAAAAAAAGAGGTGGCCGTAGCCACCTCAAATTACCACCTTTGGACTTAACTCGATCTACTCGTATTTCTCCTTCTATTTCAGAAACACAACCTGAATTAGAACTTATGGTTGTATTCCACACGCAATTTCATCGTGCGAGCTGGCGCATACTGACGCACTTCACCGTAGTTAGACAAGATCGCTCCGTCGCCGCCATCGTAAGTCTCTTGGCGAGTCAAAGCCATTTGCTTGTTCAATACGTTAAACACGTCTAAACCGATAACGATGCCTTTTAATGCAGCGGGTTTATAGGTCAAACTCAAATCCAAATTGGATTCAGTTGGCATGCGGCCTAAACTGCCTCGCGGAGCTGGCTTACCGTTACACCAGAAATAGACGGCACCGTAACCACCGGTTCCCCATTCTGGTCCATTGACGTTTTTCAGCCCTGCTTCTGCGTCAAGATCCGTACCTTGGCAAGTTTTTGGACGACCAGACTGGATCAAGAGATTCGCGCCGACCGACCATTCTTTGTCAAACTCATAGAAACCAAAGGCTTTGATGGCATGCGTACGGTCATTCGGCAAGACGCCACGTGTGAAAGCCATAAACTCAGGAAAGTCCCAGTTCGCCGTCGTCGATACGTCTTGTTGACCAGTATCGGAGTTGGTTTGACCTTCCATATTCCCCGTACTACGAGACCATGTGTAGTTGATCTTGCCATACCAGCCGTTTGTCAGTGGATGCTCAGCGAAGAAATCCAAGGCAGAATATTTACGTTCGGCTTTCGGGAATGCCATATCCGCTGCAGTGAAAGTAACGTAGCGACCATTGCCCGTTGCCACACCTTGTGCATTATGGCTTTCTACCCAAATCGTTGCATCGCTGCCTGGATTGAAGATGAAGCAATTCAAATAACCGGTCGGATTGCCTTCTTGTTTGAGTCCGACTTTCTTAGAGTAAGCGGCGATAACACGTGTGTCGCAGTTATCATCAATACCAGCACCTAAGTCACGATAAGTAAACTTCGCACCGACATTCAGCTCACGGCTCAAGGCACGCTCTAAACCAAGCGTAAATTCATCTTGGTAGTTCGGTTTCAAACCTTTAGCCACCACAGAACGCGGGTCTTTTGCTTGGCCAATTTCACCATCAGGTGTACCGACTTCGTTGATTGCACGCAAACCCAAAGGCTGGCCATTGCTGTCCACACCTGTGTATGTGAAATCTTGACGAGTTAAGGTAGAACGACTTGCTGCACGCGCCGAAACTCGGGTTGGCATTTGCAAGAAATAACGGCCTGCGCTACCGAACACCTTCATCGTTGAGTCACCATTCACGTCCCAAGAAGCAGACAAACGCGGTGCCAATTGATTTTTCATGTCGACAAATTTTTGTCCATCACCGTTCGTGTTGCTGTATTGGTCGCTACGTAAACCCGCCACGATCAAGAGATTCTTGGTTGCTTGATAACGATCTTCAAAATACTGCGCTGTTTGTTGAGAACCGGCTTGCGTCAGACTTGAAAAAATTTGCTCGGTCACATAGTAACCACGTGTGCCATACCCACCATAGTTGGCCACAATCGCAGGACGACTGATCGACAAGTTTGTCGGCACATTTTCGCTACCAATTGGCACGCGGTTATACACCCAAGTACCACCACCCGCTGTCTGCACACCGACGTTCGACGACGTTAGATCGACACGATCGATACCAGCGCGGAAAGTGTGTTGATTCCATTTGTATTCCAAGTCCAAACGATAGGATTTCACATCGTCGTCGCCTGGGCGAGTTAAATTGCCGCCGTATTTCACTTTATTGACGTAATTATTCGGATCAATTTCTGGTACGCGAGTGCGTGCAGATGAAGCGACAGAATGGATTGTGCCATTCGGGTCGCCATCAAAATAGGTCACGCCTCGCTTAGCTTTGAGTTGGCCAGCCAAGGCTGTCAAGGTCAGCGCATCGGTAAGCTGGCCGGTATACTTCAGCGCATTGGAATCTGCGCCTGTCGAACCAAAGTTCTTTGAACTGGTTTCTGAATACTTAATCGCATTATGTTTGCCAGTCGCGACATCATATCCATAGCGTCCGTTGATTGCGGTTGTGTTGTCGCCTATAGATGTCCACTCAAGGCGATGATCATCTGAGATATTCCAATCGAACTTGGCGAGATAGCGGGTTGTCTCGGTACGGGTACTAAACCAGCCATCACGTGCCAAGGTATTACTCGTGAGGTCATTGACAGCACCACCGTCGGTCAGTGTCTTTTCAACGGCAGCAAACATAAATAACTTGTCTTGCACCAAGGGTCCACCTACGTAACCACCGTACTTCGTTACCTTGTTGTAGCTTGCGTCATTCTTGAAGTGCAAGGTACCGTCAACGTGATCGTCGCTACCGGTTTGTGGGAAATAGATATTGCGTGGTTTTGAACGTAGACTATTTGGCGTAATGTTATACGACGCGCCTGCCTCCCAATTATTCGTACCACTCTTAGTTGTGATGTTCAATACACCGCCAATCGAACGACCAAACTCAGCTCCGAAACCACCTGTAATCACCGAAGTTTGAGAGATCGCACCCCAAGGCAATTGCGTTGATCCGATTTGCGACAAAGGATTGGTCACTGGCAAACCGTTAATGTAGTAAGCATTCTCCGAAACGCCACCACCACCGAAGCTCGCAACGTTACCGTAAGCAGCATCGCCACGCGTGGTATTCGGTGCTAGCAATACCACCGCCGTCAAGTTGGTTTGCATCGGTAACTTCGCTAACTCTTTGGCGGTAAAGACTGAGCCATTATTCGTGTTAGAAACATCGATCTTGGAGCGCGTTGCTGATACTGTGATCTGCTGCACAGCTGCCGCCGCGAAAGAGGACTCCACACCTTGGCCGATAATCGTATCAAGCTCTTGCGTGCTCACTGCCTTGCCATCGCGCATCAGTTCTACTTTGTAATGACCAGCTGGCAGTGCGGTTACCGTATAACGGCCTGCGGCGTCGAGATTGATTGTGCGCTTAAAGCCTGTATCTGTATTCAAGATCTGAATACTCGCGCCTGCTGGCGAAGCCACATTACCGTAGATCGTACTAGTCGCATTCGATTGTGCATACGCATTGTCGACCGCCGCGACACCAACAATGCCCACACCAAAAGCCATCACCAAGGCATGCGCAATGAACTTTTTCTTGAACACTTTTTTCTTGTTTAACATATTTTCCCTTACTTAGAGTTAATTACAGATCACTTAGAAGAGAAGCGGTTTGAGGCTCTTGGTGAAAGAGATGACAGTCTGTGCAAATGCCAATCGATGCTATACCCTGACTCACGTATTTTTATGCATCCCGCTTCTTCTGATTACTTCAACTACTTAAATGCAAACCCAACGAAGACAACAGAACCTAAGCTCTTGGCATCGCCTTCCTCTCGCACTGAGAATTAAGCTAAGAATTTAGGTGTTCCGTTAAGATGACTGTGGCAGGGCACGGCAAATCGGGATAGCTTGAGGGGATCAAGCGAGCGTGTTATGTGATGAACTTTTATTAAGTGGGATGAAGCTGGGTATCACGGTGATGAAGCAGAGATCTTGTTGTTTTTTGTCGGCTCATAACACAGCAGTATCGAACAACTTTACTCTGATAGTCTGGGTACGGTAGAAGTATTCCATCACGCCAACTAGATATCGCTTGAAACAAATGCGCCGCAGTCCATTACACTTCACAGCCAGTACGTCTCAAGCATTTTCTGAGATGCTAGCTTTTCGGGGCCAAGCCCATTTGGTCGAGACGCAGCAAGATCTCTGTACGACGGGTCCGTTTTATTTCCTGCCAATGGCAGTTGTCGCGCGCACCAAGTATGGCATACAGCATATTTAGGCTGACTTTAGGATCCGCTGCCTTGAGTTTGGCATACAGATCAAACGGGTCGCAGGCAAAAAACTCGACGCGATTAGTGACACCGACCGCGGCCAACATCTGTTTGGATTTAGGGCCAAAACCGGGTAACTGATCCAGATCGTTCATGAGAAATGGGAGATAGTACGGCAAATTCCGTGGCGGTGATCTTACCCCAAACTAGCCACTCAAACCACTAAGAGCGAAGCACTTTCCTCTGCACTGAATTCACAGTAAGTATGCACACTGGCTATCACATCGTCTTTTATAACTGCGGGTCTACTTGCGTGCTTAGCGGTTTTAACAAATGATTGAATTGCGCGATCAATCTCGATGCCTTCTGTTCTTTTGCTGGAGCAGGAATCAAAGCAAACCTCGAGGTTTGTCTCAATGTATTCTGAAACGAAACTCGAGGCAAACTGCCGTTGCGCGACTTTTTATACATAAAATCCCCACTCAAATTTAGAGCACCCTCAAACGAAGCATGCAAACCAAACACGTAGCTGGTATTGCAGTGGAAACGACTATGGCACCGCTATAGCAGGATTGCTATTGAAATGGGATCAGCCTTGACACTAATGTGATGAGTGAACAGAAGCTGGGATGAAGCCGCCAGCGCTGTGGACGAAGCGCTGGCTGAGGGATGAATACAGAGACAACTCTCTGTAGGGGAGTGGCTGCCCTATGCTAGCGACACAATTATTGCGCAAATTTTTGTTTTAATGCCTTGAGATAACTTTCACTAATGCGTACCTCATCACCATTGCTCAGTTTGGCAAAGTAAATGCCATCGCTACCCATCTCAAGGCTACGAATAGCGCTGATGCGCAAAATTGCGGTGCGATGAACGCGAATAAAATCTTGTTTATCCAATCGATCTTCCATTGAAGATAAAGTGGTTCGATGTAACACAATACGCTGATGCAAATGAATCTCAATGTAATTGGCTGCGGTACTCAACCATAAAATTTCTCTGACATCGATACGTTCAATACGCCCCATCGAACGCACCACGAGGTGCGTTAATAAGGGAATCGACTCACCTGATTGCTCCGCATCATGCTCGCGGAAGAAGTCTTGCAGTGCGCCGCCTTGCGCAAGCTGCTGCTTGGTTTGCAAACTGTTCTCTGCGCGTGCCAACATGGCTGCGAAACGTTCATCATCATAGGGCTTGAGCAAATAGTCCAAAGCAAAGACCTCAAAGGCACTCACTGCGTGCTTGTTGTAAGCCGTGATAAAGACGATCAAAGGTGGGTTCGGTGCACGACTTAATTCACGGGCGAAATCTAGGCCAGACTGCACCGGCATTTCAATATCCAACAAGAGTAAATCGACCGCTTCCGTATTCAAGATGGCTCTCGCTTGCGCGCTGGATTGGCAGCTCGCGACCAGTTGCCACTGCGGATGATTGGCGAGCACATACTGCATATTGGTCAAAGCGGGTAACTCGTCATCAACGATCAATACTTTATAGATTTTCTTCTCTTGCATTACTTCATACTCCAATTATTGCGAGTCATCGGGGAAAATGATTTCGGCCACAAAACGATCGGGCAAGCACTGTGTGTTGACGCTGGCTTCGCGACCAAAGAAAATATCGAGCCGTTCGCGCGTGCTACTCAAACCTAGACCATGCCCGTGTCGGCCTTCTTTTCCTGAAAGTTTAGGATTGACGATACGGAAGTGCACCAGCCCAAGTCGCACATAAAGATAAATTTCAATCACACAATTCTCTTGATGGTTCTCAACACCATGGTGAATTGCGTTTTCAACTAAAGGTTGGAAAAGTAGTGGTGCACATGGAATTTTGTCCCAGGCGCGATCTTGGATTTCCCATTCAATTTGTAGGCGGTTTCCAAAACGCAGTTTTTGCATATCAAGGTAGTCGCGTACAAAACCTAGTTCGTCAGCCACGCTCAGCCATTCGTACTTGCCGGAATTCACAACATAACGCAACAGGCCATTCAATTGGTGTAGCGCTTTACCAGCGAGACTGCGATCTTCGCCGCGCACCAAGGCCGTGATGCTATTGAGTGCATTAAATAGGAAATGCGGTTTGAGTTGCCCCTGCAAAAGGTGAAGGCGTAGTTCCAAACCTAAGCTGCGCGACAACTCGATTTCCTGCTCTTTTGCCCTAGCACGGCGCCAAGCAGCGAAACCCGCCTGGGTTGAAAACGCCAAGAGCACCAAGCATAAATCAACCCACAAAATGAATTGTGAAACACGTTCCCACTCTTGCGACAAATCGGCCCACACACCACGGTCAAAATAGGTCGTGATATAGATTTTATTCACCGTCAAAATGGGCAAAAAAACTAGGCAGCTAAGAAACGCGACCAGCGCTAAAGACTTCGCCTGTAGCATGACATCGAGCTTACGCCAAAACAGCAAAGCCAAAAGGCAGTTGAGCAAGGACAGCGGCAAAAAGACCAAACAGTATTCCAAGGCCAGCATAGCTTGCGGCTGACCAAAATGCACACTGCTACTATCAAGTGCGCCAGCAATCGCATGCGTTACCGCGACGAACATCCAAATCAAAAAAGAAAAACTAATCAGCGCTGACAGGGAGACAGGCTCGACGATGAGTTTCTCAGCAACCGTGCTTTCGTCTAGATTATTCATCGTCACGAGCCCGCGCAGGAAAGGAAACAAACACCATCAGATGGCGACCATGCTCATTCAGCAACACCCGTTCATCACACTCGCCTTCGTGGGCGAAGGTTAAGCGTATGCGTTCTTGCACTTCATCAAAGGCACTGGCACTCGCGCGTATCGATGTCACATCAGAACGCAGCTCTATG
This sequence comes from Oxalobacteraceae bacterium, assembly GCA_947464955.1. Lineage (GTDB taxonomy): Bacteria > Pseudomonadota > Gammaproteobacteria > Burkholderiales > Burkholderiaceae_D > Undibacterium. Next base: position 14,009 of record CANHZI010000119.1, read on the forward strand.
CTAAACCGCACCTGCTGATCGATTCGCTCGCAACGCAGCACCAAACTCTTCTGCTGTTGATACAACTCCGTCGCATGGGCCCGCACAGTAGCATCGAGTAAAGGCAAGAACAGCATCGGCGGACAAGCAAATTCCGACCACAAATTGCCACCTAATTGCCACTCGACTTGCAGATGCTCGCCAAACCGAAGTCTTTGCAAGCTTAAGTAATCACGCAGTACATCTAGTTCATCATCAACACTACGCCATTCGTCTTCGGCCGCTTCAAGCACATGGCGCAGCAGTTCAGAGAGGCGAGCTAAAGCCTTGGTCGCAAGTTGGGAATCAGCCTTGGTGACAAGTTCCGTAATATCTTCCAAGGAACTTAACAAGAAATAAGGTTCTAACTGCCCTTGTAGTTGCTGCAAACGCAATTGCAAATAATGCTGGCGCGCCGCTTGCGCTTCGCCAAACTGACGTTGATTCTTGCGCCAAAACGAGTAAGCCAACTGCATCGAGTAAGCAAAGTTGATCAAGACCATGTTCAACCATAGCGACATCGGCGAGATGCTGTCGACGACTGAATTCCAGCTGAGTAAAGCAGGATCTCGCCGGACCACTACAAAGAAACCTTCGAACAAAAAATTAATGGGTAAGAATACCAACATCAACCAAAAGAAAATGCCAAACATGGCCCTGGCACGCAACACCTCATCTTGATGTCGCTCGTAGTAAATGGCGAGGTAACAGCTGA
>CANHZI010000120.1 GCA_947464955.1 Oxalobacteraceae bacterium
ATCTTACCGTACTATGACATTTCTGCCACTGTAACATCAAGCGCACCTAGTCGACAATACTGCCTATCTGCTTGACTTCAATTATCAGGCGATAGCGATCTACTTTCATCTTCATCCGTCCACTTCAAAAGGTAACAGCATGACTTCGATCACCAATTCCGTACTCACCGTACCCGCTGCTGATAGCGCCAGCGCTATCGAACACTTTGCTTCAAGTTTGCGTTACGAAACCGATTGTTGGGATGTGCATGATGCTTTTGCTAAAGGCGAACCTGGCTTTGTCTTGCTCGATGTGCGGGGCCCAAATTTATTCGAACGTGGCCATGTCCTAGGCGCGATCAATTTGCCGCGTGGAAAAATCATCGCCTCTAAACTTGCCCAATACCCGGCCGATACGCTGTTCGTTACCTACTGTGCAGGCCCCCATTGCAACGGCGCGACGAAAGCCGCGATTGCTCTGGCGCAATTGGGGCGGCCAGTGAAAATCATGATTGGTGGCATCACAGGCTGGATCGATGAAGGCTTCAGCCTCAGCACCTGATCACTTGATCACCTCGAACCCAATTCGGCATACAATGGCTTTCCCAATTCAGAAGGAGAGTTCCAATGCATGTCCTGCCTCTGTATGCCGCAATTTTTGGTTTGTTCTATATTTTCCTCAGTTATAGAACGATTAATTTACGTCGTAAAAATCGTCGTTCTTTAGGCGATGGCGGCGATGCTGCGCTGAATCGCGCGATTCGTGTGCATGGTAATTTTGCCGAATACGTGCCATTGGCCTTAGTTCTTTTATTTTTACTCGAATCCCAAGCCTATTCACGAGTCTTAGTGCACGTGTTTGCGTCTTTGTTGCTAGCGGGCCGCTTAATTCATGCCTATGGCGTGAGCCAGCTCAAAGAAAAGTTAATTTTCCGTATGGTCGGTATGATTTTGACCTTTATTTCGATAGGCTTGACCTCACTGGTATTACTTTATACAGTGTATGAAGGCACGGCGGTTTAAGCAGATTGCGAACCAGCTGTGTTCGATAAAAATAGCGACAAAAAGCAAATCAAGAAATGGGAGAACAAATGAGTATTTCTAAAGCCGCCGTACTGACCATGTTAGGGCCATTGGCAATGACAGCTATCGCACAAACTAAATTGCCAGAATTTACGCCAGTAGACGATGACAAACACCCGCTAGTGATGCAATTTAAAGATTGCGTGAGTGCCGTGGGCTTGGCGCAGGACTTACCTGTTGCCGCAGCGACAGCAAAAATCTTGGAGAAAGGTAGTTTTTTCCGACTCAATGATATCGGTCGCATTCGCGATGGCTATCGACACACGCTATACGTCAGCCCAGACCAAAAAACGATTTACATCATCCAAGTAGGCGGTTTAGCTGGCACCCAAAAAGTTTTTGGGCCACTCGATCGCAACATGAAATGTTCGGTCAAAACCCCTGCCGAATAAATATACTTTGTATTTAGGCGAAGTCGGCAAATGCCACTTCGCCCGCGCCACAGCTTAGCGTAAGATGCGCTTTCCTTAGCCCCATTCTTACTTCATTTCTGTATTTTCTTGGTATGACAGTTCCTTTGACTTTCCGCCGCGCGCAAGCCAGTGACGCCGCCGCGCTGGCCGACTTAGCGCGCCAAACCTTCATCGATACCTATGGGCCTTACACCGACCCCGAAGACGTGCGCTTACATTGCGACAAATCTTTCGGCGTCGCGCAGCAATTAAGCGAAATCGAAGACCCCAATACCATTGTGATCTTGGTCTACCACCAAGACGAGTTAATCGCCTTCACCGAAGTCGTGCAACGCCCCGCACCTGACTGCGTGAAAGTGGAAAAAACGATTTGCCTCTACCGCTATTACGTCAAACAAGAATGGCACGGCAAAGGCATCGCCACCCCACTACTACACGAAATCGAAAAAGCCGCCCGCAACTCCGGCGCCGAGTATCTCTGGCTCAGCATGTGGGCACCCAACCAAAGAGCCAAAGCCTACTATTTGAAAGTTGGATTTGAAGAAGTAGGAGTGATGGAGTATCACTTTGGGACTAAGGTCGAGCAGGATTTGGTGTTGTTGAAGCGCTTGTGAAAAATTTTTATTGAGCAAGCACGTTTCCATCTGAAAATTCGTGGAAATCAAGTAGTGCAATTTATTCCAGTTAGCGGTAAGTGTAAAGTCAATATGACAAATCAATTCAAAAATTACTTTGTGGGCGTAGCGATAAGTTTAGCCATGTTGCTCAGTGGATGTGGTGGCGGCTCTGACAGCAAAGAGGCACAGAAAGCGATGAATGGGCCACCGAGCCTATCACTTGATAGTACGACCGAGGTATTTCCTGGTATACGTTCAAACTACACGATAAGTCGCACCGCTACCGGCTTTGCAGTGACTGATGTAGGAATCGGCGGCGGCACCACGACGATCAATTTACCGAAAACAAGGGCGAGATTTGCTGACGTCACGGTCAATTTGTTAGTCGGTGATAAATCAACATTAATTCCCCCTGCAAAGCTGAAGTCGCTGATCGAGCTGTATATCGCGTTCTTTAATCGCGTGCCCGACGCAGACGGAATGTCATACTGGATTGATCAAATTAAGGGCGGGATGACATTGGAACAGTTGGCCGATAATTTTTACAAGGCTGCAATTCTGTATTCGAACCTCACCGGTTACTCCGATTCAATGAGTGACGCAGATTTTGTGAGGATAATCTATAAAAATGTATTAGGACGGAGTGAGGTTGATCAAGAAGGTCTGAACTATTGGACTTCAGCACTTGCAAAGCCAGCTGGTAGCATTGGCGCACAAACACGTAGTAGCTTGATTAATACTATTCTTAATTCAGCACACAGTTTTAAAGGCGATTCCCAATATGGATGGGTGGCTGATTTGATCGATAATAAGATCGAGATAGCTACGTTTTTTTCCATTCAACAAGGACTCAGCTTTAACACCGCTGAGGAGTCGATTTCTAAAGGAATGGAGATAGCATCAGCAGTTACATTTCTTGATATATCCCAAGCCAAAGGAAAATTATCAAGTTCGGAAAGTACTCTCGATTTGCGTTTGGCTGCATCGACGACATCACCTAATTTGAGGCGAACAACGATTCGATTGCAGAGCGATGCAGGCGATCTCCAAGGTGCTGGACAAGCCTACGCTTACGACCAAACTAATGCAAAAATTGAAGTCAGCGCTGAGAAGAACAAAGTGATTATCAGGGTCTCTGGTGATGAAACATGGATTGGAGTGTTTCAAACCGGGGGCAGTGAACAATCAGAATTGAAACCCGGTGTCGTTACTGATGCTAACAGTTACTATAGCGGCCTACCTTGGAATCAGAGTGCAGTTGCTTGGTATGGCGAAACTCGGTATTGCTTCAATTCTAAAGGGTGGTTTTCAATCGATAACATTAAATACTTAGGTTTAAGGCTGACGGAATTTTCTTTGCGCTTTGAGCGTCGCTGCAATGGTGGGGCTGCGGCTCTACATGGTCAAATCAAATTTTATGCCGATGATTCGACTACGCCGCCTCCACCGGTCTTACCTATTCCCGCGACACTCTGGAAACCACCGAGTGACTTAGCAAATAGTGTCGGCAATTATGCTTATTTTGAGAGCGAGAACAATGACTACGTTGGATTAGGAAAAACTTATCGTTACGATCAACGCTCGACGTCGATATCAGTTCAGGGAAGCGTCTCTAACCTTGTGATCACGGTTAAAGGCAACGAGCTATGGACAGCGGAACTTCGCGGCATGAACACAGCGAATCCCAAACTAACAGCTGGCTACTATCCTGGAACGAAAGGATCTCGATTTCACAATGTGGTTAAAGGAGGATTGAGTTGGACAGGTGAAGGTCGGGGTTGTAGTAAGTCGAGTGGATGGTTTGCAATCGATCATGTGAAGACTGATGTATATGATAGCCCTCTCGCCTTCGATCTACGTTTTGAACAACATTGTGAGGATCGTGCAGCTGCTCTGCGTGGCGTCATTCATTGGGTAAAGCCTGATACATCTCAGCTTTCTCCTATCACGAGCACGTCTGCCGTTGGTTCATGGCGAGCACCTTCGAACGAGATACCCAACCAAGGGAACTATCTTTACATCGAAAGTGATCCCGGTGAATCAATAGCGAAGGGAATGGCATTTTTGCAAACGAGTTCAACAGCGAAGGTTGAAGCATATGTTCAAGATAACACCCTGATCTTTGAGGTTCGTGGTGTGCACAACTGGAGGGGTAATTTTATTCCTCGATCGGGACAAAACCAATTTGTGCGTGGGGAATACCCAAATATGAGTGGATACCCAAGCAGCGTAGGAGCCGATGGATCGTTGTCGATTTCGGGAGATGGTTACTCGAACAATGATCCCCGTGGATGGTTAGTGATTGATAACGTCAGTTACGTGGGTGGGAAGTTGGTTGCCGTGGATCTCAGGTTTGAGCAACTTGGACTGAATGCGTTGGGCTTTCTACACGGACAGCTCCATTGGCGAGCGGAACAAACCAACAATTTTGCAGGACCAGTGTTACCTGCACCAAATACCTTCTGGCGTCCAAAATCTGGACGCACCCCATCTATTGGGAACTACATTTATTTAGAGAGTGATCGAAGTGACTTTGTTGGTGACCAAGATTCGTATTTATATACGCCGTTGGATAGCATTTCTGTCGTTCAAGGGGATGGGAACGCGATTGAATTTAGGATGAACGGCGATGAGAGTTGGAACGGGCGATTTGTGACGATGGATAACCTGAAACAGATCCAGGTTGGATATTATGCTGGGCTTGATAATTTACCCTATGGCAATCCAGCGAAGGGAAGTTTTAACCTAGGAGGGAACGGACATGGCTGCAATAATGCGACCTCAGGAGTCATTGTTGATAAAGTGACTTATGTCAGTGGACAACTCACCGAAATTGACCTCCGCTTTGAGCAACATTGTGAGAACGAACCCGGCGCATTGCGTGGCGAAATCCATTGGTCCGCGAGTGACCTGCGTAAGCCGGCCGGACCGACCTCTCCTATTCCATCAAACCTGTGGCGTGCACCGAAAGAATCTTTACCCTCAGGTGGTAATTATCTTTATATTAGTTCTGAACCTGGTGACCCTGTCGGCAATCGACAATCTGGAATAACTGCGCTAATGACTTCAACGGATACTACATTCTTGACTTCAACCACCCCTATTCGAACCGATGATGCTTTCTTCCAAATCTGGGCGCAATCGAGTAATCGACAAGTTGGAAGTTGGAATGGCGCATTTCAAGCGATGGTAGGCGTGAAACAATTTCAGGTCGGTTTTTACGATAGAACGATGCGATACCCATTCCAGAACTTTGCTTTTGGTGGTCTAACATGGACTGCAAACGGTAGTGCCTGCAACGTATCGATCGGGTGGTTTGCAATTGATAAAGTAACTTATGTTGAAAACAAGCTGACAAGTATCCATGCTCGCTTTGAACAGCATTGTGAGTATAGAACCGCAGCTCTAAGAGGGGAGCTCAATTGGGAAGCATCTCCTTCGACTGGTTTAGGCTCGAATATGAATCAAGCTGCTCCGCCAGTAGGTCTGCGGGGAGAGTCACTGTTGGGTGAGACTTCGTATGCCCGCTATAAGGATAGAGAACGAAAGACTTATCGGCAGACAATCAAGTAAAAAGGCGGAAGTGGCGATTAGTCGCTTCCTTCGTGCGCCAAACTCATATCCATTCTTATGCAATGTGCGCGGTGCCATTTCCTTTACAACAAAATGTCTGCATTTTACAGCTCTCGATCCGCGCTCAACTTTGCACTTCATAGCAAAGATCGAAAAAGGTGAATTGGCAAAATATCGAAGAACTTTGGCCCAAGTGAGCTTTTGAAAAAAGAAGCCCTGTCGCTACGATTAGCAACGCGTAATCGTACGCATGGGTTGAGGCTTGCTGTCTCAAAGTTGGTTTCGAAGAAATGGGCTTTATGGAGTATCAATTTGGGACTAAGGTCGAGCAAGATTTGGTGTTGTTGAAGCGCATGTGATGAATAGCGTTCTTGTTTCGTCTTGAAATGCTTATTTTCTTGATTTTCAATATCGCCAGAATATGGCATAGTGAAGCCAAGCCATCAATTGGTCCACAGGCCGTATGAATTAATCGAGAACATCAAACTCTGGGAAAGAATGTCAAATGCATCCAATCTTGAGAAACATACTGGCCGTGATTGCCGGGGTGGTACTGGGAAGTGTGGCAAACATGTGTTTGGTGACCATCGGCCCGTCGCTGATCCCGCCACCTGAAGGCGCGGTTGTCACGACGCTCGAAGGCCTCAAAGCTTCGCTTCATCTGTTCGAACCAAAGCACTTCATTTTTCCATTTCTCGCTCACGCAGTGGGAACTTTAGTCGGTGCGTTTGTTGCGGCTTTGATCGTAGCGCAGCATAAAATGCGATTCGCCTATGGTATAGGCTGTTTATTTTTGGTTGGTGGCGTCGCGAATATCTTTCTCCTTCCAGGTCCCGTTTGGTTTAATGCCTTGGATGTGATTGCTGCTTATCTGCCGATGGCATTTATCGCGGGTAAATTAGCCGTCAAGTTTGGAAAAAAGAATTGAGTCGCGTGCGTTCAGCCCTGTAACACTGTATGTACGATTAGCAAAGCGTAATCGTACGCCTGTATTGCCTCAACTTCTATTACTGCAACTCCTGTTACCGTAACTCCTTACGCACCACTAACTTCAAGCCAGACCACACTTCGCTCACCGCACACACCTTGATATCAACCAAGCCCAGCGGCAAAGCGACTTCGCGGATCACATCTTCGGTGACATCGGTCGGCACTTTCGATGACTTCTTCGGCCACGAGACCCAAATCATGGCGTCGGTTGCCATCTTGTCTCGAAGGCTCTTGAGTGTTTTTTGTAGTGTTTGTTTTTTGTCGACAAACAAATGAGTCACCTCAGTCGACGCCGTAAGCTTGGCGACAAATTGCACGCCTTCTGGCAAGGGTGCTAGTAGCTCATGGTAGTTTGCAGGTGCGTCAATGGTGTATAACGTGCTGCCTTCTTTGATGCCGAGTTTTTTGGCGAGTGGTGTGCCTGAGTATCCGCTTGTCATGAATTGCCCCTCTAAGATGCAAAGCGAAACCCCATCGTGATCGAAAGTATTGTAGCCTAAGACTCGCACCCCATCTTCGAAGTGCCTTAACGATAGCTCTCATTGCTGGCCAAGCTCATTACTTAGGCTTTATCGAGCTAGAGGCAGGCGAATGACAGGCATCACTCGTTTCTTCCCACGGCCTACATCTCTTTACCGTAGGCGATGTGACAGACCCATTGCTCGGCGCCTTGTTTCCTCGCATTGCCACAGGCGATGCCTTGCATGTGTCCATTCGCTCAGACTTTCGCTTCCACTTGCTGTCGTAAGGATCGATTGCTCAGTGTGAATACGATTAAAATTCCAGCTGAAATAAAGCATACCATGCGAGGGTTAGCGATTGCCCATAAGAGACCTTGCGCGCCAGCCTCACCCACTGCGCCAGCAACCCAAGTAAAACCAAAATAGCGGCTTCTGGCATCGACTGGTGCATGCTTAGATACAAAGTTATACAGCGGCGGAATAGCCATTAACTCGCCAATACTGAGTAAGACAATCCCCAGGACCACCAGTAACAGATGAGTAGCAACACCAGCGCATAAAATACCAAGAATTGTGAGGTTTAGGCCGATAATGATTTTCCTCCACGCAGTGGCATTGTTTTCTGGCTCTTTATTTCGCCAAGCACTCCAGAAGAATGCACACAGTACGGTGAGCGAGTTGAGACCAAGCCAGACATTTCCCTCAAACTGATTCCCCAATTGGGAGGAGATCAAAGGCACGCTCGAGAAAATCATCGTATAGCAAGCCCAGATGCTCGCAAATAGAGCTAGTACTTGTAAGAAAATACGATCACTTGAGGGTGAGAACCAACTGATCGCGATCGTTGGTGTATCTGAGCGTGTCTGTGGCGGAGCGGTCGCTACCAGCCAGCAAAAAGCGCCTGCTAAGATGATCAGTAAATATAAGGCTTGATTGGCAAACAGAGGCCAAATTAGCAGCGGCCCTAGCATTGATCCCAAATTTATTAGCAGATAATGAATTGAAAAAGCACGCTCACTATGTGTGTTGGCGAGCTGACTTATACTGGCATAGATGGCTGGGTTGAGAATGCCTCCACCCATGCCTACTATGCCCCCTGCGATTAGTAATTGAACTGGCGATGTTGTAGCGCATAGAAAAGCCAGCCCGCTTGCCTGGAGCACAGAACCAAACAAAATAACGCGATATTTGTCAAACCGATCTGCCAGGTAGCCACCGACCAAGGGAAAGAGTCGGTAACAAAATATCTGAATGACAAAGAACAGGGCGAGTTGCGATTCGCTGAGCCATCCAGACTTCCATGCTGAATAAGGTAAGTTAGGCGAGATGGCAAAAAAGAGTAATTTATCTAGTCCATGAAAAACCAAGAGGGGACGCAGTTTAGGATTCATTCTGCGCCTTCAAGGGAATAGAACGTAGTTCCACCATGCGCATGGCTGTTTGTAAATTGCTTGCAGCCTGCTCACTATCCTCACCCGTAACGATGATGTAGGCAATGCGATCTGCCGAGTTTTGCGGTGGTCGAATGGCGTCTCCTGGTTTCTTTTCTAAGACACAGCGTTCTACATACGGCAAAGCCATAAGCGCGTCCCAACCGATGATTTCCTCAAGCTGGCCCACTTCTGTCGCTACCATGAATCCAACGGCAGCAGCAAAGGTCTGGCTTGAACTTCGGACCATCGGTTTCTGTAGGAGCATATCGAGATGCATCTTGAATAGATTCACCCCAGTGGCAAGTGGCACGAGATCAGTCGTAATGTGATCGCCACCGGGTCTAGGATTGCATTCGATAATCTTGGCTCCTTGTTTTCCCCATTTGAGTTCGATGTGGAAAATGCCGGTCTCTAATTCAAGTGCGGCGGCAGCCTGATGTGCTGCTGTGATCAGGGCTTCGGACTGCGCGCTTGATATGCGTGCAGGATGGACGTGACCCAGTTCCACAAAATAAGGGGGCGCTGTGACCCATTTTTCGGTAACACCAGCAAAGCGAAGTTGTTTATCTTTCAATGCGAGCTCTACGCTGAATTCCTGTCCGTCTGCGAATTCTTCTAGTAAAAATTCGGCTCGATGTTGAAGGCCAAAGACGCCAAAGTTCATTTCCGACAATGCAGCAAAGGCTGCTTGTAGCTCAGCGGCATGGTGAACTAAGGATACACCCTTGCTCGAAGCAGCGCTGGTCGGTTTTACGATCAGTGGATAGCCAATGCGCTCCGCTTCTATCAAGGCTTGTGGCACAGAGTTAACCAAGGCAAATTGTAAGGACGGTGCGCCAAAATCTTGGTAGGCCCTGCGCGCTTTGTCCTTATGTACGCCAAGGCTCGCAGAGGCGCAAGACAGTCCGCGTAAACCATGTTTTGCCGCAAATTCAGCGCTAGCTTCAGTGACAAACTGATTACCCGAGACGACAGCCGCGATTGAATCAAGTTGTCCGACCGCCTTTAAGGCGAGTTGAATTTCATCTACATTACTCACATCACATACAACAATGTGGTCGACGAGATGGCGATAACCATGGATATCTGGAAGTTGTGTTTCGCTAGTTGCGACAACACAGGGAATCGACATTTCTTTTAATGCTCTAAGATAGCCTAGTCCAAAATAACAAGGCTCAATCACTAAGACTTTCATGAATTTCCTTTAGTCGTGTTCTATATCTCAAGCTCGAGTTTGCAGCAGGCGGCAAGGTGCTCGGCCAGTTGTTCGACTTCTTCTTGCGTATTGGAGTGGGAGAATGAGATACGTATCGTCGATTTGAAGTATTTGCATGTACCTGACGACGCCATGCTACTTTCTCAAAGGACTAGCAACGGCGATGCCACGAGTACTAGTTTGAATGATTAAAAATTATGTTAAATTGTTAATCGACATTCTAATCGAAGTGCTTGTGTTATTAAAAGATCTATATTTGTATATACATTCATTCTGTAGGGGCAATTGCCCAGCAGCGAGGTGAGTGTTTTTGATAAAGGCGCGAGATAAGGTGGTGCAGCGATGCTTGCGTCAATATGAAATTCGGGAGAAATGGAAAACCGCAATGAAACTTAAGACTTTGGTCTCACAGATTGACGCTTTCGGAGTTCGGTATATGTTGCCTTTACTGCTGGCACTTGCCAGCACAAATGCAGTCACTGCAAGCGAACTAAAAAAAGATATCAGCCTAGGCCTACAAGTAAGCGCGAGCCTAACCGAACTCACTGACAGACATCATCAACTCAAGCTGCCGCTATCGTTTGCGACGCTTAAGCTTTTAGCCTCCACTCGTACTCATAGCGGTCAGGAGATAAAGATTTTCCGTATCAGTGAAAAGTACAGTGAATGTGTTGATGGTCGGCCAGGTCTACAAGCCAAGACCTGTCCACGTGGCTCCATCCTAATTTCGACGATGTACGATCTCGAGGGGGGCTCACAGTTTAGGCTCTATAAAACATCTGCCCGTCTAAACTGGGTGATGCCCGACACCCAGTTACCAAATGAAATTGTCGATAGGCCCTACATCGGTATACTACTGGCTTGCGAAGCATCGGCTGCTGTTGATGCAGGAAAGGTCAATCCTTCCAATAATGATCAATGGCATTTCGTAGAGTATCAACTTCAAATCTCTAATTTCGACAAAGTCAGTTTGGTGCGCTTACCGGATCAGAAAAAGTATAGCCATTGTTAGCATGTTTTCTCATGGATGAGTCTCCTTGGCTCTTCCTATAAGCCCAACTCCGACAAACCAGGATGATCATCAGGGCGTCGTCCCTGCGGCCAGTGAAACAAGCGTTGCGAAGCGTCGATCGCAAGATCATTGATGCTGGCATAGCGTTTCTGCATCAATCCATTGTCATCAAACTCCCAATTTTCGTTGCCGTAAGAGCGATACCATTGACCGTGCTCGTCGTGCCATTCGTAGGCGAAACGCACAGCGATGCGGTGACTGTCATAAGCCCAGATTTCTTTGATCAGGCGATACTCGTGTTCGCGTTGCCACTTGCGCTCTAAGAAGGCGATGATCTCCGCTCGGCCGCGAGGGAATTCATGACGGTTGCGCCATTGGCTGTCTTCGGTATAGACCAGGGCCACCCGTTGAGGGTCGCGCGTATTCCAGCCGTCTTCAGCGAGCCTCACTTTTTGTGTGGCGCTGTCTAGATTGAACGGCGGTAAGGGTGGGCGTTGCGGTGCCGGTTTTATATTGATCATCTTAGCTCCTGGTATTGATTGTTCAGAGGTCAAGCGTAATGTGTGAATCGGCTGCGCGAGAGACACAAGGGCAGAACATGCCTTCCTTCTGTGCTTCGCTTAAAATCTGGTCGCGATGGTCTGCTGCGCCAGCGAGCAGTTTCACCGCACAAGTGCCGCATTGGCCTGTGCCACAAGCTGATGCCGCAGGAATGTTCGCTGCATCTAATGCATGTAACACGCTTTGGTCCGCCGCCACTTCTATCGTTTTTTGTGATCGATGCAGCGTCACGCGAAAGGCGCGGTCATTGGCTTTTGGTGCTACACCAAAGGCTTCAACATGCACGCGTTCTTTGGCGAAACCTAGACGAGCCGCGATGTTTTGTACTTGCTCTAACATGCGCGTGGGGCCACAAACATAGATGTCGGTGTCGCGCGCCGTATTGTTGAGCAGGGTCTCTAAGTCAAGGCGTTGGCCTTGATCAGAAAAATAACACTGCACTTGCTCGCCGAGGTCGCGCCGCAAACGATCGCCATAGGCCATGTGTTGACGATCACTCGCTGCATAGTGCAACTGGAATGCCGTGTCCTGTGCTTTCAAGCTTTGTGCCATAGGCTTAATCGCCGTAATGCCGATGCCACCCGCAATCAAGAGCGCGGCCTTACTGCCATCACGCAAAGAAAAATACTGCTTGGGCAGATCGCAATGTATGACAGTCCCAATCTGATATGTCTGATGTACAAAGGCGGAGCCACCCGCACCCTGCGCATCGCGTAACACTGCAATTTCATAGATATCGCGCCGCGCGGGGTTCGATGCGATGGAATAATGACGCACAGCGGCTTTGCCATTGGCGAGAATAACCGGCAGTGCTAAATGTGCGCCGGCTGATACCGCAGGTAAATCTTGGCCATGAATATCGCGCAGTTCAATCGCGCGGATGCGCGGCGTGAGTTGGCGTACACCACTGACGATGAGTGATAATTCACCTTGCCCCAGCTCTTTCGGTATCGGGTTTGCTGCTGTTTGTGATCGTGTTTGTGCCTGCGTCTGCGCCTTTTGCAGTTCAGCCAATTGCGCTTGTAAGGGCGCTACCAGTTGTTCGATATCAGCGTCGGTGTAACGTGCCGTAATATGCTGCGGGCAATTCCAATCCCAGGCTTCTACGCGAATGATGAAAGCGCGTTCGATACGCGCACGGTAGGCCGGCATTTCGAGTTTGGCGATGACGTCAGGCGCTTCGCGTTCATGCACGATCTGCACGCGACCCCAGATTTTGAGGCGGCGTTTCTCTTTGTAATCCATTAGTATCAGAGAGATACGATCATTAGCGAACAGGTTACCCACGCTCAGATACTGGCGGTTACCACTAAAGTCAGCAAAGCCTATCGTATTCGCATCGATGACTTTCAAAAAGCCTACCGGCCCACCACGATGCTGCACATAAGGCCAGCCATCTTGATTCACGGTAGCTTGATAAAAGCTATCACGCGCCTCGATGAACTGCGCCTCACGCTCGGTGATTTCACTGCGATCATCATCGGCCAGCTCAAAGCCCAGATTCGCTTCGCGGCTGTGATACAGACTCTGAGCGGCTTTCACGCTCGGTGTGAAACTAATTTTGGAAAAAGCGCGTGGCATGGTGAACCCCTAATGCTTATTGCGGTTTAAGAAATAATCCATGCTCAGTTTTTGCACTGGCTGGCAAATCAGTAAGAACAACATCAAGCCCCATTCCACATGATCTTGCAGCGCAACTGGCATATCGTGGAGAACGTGGTAGTAAGAAATCACCGCCATCACGTTCACAACAAGTAAGCCCAAGGCCGCCAGTGATCGCCATAGACCGAGCACTAACATCACCGGGAAAATGAGTTCGGCCACTGTGCATAACCAAGCCGCGATCTGCGCTGTGAACCACGGCACCTGGTATTCGTCGGTGAATAAGGAAATCGTCATATCCCAGTCTTGCGTCTTACTCCAACCCGCCAGAAAAAATATCTTGGCGACGTAAATTCTGAGCAATAAATCGGCAACCGGCATAAGGCTTGAAGACGCTTTCTGTAAAACCCGGTGCAGTAAAGAAAACGACTGTACGATGCGTCCTTGAGTGTGGCTTTCCATCTTGAATATCCTTGCGAAAGTATGCAATGGTGATGAACTAAGCTTTGAGCAATTGCTCCAACTCGCCGTTTTGCTCCAATCGATACAAGTCAGTAAAACCGCCGACATGATGTTCGCCAATAAAAATCTGCGGCACGGTGCGTAAGCCGGTGCGGGCGATCATGGTGTTAAATTCTTCCACTGACTGATCGACCAAAATCTTATTGACCTCTAAACCTTTACGTTCAAGTAAAGCTTGCGCGCGTTCGCAGTAGGGGCAAGTGCTGGTGCTATACATGTTGATGTTTGACATAGTGTTTTCTTTCCAATGTGTTGTTGTGTGTTGAGCGAAAGAGCTGGTAGATCGTGTTTTAACTGTGCTCTAACAAGATAGATTTGCATTTCGACTCGCAGCAGCAAGCCTTCAACCTATCTTCCCGTCGCTCCTGCGAAGGCAGGAGCCCAGCGTCTTTCGCCAATGTACTTTGCTATCACTCAATCGCTAGGCGATTCTGAAAATACAGCCTTAGGATTACAAATCTTTCGACGCTTTGTTCTTGATTTCAGGCCAAGTTTTTCCGGCTTTGAAAATATTTCCCGGAACATCTTCTAACCATTTCTTTTGAATGTCTTTGTTGACGTTCAAGTACAGCTTGTTGTCGACTACGCGCCACGCTTGTGGGTCGCCATCGAGCTTTTTTTCCAAGACCACGCCCATCGCGCAGAAGCCACCAAATTGCGGTGCGTACATCGCTGGATTTGCTTTGAATTTTTCTAAATGCTCTTTAGATGCGAAGCGATAGGTCGCGCCATCAAAACTATGGGTGTACATCGCTTTACCCAAAGTTGGGGTCTTCAAGGTGAAGTAAGCCACTGGGTCATAACCGTGTAGTGCTACGCCCGCTGTATCAACATTGACAGCGGCAGTGGAGTTTTGATCTTGTGCGTGTGCTGGTGCAGGCAAAGAGGCGGAGAAGGCAACGGCGCCGAGCAAGCTCGCAGCGATGAATGTGCGACGTAAAGTAGAGTGCAACATGATAAGTCCTTTGTAAAAAGAGATTGTGATCAAATAAGGTGGTAACTAATATGCAAATTGACGCCCATCCAGTTACAAGAATCTGTCTGGGCGCTA
>CANHZI010000121.1 GCA_947464955.1 Oxalobacteraceae bacterium
CTAACATGTTCAAGCAAATTCACCGTTCCACCATCGTTAATTTCAAAGCGATCGCGTCGGTTGCCCGCGATGATGGTGGCAAGGGTATTGTGAAATTGAAGAATCGTCCTGAGACACTCAGTGTCAGTCAACCTTTCATGGTTTTGTTCCGCAATATGTGAGGACATCATGTTTCAGCAATCGACAAATAGGGCTGATGAGTTTCATGCAGCCACGGGGCAGACTCACGCTTCCAACCTTGCTTCGGCCATAAAGGAAAAGTGCGCGCGCTTTCTTGCAGTGTCCGCAGCGCTAGATTACGACTTATTAGAGAGTCGCGATGAAACGGGGCACTATCAATTTAGACGCGGTCGCCAGAAATACTATGGTTTGGGTAGTTTGGTTATTTTCTTCGCTGTTTTTTCTGGATATGGCATGGGGCATATGCTGGCGAGCATGAGCCACATGAGTGCTGTCGGTGCGGTAACGGCCGGCATCATTTGGGGTATTTTTCAATGGTGCTTAGAACGCCAAATCTTGATTAGTATTCGAAGTGATGATGTATGGTTTAAAAAAGTATTTGGATTCGTATGGCGTGCTGCGCTCGCCTTGATGTCCGCCAGTGTGATGGTCTATCCTTTTTTTGTGGAAAGCAATCGAGCTGAGATTGATGTAAAAGTAGGTGAGATCGCTCAGCGACGGATGCTCAATAGCCAGGCGAGCACAGAACAGATTGTGAATTTGCCACAGCTGCGAGAACAAGCGCAACTACAACAAAGCGCCATCCAGAAAACTGAATTGGCATTGGCGCAATCAGCCCCCGACATAGCCATCTTTAAAGCCCGAGCAAAACAGTGCTGGAGTAAGTTCCAAATCGATGACGGCAAATGGCTACGCCAAATTCAAGGCTTGAAGCTGCAAAGAGTATCTGTCGCGAATGAGGCGTCTATCGACTCGAAAATTTCGGCGCTTGAGCAAAAACGAGACGGTGCGAAAGCGAGTTGTGCTTCGGCTGATGCTGCAATTACTCTACGTAATGCAGAATGGCATCAGCAAAAACGCCGCGAACAACAAGAAATTACGGGGCAACAAAGAAAGACACAACAACAGTTACAAGAAGCGAGTTCAAAACGAGATGAGCTGATGGATGCGCAGAGTAAAAAAATTCTTAGTGCTGCGAATTCTGGTTTCGCGGCTGATTTTTTTGCGGTGGCGGAATTACTTGCAGAGGACGCTTATCGCCGGTTTCAATTGTTGTGGTGGTTAAGTTGGTTTGTTGCGATTGAGTTGATTGCGATATTGATTAAATTCGCAACGCAAACAGAGCTTGATCTTTTTCTTTTGCTCGAAGAAAAGCGTACTGTGCACCAGCAGCAGCAGGAATTTCGACTGTGGCAGGAGAGGCAGACCACAGATTACCTTCGTACTTATTCGCAACATCAAGCGGAACAAGCGGTATGGAAAAATCAAAGCGAAGAACGCGCGGCTGAGGCACTTTTACAGCAGTTGGAATTGGAGCATTCATTAGCGAATGAATGCCAAGCGTTGAAACTTGAGCTGGCAAAAAACAGAAACAAGCTAGAACTCGGTTTGGCCGAGTTGAGTCAAATCAATTCGATGCAACAAAAGGCGACACACAATCATGAGGTGGAATTGGTGAAAACGATGTGTGATCGTGCTCGGCAAGAACTTGAGCAGACATATTTGAAGTCACTGCAATTGACTGCGAACAGTGCATAGCACACAAGTTGGATCGAGGCTGGTGCTCTGATCAGCCTCGATCTACTCTCAAGCTTTAAAAAAAGTGTTTAATGCATCGAGTACTTGATCAGCCTGTTCGCTCATCATCGAATGACCGCATTGATCAATAATTTTTACCTGTTTATTTTTGATCGCGTTCGATAGGCTCACACTGGCTTTGACTGGCGTCATCATGTCTTGCTTCGCTAACAGGAATAAAGTAGGGCACTGAACATCTTGTGCGGCTTTTTCACCATTGCTGTAATTATTGCAGGCGCTAAAATCGTTGAAGAACACTTGGTCTGGATTGATCGCCGAGATCCTCTGCATTAAACGCATACTAGAATTCATCACTGAAAATCCAGGGCCAGGGCATGATGGTTTGTGTGCATTGGTGCTATGCGAAAAAATATTTACCATATCAATCGCACTTTGCTCGTGATTTTGCGATGCGAACAGTAGGGTGTCCGATACCTTCATAGGAAACGCCGTTCCCAACAGTGCCAATTTTTGGATGCGATCAGGCGCCATGCTCGCTGCTTCTAAGGCAATCAAGGATCCCATACTATGTCCGGCAACAAACGCTTGCTGTACGCCACTTAGTTCGATCAATTCGAGTAGCCACTTTGCCATGGCTTCGACACTATCAAGCGCAGGCCCTTGGCTGCGTCCATGACCTGGTAAATCGACCGCAAGCACACTAAACCCATGATGGGCAAGATAGCGTGATTGTAGCGCCCACACTGAGTGATCATTTTGTGCGCCATGCACAAGAATGACGGTGGGGAGATTCGGGTTAAATGCTTTGCCACCGGTGTAGGCATACACTTCTTTATGTTGAATTTGGATGTGCATCTTATTTGCCTTTCTGCGCCATTTTTAAACCACGAGACAGATCTTCAATTAGATCGTCAACGTTTTCTAAACCGACAGAAAGTCGTATGGTGCCCTCGCTAATGCCAGATGCCGCGAGCTGTTCTGCTGGTACACGGAAGTGCGTGGTAGATGCTGGGTGTATCACCAATGATTTTGCATCACCGACATTGGCTAGATGGGAAAAGACCTTAAGTGACTCGACAAAGCGTTGTCCTGCCGCGCGATCGCCCTTGATATTGAAGGAAAATACTGAACCGCAACCTTTAGGCAGTAAAGTTTTCGCTAACTCGTAATCGGGATGGCTGTCGAGTTCGGGGAAGGCGATGGATTCGACTGCTGCATGGGCGGCTAAGAATTCCACCACACGCCGTGCATTCGACACATGTCTATCCATACGCATTCCCAAGGTTTCAATGCCTTGCAGAATGGCGAACGCATTGTGTGGGCTCATGCAAGCGCCGAAATCACGCAAGCCTTCGCGTCGCGCACGAAGCGAGAAAGCACCAACGGTGGATTCTTCTGCGAAGACCATGCCATGGAAACCTTCATAAGGTTCGCATAACTCAGCGAAGCGTCCGGTTTTATCGTATGCCTTCTGCCAATCAAAGCTGCCGCCATCTACCAATACGCCGCCAATGGCGGTGCCATGACCGCATAAGAATTTGGTGGCTGAGTGAAAAACTAAATCGGCGCCCTGTTCAATTGGCTTCAACAAATATGGCGTGGTAAAAGTAGAATCGACAAATAGTGGCAAATGGTTTTCGTGGGCAATTTCCGCAATAGCTGGAATGTTCAATACATCGAGCCCCGGGTTGCCGAGTGTCTCGCCGAAGAACACTTTAGTCTCAGGGCGAATCGCATTACGCCATGCATCTAAATCACGGGGATCCACAAAAGTGGTTTCAATGCCGAAGCGCTTCAGGGTATAAGCGAGTAGATTATGGGATCCGCCATAGAGTGCGTGCGAGGCGACAATATGGGATCCCGCCCCCGCAATGGTGCTGAGGCCCAGATGAAGTGCCGCTTGTCCGCTGGCGACCGCAAGACCAGCAACGCCATTCTCTAATGCTGCCATACGCTCTTCTAAAACGGCATTGGTTGGGTTGCTAATGCGACTATATACGTGCCCAGCGCGTTCCATGTTGAAGAGCGAGGCGGCATGATCGGAGTCTTTGAACGCAAACGATGAACTGAAATAGATGGGAGTGGCACGTGCGCCAGTCGCCGGATCAGCGACGGCACCTGCGTGTAATGAGAGGGTTTCGAACCCAGGGTATTTTGGACCGCTCATAAATTGGTATTCTCCTGATGTGAATGGCGACATCGTACGCACTGCAAGAGTGTTTGAAAAGTCTTGACATGCTTGAGCATTTGAAAAATACACAATTCTTCAAAATAATTGTGCGGATTGCAAAATTCTTGAGTCATATCACTAGATTTTTAATTCTGTATGCGATACATTGAGTGCAAGCCTAGGTGCTTGTTAGTAACTAAAGCTAGCAGCACACATCGCGCGGAACAGAATCAACGGAGGACGACATGAAAGTTTCAGAAATTCTGCAAGTGAAGGGGAATATTCTTTTCACAATCACACCAGATACGCCAATGAAAGACGCTGTTAGCTTCATGGAAGAGAAAGATATTGGTTCTTTGATCGTGATGGAGTTTGGTGATTTGGTTGGTATGCTAACTTTCCGCGAAGTCATCCGTGCGGTCCACAAGAACGGTGGTTCCGTTGGTGATGGCACAGTTCGCAAATATATGGATGATCATCCAATGACGGTCACCCCAGAAACTGAAGTTAATGAAGTACGTCGCATGATGCTTGAGAAGCATTCACGTTATTTGCCTGTGATGGATGCGAAAACCTTGATGGGCGTAATTTCGTTCTATGACGTTGCGCGTGCTGTGTTAGAAGCGCAGAGCTTCGAAAACAAGATGTTGAAAGCATACATCCGCGACTGGCCGGTCGAAGATGAAAAAGCAGTATAATGAAATGAGCCCACGCTAAGCCGTGGGCTTTTTTTTGTCCCAATAATTATCCGTTGTAGTTGTCGTCAGTGACTTATGGTTTCTTATTCATAAAAACAAGGAGAATGATATGCATGTCGCCATCATCGGTGCAGGATTAGCAGGCTTAACTGCGGCAAGACAGTGCCAAGCGCAAGGGCATCAAGTGACGGTGTATGAAAAGAGTAGGGGTGTCAGTGGCCGTATGTGCACAAGACAGACAGAATTTGGTGGTTTTGATTTTGGTGCACAGTACTTTACCGCATCCTCGGACAGATTCAAGAAAGAAGTGAATGATTGGCGTAAATTGGGTTGGATAGCCGCTTGGGATAGCAAGCTGGTTAATTTGGATCATGCTCAAGTAAGTAGTTCCGCCGCCGGAAAGGGGGAGCGGCAACGATTCGTGCCAGTACCTGGAATGAGTGCATTGGGCCAGCAATTGGCCCACGGCGTTGATGTTCGTTTGGAACAACAGGTTCAAGCTATTGTTTCTCATGGTGACCAATGGCTTCTGTCTGTGAAGTCGGACGAGGTTGCTGTGCTGGCGTCAGCGGGGCCGTTTGATGCCGTCATTGTTGCCATCCCTGCAGAACAAGCTGCGGTTTTACTGAAAGAACATCCGCGCTTAGCAAATACAGTGGCGAGTGTGCATATGCAGCCTTGTTGGGCTTTGATGTTAGCTTTCCAAAACCCATTAAATCTGCCTTACGACGGCGCTTGGATTAACAATTCACGCTTAGCTTGGATTGCTCGGGATACCTCAAAGCCGGAGCACCGTGCTGGCGAACGCTGGGTCTGCCATGCAAGTGCGGCTTGGAGTGTTGAACATCTGGAAGATGATCACGAACGTGTCAAAGAAAAACTATCGAAAGCCTTCCATGAAGCAACTGGTTCACCAGTACAAGCGATTCATGCGGTAGCCCATCGCTGGCGATTCTCTTTGGCGGATAAGCCACTAGCGCAAAGTCACCTATGGGACGCAGAGACCAAGATTGGTGTTTGCGGCGATTGGTTTGCAGCTGGTCTTGAGGGTGGGGGAAGGGTAGAGAATTCCTTCCTGAGTGCGCTTGCGGTCGTTAAAGAGCTGAGCTGAAGTGAATCAAGGAACAAAAAGGGCGCCGGAAGCGCCCTTTCCTTATGCAGACTACGATTACTCTTCGCGACGTAAGTGGGGGAAGAGGATCACGTCACGGATATTCGGTGAATCTGTAATCAACATCATCAAACGATCGATACCGATACCGCAACCGCCGGTTGGAGGCAAACCGTATTCCAAGGCGCGAATATAGTCCGCATCAAAATACATCGCTTCTTCATCTCCCGCATCTTTTGCGGCAACCTGTGCCATGAAACGTGCTGCTTGATCTTCTGCATCGTTTAACTCAGAGAAGCCATTCGCAATTTCGCGGCCGGTCATGAACAATTCAAAACGTTCTGTGATGCCTGGAACTGTGTCTGAAGCACGAGCCAATGGAGAAACTTCGGCTGGATAGTCGATGATGTAAGTCGGCTCCCACAATTGTGCTTCCGCTGTTTCTTCAAACAATGCCAACTGCAGTGCACCCAAGCCTGAAGTGGCGAATGGTTTGACGCCGAATTTTTTCAGCTCAGTTTTTAAGAACTCAGCATCATTCAATTGGTCTGCGGTGTAATGCGGCGCATATTTGTTAATTGCACCGACTATCGTTAAGCGTTGGAATGGTTTTGACAGATCCAACTCTTTTCCTTGGTAAGTCAATACTGCTGTGCCATGGGCGTCGATCGCTGCTTTACGAATGACTTCTTCAGTGAAATCCATCAACCATTTGTAATCCACGTAAGCCGCATAGAATTCCATCATCGTAAATTCAGGGTTGTGACGGGGTGACACACCTTCGTTGCGGAAGTTACGATTGACTTCAAAAACACGTTCGAAACCACCAACCACCAAGCGCTTCAAATACAGTTCTGGGGCGATACGCAAATACATTTCCATATCGAGTGCATTGTGATGCGTAATGAAAGGCTTTGCTGCAGCACCACCTGGAATCACATGCAACATCGGTGTTTCAACTTCCATAAAGCCATGACTATTCATGAAATTACGGATAGAACTCATGGCTGCAGTACGGGCTTTGAAAGTGCGGCGAGTTTCCTCGCTCATGATCAAGTCTACGTAACGTTGACGATACTTGGTCTCTTGATTCGACAAACCATGGAACTTGTCTGGCAATGGGCGCAGGGACTTCGTGAGTAAGCGCAGTTTTGTTACTTTGATGGTCAACTCATCGGTTTTGGTCTTAAACAACACACCTTCAATGCCGAGGATGTCACCTAAATCGTAGTGACGGAATGCTTCCATTTCGGCTTCGCCAGTCTTGTCGCTGGTGACGTAGAGTTGAATGCGACCATCTGCTTTCAGTCCAGATGCGTCTTGTAAAGTCGCGAACGCTGCCTTTTTGCCTGCTTCACGTTTCAACATCATACGACCGGCAACCGACACTTCAACATTCTGCGCTTCGAGATCTTCGCGCGTGCTCTGACCGTATTGTGCTTGCAGATCAGCAGCTTTGTGTGCAGGACGAAAATCGTTAGGGAAAGCAACGCCTTGGGCGCGAATAGCATCCAGCTTGGCACGACGCTCAGCGATAATCGAATTCTCGTCTTGTGGCAATTCTGCTGCTGTATTTTGTTGATCGGACATGATTCTTCTCTAAAAGGTAAATGTAATTTGTGTCGTGAATGTAGGCGAAAATCTTAGACGCCTTGCTTTAGCGATGCGGCGATAAAGCCATCGAGATCACCATCTAGCACGGCCTTGGTATTGCCCATCTCGTAGTTTGTACGCAAGTCTTTAATACGTGATTGGTCAAGTACATATGAGCGGATTTGATGGCCCCAACCGACGTCGGTTTTGGTGTCTTCCAGATTTTGCTTCTCGCTCATGCGCTTACGCAATTCGAGCTCATATAATTTCGCCTTTAACATTTCCCATGCTTCAGCACGATTGCGATGTTGGCTTCGGTCGTTTTGGCATTGCACCACGATACCTGATGGGCCGTGAGTTAAACGAACCGCAGAATCTGTTTTGTTAATATGCTGACCACCGGCACCCGAAGCACGATAAGTATCAACGCGAACGTCCGCTGGGTTGATGTCGATCTCAAATGACTCATCTACCTCAGGGTAAACAAACAAACTTGAGAACGAAGTGTGGCGACCGTTGGCCGAGTCAAAAGGTGACTTGCGAACTAGGCGGTGAACTCCTGTTTCTGTACGCAGAAAACCGTAGGCATATTCGCCTTCGACTTTTAATGTCGCCGTCTTAATTCCGGCAACCTCGCCGTCCGATTGCTCGAGAATTTCAACTTTGAATCCTTTGCGCTCGCAATAACGTAAGTACTGACGCAAGAGCATCGATGCCCAGTCTTGCGCTTCAGTGCCGCCTGCGCCGGCTTGAATATCGATAAAGCAGTTATTAGGATCCATCGGATTATTGAACATCCGACGGAACTCCATACCTTCGACTAATTCTTTGAGATGTTCAACATCAGCCTCAACAGCAATGAGTGTGTCCTCATCATCCTCTTCGCGTGCCATGGCAAAAATTTCGTTCGTATCTTTCAGATCGGTGTCGATCTTGATCAAAGTATGAACGATATTTTCTAGCGATTTTTTCTCTTTTCCTAGCTCTTGAGCACGTTTGGGGTCTTCCCAAACCTTTGGATCTTCGAGCTCACCGTTGACTTGTTCGAGTTTCTCTGACTTGACGTCGAAGTCAAAGATACCTCCGAAGTTCGGCTTCGCGACTCGTTAAGTCTGCGAGCAGGTTGGAAATACTATTGAGGCGTTCTGCTTCCATGGGGACTCTTTTAGATGGTAAATATAATCAAACCTTCGATTATACCTTAGCTAGTGTGCTATAGAGCGACGATGAGAGAAGAGCGCAGCGATATTCCGAAATATACGGCGTACCGCAGGATAATGATGGCTTAGCAATATGCTCATTCCGAAAACGAAAAAGGATCGCAGGCCGCGATCCTTTTCTTGGAATTTCAACAGTGCCGTTCTTCTTTGGAAATTACCAGACAGATTTGGTGATGGTAGGCTTGGCTTGTCTATGACTTTCAAACCATTTGGCCAATTCAGTCTTAAAACAATGCGGGCAGATATGATATTGCGTCTGTGCCGATGAACCACCGTGTGCAAACGACTCCTCTTCGTCGAGTTGTATCGTTGTATTGCATTTTTCGTGTTCGGCAGTGGACCAGTTTTGGTCCCACTTCGACTCGGCGCCACAGACGTCGCAAGTCAACTTGTCAAAAACTTCTTCCGTGTGCTCCAGGATTAACACCGTTTTCATGTGTTTCATTGCGCTCTCCGTCAGTGAGTTCAAACATGGGAACCTTGGCAAAAAACTGTGTAACGCGAAATTTTGCCTTGAGGAAATTGTACAGCGCTATCTTAGAAAAAACACGAAAAACAGTGGATTTTTTAAAGTCGTGTTGCGTCGAAATCAACTTAGAACAAATGTCTTTTTACCAAAGTCCGACATCTAGCTTGCAACTTTCTACTTTCTCCCCGAACGTCCGAGGTTTGGTTTTGCCGCCGCCTTCTTAGGCTTGGCCGAATTATAGGAGAGTGTAGAGCCGCTCGGCTTCGTCGACGCTGGGGCTTTGGCCGCTATGCGAGTTGCTGAATGCTTGCCAAAGGTGTTCAGCTTCGGCGCAGCACCACGTTTAACGGGTACTACACCAGCGCTTACCAAGTTTGCGACGATTGGCGCACGGGAAGGAATTAAATGACGTTCACTACTACCAATGAGATCTCCACGTCCCATACGCAGCAATCCTTCCTTCACTACTTCATAATTCTCAGGTGCGTGATAACGTAGTAAGGCCTTGTGGAATTTACGAATTTTGCCTGAACGCGCTGTTTCCACTACCTCTGAATCAGCAGTGATTTTCTTTAATGGATTCTTGCGCGTGTGGTACATCGTCGTCGCTAAAGCCATTGGCGTAGGCATGAAGGTTTGTACTTGATCCAATTTGAAGTTGTTTTTCTTCAGCCAGAGCGCCAAATTCACCATATCTTCATCGGTAGTGCCAGGATGCGCCGCGATGAAGTAGGGGATAAGATATTGTTCCTTGCCGGCTTCTTTTGAATACTTCTCAAACATCGCCTTGAACGCATCATAGGTGCCGATGCCAGGCTTCATCATCTTCGATAAGGTATTGGTCTCAGTATGTTCAGGTGCGATTTTCAGCAAGCCACCGACGTGATGGGTGACTAATTCCTTGACGTATTCTGGCGAGCGAACCGCGAGGTCATATCTTAAGCCCGAGCTAATCAAAATCTTTTTCACACCAGGAATGGCGCGTGCTTTGCGGTACAGCGAAATGAGCTTAGAGTGGTCGGTGTTTAGGTTGCTGCAAATACTTGGATAGACGCAAGAGAGGCGACGACAAGACTCTTCGATTTTCTTATCCTTGCAAGCGAGGCGATACATGTTCGCAGTCGGTCCACCCAAATCGGAAATGGTGCCTGTGAAGCCCTTCGTTTTGTCGCGAATTTCTTCAATTTCACGCAAGATCGAAGGCTCGGAACGGCTTTGAATAATACGACCTTCATGTTCGGTGATGGAGCAGAAAGTGCAACCACCGAAACAGCCTCGCATTATATTGACGGAAAAACGAATCATCTCCCATGCAGGAATGCGTGCTTTGCCATAACTAGGATGCGGAGCGCGGGCGTAGGATCGATCGTAAACACCGTCCATCTCGTCCATCGCTAAAGGCAAGGGCGGTGGGTTAATCCATACATCGCGATCGCCGTGCGCCTGCGATAAGGCTTTCGCATTACCAGGGTTCGCTTCTAGATGAAAAACACGTGAAGCATGGGCATACATCACCGGATCGTCTTTGACAGCATCAAAAGACGGCAAGCGAATAACGGTTTTGTTGTGTTTGTTGCGTAGCATCGCTTGTCGCTCTTCACGACTCATGATACGGATCGCTTGTGCTTTGACGACATCCTCTGCCGCAGTTTCTGCTTTGGCTTCTCCACCGGTACTGCACTTTGCACCGCCGGTAGCGCCTGCCTCGGGTACCATTTCGTAGGGATTCGTATGCGGCTCGATCTTGCCCGGAGTATCGAGTTTGATCGATTGGATTTCGCTCCAATCTTCGTCCGGTAGCCAGTTCGATGGCGTCATGAACGCGGTGCCACGTAGATCTCGAATTGACTTGATCGGTTCGCCTGCGGCTAAGCGATGGCTTAAGTCGACAATGGCGCGTTCAGCATTGCCGAACACGAGGAGATCAGCTTTTGAATCGGGAAGTACCGAACGCTTCACTTTGTCGGACCAATAGTCATAATGGGCGATTCGGCGCAAACTCGCTTCGATACTACCAATCACGACATTCACTTCGGGAAAGGCTTCGCGGGCACGCTGCGCATAGACCACCACGGCGCGATCAGGTCGCTTGTTCGGGTCGCCATCGGGTGTGTAGGCGTCTTCTGAGCGAATTTTGCGGTCAGCGGTGTAACGATTCACCATAGAATCCATATTGCCCGCGGTAATGCCAAAATACAAATTAGGGCGACCCAGCGCACGAAAATCCTCTGCTGAATGCCAATCGGGTTGGCTAATGATGCCAACACGGAATCCTTGCTGTTCCAATAGACGGCCAATCAATGCCATACCAAAACTTGGATGGTCAATATAAGCATCACCTGTGATCAGAATGATGTCGCAACTATCCCATCCTAGCGCATCCATTTCAGCGCGGGACATAGGGAGGAAGGGCGCAGCATGTTCACCGCCAACATCGGGACGGTAGCGCGGAAAGGCAAATAGATTTTTCGGAGCAGGATTCATATCTGAGATTGTACCGGAAAGCACGCAAGTCCGTGATTTTGCAATGAATTTTGTAGGGTCTTTTGTTTTAACTCGAGTGGCATCAGGTGAAACTTTGATTGGATCAGGTGAATGGCTTCAAGGTTTCTTTTCATGGCTCATGTGTTCAATGAGAAAAATACCTTGCAATAAAATCACATTCTGGCGACACTTTGCAGTAGACTAAAAAGTTGTTACACAGGACACGGCAAACCGATCAGCTTTTTTTAAATTTGACATGATGTAGTTTAATCAATGAGGAACTCATGTACTTGAACCAAATTTCATTTAAACGGACTTTGCCCAAGCTCTGTCTATCGCTTGTGGTGATTGCTTTGAGCGCCTGTGCCAGTAAAGGAAAAAAGGATGAAGCAGTCGGTAGAGTGCCAACCCCTATCGCAGGCAACCAAGCAAGTATGGATGCTCGGGTTGGAGATGCTATCGCTACTCCGTTTAGTGATCTCAACTTGGTACGTACTGAAGTGCCTGCAATCTTGCAACAGGCTCGCAAGACCGCTTATGCGAAGCCAGAAAACATGAGTTGTGAAAGTCTCAAGAAAGAGGTTCATGACTTGGACATGGTGCTCGGTGCAGACCTCGATACGATTCGTGTCGATGCAAAAGGTAATGTATTAGACCGCGGCGCCGAAGAAATAGGGAATGCCACGGTAGGTGCCTTGAAAAGTTTCACCGCAGGGGTTATTCCTTTCCGTTCTTGGATACGTAAGCTTTCTGGCGCAGACCGTCGCGAGCGCGAAGTCGGAGCCGCAGGCGTCGCAGGAATTATTCGGCGTGCTTATTTGAAGGGCATCGCACAGGCAAGCAACTGCCAAATTGAGCCGATGAAACTTCAATCAGATCCTACATCTGAAGTTGCGAAAGAAGCTCCAAAACAAGAACCAATAAAATAGTTCTCGCGGTATCAAAGCATTTAGTATCGAAGCATTTATGGTTCCACAAATTCGTTTTTTAACTTTTTAACCACTATTTTTATCCGATGAAATATTTGCAAATAAAACAAATACAAGCAAATTGGCTTCTGTACTTTTCATTGAGCACTGTTTTTCTTTATGTTCTACTCACATCCAATGCGATCGCGGAAGGAAGTGCAAAGAAAAATGTTGAATCGACTGTGAATCTTGAAAAATCAGTTGTCAAAGTTTTCTCTACTCTTCGAGGGCCTGATCCCTTTAAACCGTGGGCCAAAGCGGCACCGCAAGAAGTGACGGGGTCTGGTGTTGTTATCGAAGGTAAGCGAATTTTGACAAATGCTCATGTGGTGGAATACGCCAGTCAAGTTCAAATACAAAATGGCCAGGATGGTAATAAGGTTGCTGCGCGATTAATAGCGATTGCACGCGGAATGGATCTTGCCTTGCTAGAAGTGGAAGACGCTTCGTTCTTCGATACGCACTTGGCAGTGGCGCGAAGCAACAAACTGCCCGAAATTACTGATGCTGTGTTCGCCTACGGTTATCCGACTGGCGGCAACTCCCTCTCGATTACAAAAGGTATCGTTTCTCGTATCGAATTCGTCGATTATGATGGTGCTGTGAGTGGACTCCGTATTCAAGTTGATGCGGCGATTAATCCAGGTAATAGTGGCGGTCCTGTCATCGCTGGTGAAAAGATGATTGGTCTTGCATTCTCCGGCTTAATGCATGCACAGAATATCGGGTACATCATTCCGAATGAAGAGATTGAACTGTTCTTAGCAGATGTGGCTGATGGTAAGTATCAAGGTAAGCCGATTTTGTTGGATGTCACTCAAACATTCGAGAATCCTATTTTGCGTGACTTCTTGAAAGTCGATAAAAACGTCGAAGGTTGCATTATTCATGCGCCGTACAGCAATGGTGCTCCGCCTGTGTTGAAAGAATGGGATGTGATCACTCATATCGGAGATACGCCGATTGATAATCAATGCATGGTGAAACTTAAACCAAATGTGCGGGTCATGTTCAAATACAAGGTGCAACAAATTGCATCCAAAGGCTTGTTGCCTCTGACCGTTGTTCGGGGCGGAAAAGTCGTCAAACTGCAGGCTCCCGTGTTCTCCGGTCGCCCACATCTCATCTCAGATTTGCAAGGTGGGTATCCATCTTATTTTATTCTTGGTCCGATTGTGTTTTCCCGGGCAACGATTGAATACCTGAGCTTTATCGGCAACAATGCACCTGCACTCAACGGCTATGCATATAACGCAAGTCCGTTAGTGACGCGACGCGGTGAAATGCCTAGCCAAGAGCGTGAAGAGTTAGTGGTCGTGGCCTCACCATTTTTTCCACACAAATTGGTAACAGGCTATAGCAATCGTTTTGGCGCAGTCATTTATTCAATCAACGGTACACCTATTCGGAGTTTGAAACATTTGGTTGAAGTTCTGCGCGATCTGAAGGACGATTTGATCGTCATTCATTACGACCAACGTTGGGGTGAAACGATGGTTCTGCCAAGAAAAGCCATGATACACGAAACCGAAGGTGTGCTGTCAGACAACGGAATTCGCACCCAAGGCTCCCCTGATATGATGGCAGTTTGGGAAAAGAAATAAGCCCCGCACCGTCTAGTTCACATTCACCATTCAATAAAAACGCCACTAATGAGGATGCAAATTCATTGTGGCGTTTTTGTTTGGTCAGGGCCTTAGTCCGTTTATTTGAATTCGATTTTGAGCAGGAAGTATCTAGGAATACCAAATTTTTTACCCATCGAATCTGGGCGTACGCTGAGTGGTTCAAATTCACTATAACGTAGCGCACCACGGGAAGATTTGTAAGGCATAATAAAACTTAGAAAGTCAAATTCTTTACCAATTTGAACTTCAATTTCCTCCTCACCATCTTGCGCACTTTTTAAGACGAAATCCTGCTCATTTGGTTTGACTGCAAATTCTTTTGTGAAGCCATAGCCTAAGAAGCGA